>CALLPQ010000183.1 GCA_938015425.1 uncultured Parvularculaceae bacterium | reverse complement strand
TGTAACGCGTTTTAGGTTGGGCGGACTTATAGACCTAATGCGCTAAGTCCGGGATGGTCGTCCGGACGGCGACCTTGGGGCCAATGAAACAGGCGTTCACTGTCGTTGATTGGCACATCATTGATAGAAGCAAAGCGTTCTTTCATCAGTCCGTCTTCATCGAATATCCAGTTTTCGTTTCCATACGCACGAAACCATGCGCCTGCTGCATTGTGATATTCGTAGGCATAACGCACACTGATGCGATTGCCTTCAAAAGCAAAAAGCTCCTTAATAAGACGATATTCATGTTCGGTAGCCCATTTATTGGAAAGAAATTCAACGATTTCTTCTCGTCCGGTAATGAACTGGTTGCGATTGCGCCATTGACTGTCTTGGGTGTAAGCCAACGCAACTTTTTCGGCGTTGCGGCCATTCCAGCCATCTTCAGCAAGCCGGACCTTTTCGGTCGCCGTTTCTCGTGTAAAGGGAGGGAGAGGGGGACGCATAATATCCTCTTATGGTTTTATTGTTGGGTGGTTTTATTATCGGATGGTTTTATGGTTGGGGAAATCAGGAAATATGAGGCAAGCTAAGTTGTTCAGTTGCCTCATAGGCGATATCAAGCTGACAAATATTAAGTCAACTTGATGTTAAGCAGAAAGCTTGTCAGCGCGAGGAAAATCAATATCCGTATCAAGAACAGAATTCATATAATTGGTGAGCGTATTCAAAGCGACGTGTGCAATGATCTCGACAATTTCAGCTTCCGTATAACCGGCGGCCCGTACTTTTTCGACACTTTCGGCGGCAACGTGTCCACGCTTGGTGGCTATCTCAACGGCAAAATGAACCGCCGCATTAGCCTTCACATCGGTGGATTCACCTTTGCGGTTGGCAATAATTTCAGACACTGTAAGGTTAGCAACATTGGTGGCCAAATATGTGTGTGCCGCAAGGCAATAGTCGCAACTATTAATTTCGGCCATGGCAAGGGCAATGCGTTCACGGGTTGCCGCGCTCAACACGCCGTTTCCTAAGGCACCGTTTAATCCAAGATATCCTTCAAGAGCCGCAGGACTATTGGCGACAAGGCGGAAGAGATTAGGGACTGAGCCAATTGAGGCCTCGACAGCTTTCAAGCTGGCTTGGGACGCTTCGGGCGCGTCAGAGATGGTGGCGGGGGTATTGATACGGGACATTTTATTTCCTTTCGAAGGCGTTTTAAAAACATCAAATAATGATTGATAGAAGATGCATCAAGAGGTGTCATCTTTGAATAGGTGTTTTTTTGAAAACACTATTTTGAAATACGGAACAATCATAATTAATTCAGGAAGGGGTTTGGGGAATAGGATGGGATTTAAAATATTCGGGGCTTGCGCAAACCTGCAACAGGACTGACCCAACGCGTGAGGCTATTAACGCGGAATCTTGAAGATCGCCAATCCGTATAGTGATATCTATCCCCTCTTCGATAACGTTGACGACCCTATCAACAAACATAGCCTCAACCGATACATTATCATATTGATTAATTTACTGAGTAATAATTGGTGTAATATAAATTTTCCCGAACATGGTTGAGGCTGTGATCCAAAGCAAACCCGCTGGGGTTCCGTGTGCGCCTTGGGCCGTTTCATCTGCGCCTTGTATATTATTTAAAATGGTGTTTGCGTCTTCCAAATAACGTTTACCAGTCGCATCACCGATGGCGCGCTAATATTTAGCTTGCGTGCGGCCGAGGCAAAACTGCCTCCTTCTGCAACTGTAAAAAACGTCTTTAAAGCGCGTAATTTATCCAATCATAATCTCCCTTGATTGTTCCGAAATCTGAATGGTTTGACGCTAATTTATCATATTCCTTCATACAACTAAAATAATTATTCCACATAACGGATGATGGCGGCACTTAATTTTACTTGACATTCTTTGCATTGTCGTATACTTTGTAATGCAAAGTTAAAGCTTTCGGAGTAATTATTGCGATGGATGATATTGAACGCGCCCTTTCGGATATCACAGATATTCGCAGTCAAATCGTTGATAATCGGCGGTTTCGTGGGTTCGGTCCCGCTGTTACTGCTTTAACCGGTTGTCTAGCCCTTGCTCTCGCGGCACTTCAACACCTATGGCCGCGTGTTTTTGCAGAGAGCCAGTTTCAATATGTTTCGCTTTGGATAGGTCTTGCGATTATTGCTGTTGCGATAATAGGTATAGAGATTATTGCCCGTTCAAGGCGCGAGCATGGCGGACTGGCTGATGCGATGATATCTAATACAGTAGAACAGTTTTTGCCCGCGGGAATGGCGGGTACGGCGTTGACGCTTATTATGTTTAAGGTTTCGCCAGATACAATTTGGATGTTGCCGGGACTCTGGCAAATTCTGCTTTCAATAGGCGTGTTCTCCGGACTTAAATCTTTACCCCGAAGTGTCGCAATTATTGGTGGATGGTATTTTATAGCCGGTATTGCAAGCCTATTAATTGCAAGCCAATCCCAAACCTTATCCCCTTGGCTTATGGGGGTGCCATTTAGTATTGGCCAATTTTTGATGGCTGCAAGCCTATATTTTGCTACGGAGACAATCAATGGACAAGAATGATAAAGGAAAATCTGGTAAGGCCAAATTTGCCTATGATGGATTGGACCGTACTATCCATGAGAAGGCTCGATTAAGCATTCTAACATCTTTGATGACGCACCCAACGGGGCTTGCTTTTGGCGATCTCAAACATCTATGCGGCTTAACCGACGGAAATCTTAGTCGCCACGTAAAAATGCTTCATGAAGCTGGTTTGGTAAATATTCAAAAAGGGTATGAAAATAACCGACCCCATACAACTTGCCAGATTACTTCGTCAGGGCAGAAACAATTTCTGGAATATGTTGCTGTGCTGGAACAAGTTATTCGGGATGCGGCGCCAGCGGTAAAAGATAGCAAGAAATCGCCCCGCCTGACACCAAAACCCGCCTAAAAAACCCTATTTACCAGAAAGATTAATCGTTTTAAAAATTTGACCGATTAAAAATTTAACAGAAAACTTTATAATGCAAAGTAGTTTATATCATAATACCAAAAGCGAAAGTGAGCACTTGCCCCCATCAATGCCTCACACTCTAATTTCAAAAAGCCTATTTCCGCAAAGGCAAAGCTGGCTTGGCCCCGTAACACGGGCCCGGCTTATGCGCAGCTTGTCTGTCTATGGTGTTCTCTATCTTATTGCGATTATCCTTGCGGTGGGTCCGTTTGGAGATCGTGCTATGGCCTTTGCTAGTGGGCTATTGTTGCCGGGAGGCGGGTTTTTATCAACATTTGACATGGGTAAAATATTACTCTTTATAGGGATAATATCTATCTTTATGAGTGCAATTGCACTCTGGTTTGCAACAGGTAATGTAATACTCGCCCCATTAATATGGATAGGCTCGGCGTTTCTTGCCACGACCCTTCATGGGCAGGATGTGTTTAGCCCTAACATTTTTCATGTCATGTTTTTTGTAGGGCCATTGATTGTTTTTATTAGCTTGGTAGGGTTTTTCTTTAATCATATTCTAGGCGTTAAAAGGCGGGAAAAATTAAACACCTCTATAGCTTTCGCCCCTGTTTTGAAATCATGCGAGAATAATAATACTAATGATGCTGATGAATTAGGGTTAGAAGAAATAAAATCCCTTCGGCTCTTGCTGGATAGGGCTTTGCAACCCGTTGATGAATTTGAAGGTTTTGAATGGCTAGACCAATTCCAGACAGCTGCCGTGCGATATCAAATCAATTTCATCTCCTATGCACTGTCATTGACACAATCCCTTTACCTACCGGCGTGTCATGCTCAATTCAATGAAGCGCAAGACCGGCTGAAATCTAAACAGGAAGATTATCGCATTTGGGGATATTGGGGACTTGAAAATCTATGGGGTAATTTCAAAATTGATAACGATCCGATCGCCTGCGATAACATAATGTATTCGGGCTTTGTCGCGGCGCAACTCGCATATGCGCGAAATGCAGGAAATTCTAATTCAGATCCATTACAGTGTAAAAAGGCAGGCCAAGTTAAACATTCATATGAACTTGAAGACATGGTTGAAGTGTTGCGTCAACAATTTAAAACCGCCTCCTACGGATTATTACCTTGTGAACCAAACTGGATATATCCGCTTTGTAATATGATTACGGCATCAGCAATCCGTGCGCAAGATAGTGTAATGGGTACCACCCATTGGGACGGGCTTGCACCGCGCTTTCGGCATTATCTTGAAACCGAGTTTATGACACCATCAGGTAAATTTGTTCCGTTTAAATCAAGTTATACGGGACTTGATGCTCCGCAAATTGGCGGCGCTGTTATGCAATCTTTTCCGTGTTTTTTCTTAAATGCGATCTTACCTGATCTTGCTGAACGGCAATGGATGGCTTTGCAATTAGACATGAAGGGGAAAAGCTGGGTATCTGCTTTATGGCCGGTGGATGTAGGTAATTATCGATTTTCGCGCGCATCCAGCTTTGGGGCTACTGCACTTGCCGCCCGCGAATTGGGTGATGACGATACGGCAAATTTATTGTTGCAATATTTTGACGACGCCTGCCCGCGAGATGAACAAGCGGGTATCGTCCATCATAAAAACGCTTCCCTTTGGGCTCATGCCAATATGTTTATGGCACGGATCGGGAAAAATAATATGCTTCGCAATCTTGTTACCCAAGCTGACATTCAATCAAGAACACGGCCTCATATATCAACCGCAATCTATCCTGATTTACTTATTGCCAAAGCCGTTGAAAAGGAAGGGATGCTTGATATCGTTCTTTATCCGGGAGCAGAAAAAACATCACAGTCAGTAACCGTTTCCGGGCTTCTCCCTAATACGGATTATAAAATGACGGGGACATTTCATAAGAACTTTATTTCTGATCCGTGTGGCAATGCCACGCTAACATTATCTATTTCAGGGCGTTCCGCGCTTAAAATTTATCCTAAGGAGTAATATTATGGTTTGTTGTGCACTTATCGCCTTGGTAATTGCTGGTCTTTTATATCTTGCCCGCGTGATTATCCCCGGTTTAAGCAATATCGGCGGTCCACACGCACTTTCCTGGCGTGCGTCCGATACCGTCAGGGGGCAGAAGAATGTCCAAAAATAATGCATTTTCTTTGAAAGCACGGTTGATGAGTTTCAGCTTTGCAATAAAAGGGCTGCGCTATCTTGCCGTTTATGAGCATAATTTTAGGGTCCATATGGTGGTTGCGTTTAGTGTCATTAGCTTGGGGGTCTGTTTACAAGTGACACGGTTTGAATGGCTGTGGCTTATTATGGCTATCGCCAGCGTCATGTCTGCCGAAGCGATGAATACAGCCATTGAACGAGCGTGTGATGCGGTTATTCCAGAGCATAATCAACTTATTGGTGTAGCAAAAGATGTGGCCGCCGGGGCGGTCTTCATCAATGCTTGCGCCTGCGCACTTATTGGCGTGATTATCTTTCTGCCATACATAGTCTTGATATTCATCTAGCGATGGAATGTTTGCCTCATAAGGGTCGCGCGATTGCTTTTTGTTTCTAATCAACGCACAATAGTTGAAAGTTTTAATAGTTTAAGATTTGATGATTATAGAAAAGGGGCAGAGCATGCGTATTTCCAGAATTATTGGTGGGGGGCTCGGGATTGCCATTATTGGCGGGCTTGGTTTTTTTTATTATTCAGCGGAAACCGTGAACGGGTTGATTGACCTTGCCCGTCCTGACGCAGAAATCTCAAAAGAGGCGGTTGATACGCTTTATCAAAATAATCGTGAGAAATTAAGGGCGGGTTATCAAAAAGGCACTAACCCTATTGCGCGTGAGTATGGGAATTGGGGTGCGGCGGCCACGACGCCCGCAAATCCCGGTGTTCATAGCGGTCGATATATGATGACATTTGTCAATGATTTAGGCCTATCGACCTATACCCAATATGCCAGTCAGAATGTTAATATGCCGATTGGGACAAAGATTGCTAAAGAGACCTTTTTTGTAAAAGGTCAAGGTGAATTTCGGCGCCATCCGCTTTTTACGATGGAGAAAGTCGGTGTTGAAAATGCTCCGGAAACGGATGGATGGGTTTACGGGCGTGTTAATGAAAATGGGCGGCAAATGCCAACCAGCCAAGCCTATTGCCATTCGTGCCACACAGGGT
Source organism: uncultured Parvularculaceae bacterium (assembly GCA_938015425.1). GTDB lineage: Bacteria > Pseudomonadota > Alphaproteobacteria > Caulobacterales > Parvularculaceae > CALLPQ01. The sequence continues at coordinate 14,642 of CALLPQ010000183.1, read as the reverse complement.
TTAAAGGGCAGGATTTTGTTGGATATCCGGTGAAGGAAGCCCGTATCGGCTATAGTGCTCCTGATTTTGATGATAAGACCCCGCCAGCCCTTGTGGGTGAGGGGGATATTGAAAGGGGCAAAATCGCTTTCCAAACCTGCGCCGCATGCCACAATATTGGCGCCGACGCGACAAATGCGTTCGGGCCTGTATTAACCGGTGTTGTTGGGCGTGATGCGGGTTCTTATAAGGATTATTCATATAGTTCGGACTTGCAACGGGCCCATGATAAAGGATTGGTGTGGGATGAACAGCTTGTGTTTGAGTGGCTTGGGAACCCGTCGGGTTTCTTGAGAACCTATCTGGATGATGAAAGTGCATCTAGTAAAATGACGATTGACTTTGAAGATCCGCAATTTCGGAACGATGTGATCGCTTATTTAAAATCAGTAAATTAATCTGTATTGTGATGACGATTGATTGCTTATTATGAATTCATTTTGACCTTTTGTGTTTTAAGGTTTTATATTCGGTTCTTTGATGATGTGTCGATATCTTTTATTGCTTCTGGTAATGTTGGTGACACTCACCGATATGATGTTCACTAAGGCGGAAGCGAGGATTGCGGCACAGCAAAATGCCCTTAGGCCAGTGCGTTTAAAAACCATACTGGATGCGCCTGATAAATTAAATATAAGCGCGGCTTACCGCGTGCGTTATGAAACGCTGGATGGTCGGTTTAGAGCCGGACAAACCGGATCGGATCAAATTCTTGTGCAACGGCTTTTGATTGCAGCGGAATATGATTTCGGCGGGGTTTATATTGGTGGTGAGCTTCAAGACTCAAGGCAGCAATTAGCCGATAGTCAAACCCCCATCGGGACCGATGATTCCAATGCATTCGAGATTTTGCGTGCTTATATTGGGTGGCGCGGAAATAATGCTTTCATGACGGGAGACAATCTGGATTTGACTTTTGGCCGCATCACCATAGATGCGGGTAGTCGCCGTTTGGCGGCCCGCAACGGGTTTCGCAATACCATTAATGGTTTTACCGGAGTGCATGGACGATGGACAGGCCCCCAAGGGGATAGCTTTCAAGGGTTTTATACTTTGCCAGTGGCGCGGCGACCAACGGTGCCAGCAGCCCTTTTTGAAAATGTTATCGACACAGATGAAGAAAATTTTAATGTTAGATTTTGGGGCTTGCACTATTCACGACCCAATTTTTTTGCGGGCTTAACGGGAGAAGTTTTTGTTTTTGGCTTGCAGGAGAATGACCGCGAAGAGCTTCAAACCCGTGATCGGGAATTATATACGCCGGGGTTTCGTCTCTACAAAGATAAATCAATCGGTGCTTTTGATTACGAGATAGAAACTGCAATCCAGTTTGGGCAAGCGGCTTTATCTTCTTCGCCTAGTGCCCCAAGCTTGGACCAGTTTGGATATTTCCAGCATCTTCATATCGGATATAGTTTTGATAATCGTTGGAAGACCCGTCTTGTGGTTCAGTATGATTATGCGAGCGGGGATGGAGATCCGACCGATAGTCAAAATGGCCGTTTTGAAACTTTATTCGGGGCGCGGCGTTTTGAGTTTGGTCCCGCAGGTATTTTTGGCCCGCTTTCACGTAGTAATATCAATTCACCTGGTGTCCGATTAGAAGCGAAACCAAACCGGCGCTGGCAGGGTTTTGTTGGTTATCGTGCGGCTTATCTTGCCTCGGCGCGGGATGCTTCGTTGATTTCGGGGCTTGTTGACCCGACGGGTAATGCGGGACGCAGCATCGGCCATCAATTTGAAACGCGCTTGCGTTATAATCTTGTTCCCGGGAATGTTCGCCTTGAAGGCGGCGCCGCCTATTTGGTGAATGGACGGTTTTTAAATCAAGCCCCTAATGCTTCTCCAGACGGTGATACACTTTATGCCTATACCCAGATGACCTTTAACTTTTAGGCTGGGTTTTGTTGGTTGGGGGCAATCCGGCAAGTTTACTGGAGGGGGCGGGGTCCGAAAAGGGTGTGGTGGTTTCACCTTCTCCTTTGGCGGCAGATTTTGCACATTCTGTATCAAGATTTTTTAAAGCTTCAAATTGATAAAGAAAAATTTCTCCTGTGAGATTTTGTAAAAACTGGGTCCCCTTTAAGCGATCCATAACAGGGCCTTTAACTTCGGAGAGATGGAGGGTAATGCCGGCATCTTTAAGGGCGAGATTGATATGGTCAAGACTTTCAAGCCCGCTTGCATCAATCAAATTGACAGCGGGACACATCAAAACCAGATGTTCAAGGTCAGGGCGATTGCTGATGACAGAATATACGGTTTCCTCAAGAAAGCGCGCGTTAGCAAAATATAGACTTTCATCAATACGGATGGTTAACACGCAATCAGATGTAACAACCTTATGGCGATTAACATTACGATAATGCTCCGTTCCCGGAACCTGACCAACAATCGCAAAATGGGGACGACTTGTATTATAGAGATGTAATAAAAGAGACAAAGCAACCCCTGTTGTCACCCCAAGCTCGACCCCGAAACATAAGGTCACAAATATGGTCGAAGCCATTGCGGAAAAGTCATATTTTGAATAAGACCAGACGGTTCGGATAGCCCCGATGTCAACCAGCGATAACACCGCAAGGATGATTGTGGCGGCTAATACCGCTTGCGGTAAATAATAAAGAAACGGGGTAAGGAACAATGTGGCTAGGCCAATGCCAATGGCCGTGAAGGCACCCGCGGCCGGCGTTTGCGCCCCTGCATCAAAATTTACGGCTGATCGTGCAAGTCCCCCCGTCACCGGATAGCCAGAGGTCATGCCCGCGGCTAAACTTGCGGCCCCAAGCCCGATGAGTTCCTGATTAGGGTTTATCCGCTGACGTTTCTTTGCGGCGAGCGTTTGCCCCACAGACACAGACTCAATAAAGCCGATGAGGCTGATTAACCCTGCTGATCCTAAAAGCTGCATCCAGATGTTATAATCAAAATCTGGCATGCCCAGTGCGGGGAGGTTGCGCGGCACATCACCAAGAATTTTTACCCCGTTATGGTGAAGGCCCATGCCAGCGACGATCATGATAGAGATAATAACGGTTATAACCGGGGCCGTTCGCGCAATAAGAGTTGCGGATTTGTCTTTGAGACCATAGCGGGACAGTAATGGTTTCAAGTGGTTTTTGCTCCAGAATAAAAACACCAGAGAGCCCGCCCCTATTAAAAATGTGGGGTAATTGATGTTGCCAAAGTTTGAAAACAGGGAAGAGATAATCTGAAACAGGTTGTGGCCTTGTGTGGTGATGCCAAATATATGCTTTAGCTGTGAGGCAGCGATGATGAGGCCCGAGGCTGTGATAAATCCGGACACCACAGGGTGGCTGAGAAAATTTGCGAGAAATCCCATACGGAACATGCCCATGGCAAGCAAGATTATGCCCGACAGAAAAGCGAGAATCAACGCTGCTTCAATGTAAAGCGCAGAACCAGCAGGGGCAATGCGTCCAGCGGCGGCGGCTGTCATTAAAGATAAAATAGCCACAGGACCGACGGCCAATGTGCGGCTTGTGCCAAAAACCGTATATATGATCAATGGCAACATGGAGGCATACAGACCAATTTGTGGCGGCAGCCCGGCAAGTAACGCATAGGCCAAAGATTGCGGAATTAACATGATGGTGACAATGATGGCCGCGACCAAATCATTGGCTAGGGTGGTTTTGTTATATTTTGCCCCCCAATCGAGAATTGGCAAATAGGTGGATAGTCGGTTCGCCATCAATGAATGCCTAATTTTTATGTTCTGTTGCAAATATATTGAGCGGTAATTTCAGATAATGCTTCCCGTTATCTTCAGGGGGCGGCATATGACCAGCGCGCATATTGATTTGCACAGACGGTAAAATCAATTGCGGCATGGCCAGAGTTTGATCGCGGGCTTCCCGCATTTTTATAAAGGCTTCGCGAGATGTCTCGCAGCGAATATGAATGTTGGTTCGTTTCTGTTCGCCTATTGTTGTTTGCCAAACATACTGATCACGCCCGTCGCTTTTATAATCATGGCATAAGAATGCGCGAGTTTTGTCAGGCAGCGCATAGAGTTTTTGAATAGAGTCGTAAAGTATGCCTGCATCTCCCCCCGGAAAATCACATCGCGCTGTGCCGCTATCGGGCATAAAGATTGTGTCACCCACAAAAACAGCATCGCCAATCAGGTGGCTCATGCAAGCAGGCGTGTGCCCCGGGGTGTGAATGGCGTTGGCTTTAATGCTCCCCACATAATATGGCTCGCCGTCACTAAAGAGATGATCAAACTGGCTACCATCTGTATGAAAAGATTTTTTTTCATTAAATATATGGCTGAACACATTTTGCACAGCCGGAATTTTGTCACCAATGGCAATGCGCCCCCCAAGTTCGTTTTTAATATAAGGGGCAGCGGTTAAATGATCAGCATGCACATGAGTATCAATAATCCAGTCGACTTGAAGTTGTTGTTTTTTAATAAAGGCGATGACGCGGTCGGCAGAGATGGTTTTGGTGTTTCCCGAGGCCTGATCAAAATCTAGTAATGAATCGATTATAGCACATTGCTTTGTTGCCGGATCAGCGACCACATAACTTATGGTATTGGTTGGCTCATCAAAAAAAGCTGTAACAAGGGGAGCAGTCATTCATAATCTTTCTATGCAAATTACTTGCATCAACTTAAGTTGCAATTTACAACCCTGTCAACTAAGGTTTAAGGCTTTGTTAAAGTGGTGATGTCACAACTGTTTTGACAACTTTCCAAGATCTATTGTTGAGAATTATTATAATGAAGAGGGATAGTGATGACCTTTTTCGGGTTTAGTGAAGGGGTAATCCGGCTTACGGTTTTTATCTCCATTTTTCTTGTCATGGCGTTGGCGGAAATCATTGTTCCCCGTAAAAACCATGTTCAAAAGAAATCAATACGCTGGGTCACAAATTGGGGATTGGTGATTATTGATAGTGTGGTTTTGCGCGTTTTTGCGCCAATTCTTGCGGTTGGTGTTGCTCTTTATGCAGAAAGTAAAGGATGGGGGTTTTTTGCTATAACAAAATTTCCGTTATGGTTTGAGTTTATTCTTGCCATCATTTTGTTAGACCTTGCCATTTATGGGCAGCATGTAGCATCCCATAAAATTCCGGTGCTTTGGAGGTTTCACAAGGTACATCACGCGGATCGGGATATTGATGTCACCACTGGTGCGCGCTTCCATCCCATAGAGATCGTGTTTTCCATGGGGTATAAGCTCATTTGCGTTTTGCTGATCGGACCAGCAGCATTCTCGGTGTTTGTATTTGAAGTTTTGTTAAATGCGTCTGCCATGTTCAATCATTCAAATATAAAGTTGCCCCTTGGGGTTGATAGCATGTTAAGAAAACTTATTGTCACACCGGATATGCACAGGGTTCATCATTCAATTATTCCAGAAGAGACAGATAGTAATTATAGTTTTTTTCTATCCGTATGGGATCATATTTTTAAAACATATCAAGCCCAACCAAAAGATGGCCATGATGGTATGACCATTGGATTGAAAGAATATCAAACGGATGAACCTTCTTCTTTGTTATGGTCATTGATGCTGCCGTTTAAGCGCACGCCTGATAATGGCAAATAAGTGCTGTTATCTATCATCACGCAATAGGCTGGGGAGAGTGCCCACATCTGCACCGGCTTGCTTCATAAAAAATTGCCTTAATGGGGCGGCGGCGTTAACAAGACCTAGCCCGATCGTGCGAATTTTTCTGATCAGCGTTACATCAGTCGAAAAGAAACGGTTTAGAATATCCGTCCCCAGAGCAAGAGATACTGAGTCGAACCGCCGCCACCGTTGATATTCATCAAGCACATTCATGTTGCCAATATCTAACCCCACACTGCGCCCTTTATCCAGAACGTCGGTAATAGCGGCAATATCCTTTATGCCCAAATTAAACCCTTGTCCGGCGATCGGATGGATGGCGCGTGCTGCATCACCGATTAATGCCAAACGTGGGGCGATATAATCATGGGAGAGATGAAAGGATAAGGGATAAGAAAATCTGGGTCCAGCAAGTGAGATTTCGCCCAGATAAGGGCCAAAGCGGTTTTTGAGTTCCTCCAAGAATGCATCATCATTAAGGCTAGCGAGGTTTTTGGCTACCTTATCTTTTTCGGTCCACACTAATGATGAACGATGTTGGGGAGGGGGCATCGCTAAATTATCGGCCAACATTTTGCCGGTCAATATTTTATCAGTCATAGTTTTATCAGTCATTGGCAAAATGGCAAATGGCCCCCCCGGTAAAAAATATTCTTGGGCAAATCCTTCATGGGGGTCTTGGTGGGCAATCGTTGCTACAAATCCGGTTTGGGCATATTTCCAATGATTAACTTTAATGCCGGCTTGCGCCCTTAACTGGGATGATTTTCCGTCTGCTGCGAGGGTCAGTGCGCTTGTGACGCTTTGCTCATCTCCATTTTTGTCTGTAAATCGGGTAACGCAGTTTGCCGGTGAAAAATTGGTGTGTGTGCGCCTTGCGGGAGCATGAAGGTGAATATTTTCATGAGCCGTGATGGCTTTAAAAAGGACAGTACGTAATGTTGCGTTTTCTACGATCCAACCTAATGGTGTTGAGATTGGCGTTGGCCGGTTTTCATCTTCTTTTGATTTTGTGGAAGTTGAATTTAAAGAAGAGCTATCAAAATGCATATGAAATGATGATATTCCTCCTTCGCTGAATCGCGATTTCTTTTTTCCGTCCGTTACCAGAATATCTTTAATGGGTTCACAGACATGTGCAATTGCATCCCACAAACCGAGTTTGCGAAATAAGCGCATAGAGGCATAAGCAATTGCCGTGGTGCGCCCGTCATAAGCATCATTCATTATTTTTTCAGGGGCTTGTCCTTCAATAACGGTGATCGAAAACCCCTTACTGGCGAGGGCCAAAGCCGCCAGACCGCCGGTTAGTCCGCCGCCAATAATAGTGATATCGCTATGATGCATTGGTGTGCCTATTTGTTTGTTGTGCAGAATATGGGGTAGCCTATATTATCGGCAGTGTGTTGAAAATAACATTTACCGTAAAGCCGAAAAGTGTGCCTGCGTCGATTTTAGCCAATCATTCTTCAAGGCGACATTATCTTACAGATTGGATTTTTAATATAGCTTGCCACAATAAATCCGATTGCGTGGTGGGGTTATTCTCCCTATGAATGGCTTTGGTGGGTATATTTAGAGGTCAAAATAGCGTAGAAGGCACCATAATAATAACCCTGATATCAATAAAGTTTTTAATTTATTATGATTGCCTTGGCCATTAATTTTTTGTTTTTCAGCCTCTATTTGTTTTTGATGTTGCCATCATTAGCCTATGCCCAGCCTTCGGCATCTCACCTTGATGTTACCACTATAGCTGCGTCGGGTGATTTTGTTTTAGAGACAATGTTGATTTTAATCGCAGGTGTGATGGTCTGTTTTATGGTGGCGGGCTTTTTTTTACGTGAGGTCGGCGGCGCGCAATCCAAAAAAATTACGATGCTCTGCTTAAAGAATATCAGCCTGTTTTCAGTTGCGGGGTTAAGCTTCTGGCTTATTGGGCACCCCTTATATTCTTCGATTGAAGCGGGGGGGTATTTAGGACGTTTTGGCTTTTTCGGGGATTTTACAGGGGTCAATGAAGGCTCTTTTGATATTGGTCATTTTGGTATTGGTCATAGTGCTTATGCATCCTTGATGTATCATGTGGGTCTCGTGGTTGTTTGCGCCTCGATTGTGTCAGGGGCTTTGGGTCAGCGTGCGGGTTTGTGGGGGTTTTTAATTTTTACCGCTCTTTTATGTGGCGTATTATATCCCGTTCAAGCATCATGGTATTGGGGCGGCGGATGGCTTCAAGAAATCGGGTTTATAGATTATTCGGGGGCTTTGCTGGTGCATGGGGCGGGCGGCTTTGCTGCTCTTGCGGGGAGTTTGGTGTTAGGAGCGATTTCCAACACCGATGCGGAAGAGGAAGACAGTCAATCCTATCGTGATCAACCGGAATCTTTGAAAGAGGCAAGGCTGCCCTTGGCCGTAATGGGGGCGCTTATTTTATGGTTAGGGTTTGTTTGGCTTTGTGCAGGCTCGCAATTGGGGTTGATCCCTCAGGCGGAAGGCGCGTTTTCAAAATTGCCACCAAGCAGCAATGGGGGCGAGGCAACGAATATTATAGTAACGAATATTGCACGCATTTTCATGAATGTGCATTTAGCAATGTGCAGCAGTGTTTTGTTTAGTTTTATTTTTACACGTATTATTTTCGGTAAGGTGCATCTTCTTCTGGTTTTAAGCGGGGCGATCGGGGGGATGGTTTCAATCTCGGGTGATCCATTATCACCATCAGCGTGGCAGGCGGCATGCATTGGCGTGATTGGCGGCATTATTGTGATTGCGGCAACCCGATTGCTTAAACAATTGAATGTTGAAGATAATATCGGTGCTATCCCTGCGCATTTATTATGTGGCTTGTGGGGAATATTGGTCGTGGCCTGGACAAACCCATCGGCATCCCTCATGGCGCAATTCATCGCAATTGCGGCGGTTGGCACTTTCATCTTTGTTATGAGTATTTTAATCTGGCTTACATTAAAATATTCATTGAATGAAAATATAGCATAAAGTTTGACGACTTAGTGCTTCAATCAAAAACCGGGTAACACCTTGAGCAAGCTGTAAATTAGCCGTTCATTTCAACGATTGCTTTTTCGGTTAGGCTCATATGCTGGTTTATCAAAGCGGATTTGCTAAAATCCATTATCGATGAAGGGTCAAGCTGATAGGGGCGTGATCTGATGGTTTTGTCCAGCTTCGTGCCGCTTCGTGAATGGTGAATGCGTCTCGCCCTTTTTGGGTGGCGGCTTCGTGCAAGGCCGGACTAACCCAAATATGATCAAGGCGGCGGCCGCGATTAGAGGCGCGCCAGTCTTTAGATCGATAAGACCACCAACTAAATAGCTTTTCCGGCTCGGGAATAAGCGCCCGTGCCACATCCGTCCATTCCCCTGCTTTTATCAAGGCTTCCATCATCTCGACTTCTATGGGGGTGTGGGAAACGACTTTTAATAATTGTTTATGCGACCAGACATCATCAGGGGAGGGAGCAATATTTAAATCCCCCACCATAATGCGGTTAGCGGCTTTTTTCTTCTTTAGGGTTTTTGACCATTGCGTCATCTCGGTCAGAAATTTTAATTTATGGTCAAATTTTTCGTTTATAACCGGATCGGCTTCGTCGCCTCCTGCTGGGACGTAAAAATTATGAATTTCGATATCGTCGTTGACAAGGGCGCTGATATGGCGCGCATCTTCTTTACCACAATAAAGACGCCGGTTAATTTTTGTGAGGGGGTGCCGCGAGATAATGGCAACCCCGTGATAGGATTTTTGCCCGGCAATGGCGATATGCTCATAACCGGCTTTAACAATAGCCTTGGCAGGAAATTGCTCGTCCATACATTTAATTTCCTGTAAGCATAGAACGTCCGGCTTTTCTTCTTCTAAAAACCGTATGACTTGATCAATCCGTAGTCTGACCGAGTTTATGTTCCAGCTTGTAATTTTCATGAGATACCTTTTGTCAAAGTTAATGTGAGGGGGTTAGAATAGATTAAAAGACTGTCCAATAATGCCGACAGGCCAGCGGCCAAACTCGAAGAGTTGAAATTTAGCGGTAAAAGCGTGTTGTTCACTGATGAAATCAGGATCGGCAGCTGCCATTAAAACCAGTGCAGCTCCGTGGGCGGCTTGCACGGCGGCGCCAACGGCTAAGCGTTGTGAGGGTTCATCTTCCATATCCCAGATATAAGAAGCTTGCTCCATCCCCTCTTTGGCGGGCTCACTGACTTTTTCGGCAATTAAGGTCATGCCGATCGTAAGCGCATCTTCTGATAAAAACTCGAGCGCACGGGCAGTTAAATCTGCGCGTAATAGTTCTTCAGCCTCCCATGCGGGACTATGCCAGTCCTGATTTTCCGCTGCATCTGCCGCATCTTCCCAATCAACCAATATGCCGACTTGCGCATCGGGAAAGCCCAATGAGTGGATATATCGCTCCGAAACCTCTTTAGCGCCGGGCGTTAAGGGTTCTCCTAAATTGGCAAACCAGGGAATATTATCAAGGCCGTTAGCGAAGCGGCTTAACGTGTTAAGCCCGGGCATTTCGCGTTCCAGTTTGTCTATATCAAAATCATCCATAATGGTTCATCGCAGATTTGCCCTTGAAGGGGAAGCCAAAAGGTAAGGTCGAAAAAGAGGAAGGTTCAATAAAGCTAGAAATCAGTGAAGCCAGTTATGCGGGGTTATGAGAGCCAGACGTTTAGAGATGGACAAACCCAGTGGGAATAAAATTGCAAGTCATGTGTGATAATGGTTGTTATTTAGCTCTTTTGAGAAATGTGTCTTAAAGGAAAGTGTGCCTTAAAAGAAAGTGTGCCTTAAAAAATAAATGCGCCTAACTCAACCTGGGCAAGGCGAGTTAGACGCAAATGTTGCGCAGAAGCGCGTGCCGGTAAGGGGGTCCGGCAGCATGGGCCCGAGTTCGCTAAGCAATCGGGGGAACTACTACACTCAAGGGCTCATGTGTGTAGTATTAAAGCATCAATTGCAGATTTTTCAAGTGTTAATTATAATTTTTTCTTGCTTGTTGCAAAGACTGCATTTCATTTTCGTAATGTGTGCCAGTTTTTGTGAAGAAACGTTGGAATTTAACATTAATCCTTCAGGAATGGTGATTTTGTCTCGGGTATGCGAAATAGACCATTATTCAGCTTTTCGTCCAGAACCACATTATCAAGGTCGATTATGGTTAAACCGTTACGGGCATCTCTTACAACCCATCGAATTAACCCTATTTCTGGGGCGGAAAGAACTAACGTTAACTCGCCTTGGGTTTCTTCGTCATTAGCGGCAATTGTAACGGCAATCGCGTCTGAACCACGATCAACTTGAATGATTTTTGCTTTGTCGAAATCAATTTTCTTGCGCAGTAAAAACTTTAGAGGTGTGGCCCTAACCGGATATGAATCCGTGGTTTTTAATTCTTTATCAGTTACAAAAACGGTGCCGCCATTTGCGATGATTAATAAAGGAGAAGGGGGCTCATACTCGAACCGCAAAAGCCCGGGGCGTCTTAATGAAAGTTGCCCTTGTGACAACGCGCCAGACGGGGCTTGCTGATAAAATTTTGCTTGTAATGTGTCTATCTTTTCAAGGTGGTCGGTCACCAATTGCACCACTTCATCATCGGTTTTGTCAGGAAAAACTTTGATGATCGGTATTTCAGGAACCTCGTTATCAAGGGTGGGCTGATCTGCTTGCGCATCTCGAATTTCAGGGGGTTGCACCAGATCTGTCGCTTCGATAGGCACAGACACAGGTTGCGATTGTGCATTATCATTTGTTTGCAAGACCCATGAAGATGAGGATGAAGATGCAGATGAGGATGCAGCCATCGCCATTATGCTGGTGCCACAAAATAACGCTGCTATAATTGAAAATCTCATTGCATACCTCTTAACGATCATGTCTTCCTTTGAGGGAAGTTCTGCTTGTTGCTTAATATTAATCACCGACAAAAGAAAGGTCGTAACATGGCTACATAAGGGCAGCCGTTCATATTTTTGTTTAATCCATAGTTTGGTGCGCAATAAGCCGTTATTGAGCTATTTCATTTAGCGGCCTTTATTGCGTTGGTCTATATTCAGGGGGACCATATTCATAAGGTCCTCCACGGCTTAAGGCTTTCAGATAAGCCGGTCGGGCCTGAAGTTTTTCTACATAAGCTGCGATATTGGGCCGGTTATTGCCTATTGCGCCGCGCAAAAGGGCGGCCTCAAGAGGGAAACTCATCATAATATCCGCACCTGTAAATTCGTTGCTTGCAATAAAAGCAGATTGACCCAGTTCGGTCTCGATATGATTGAACTGATTTTCAATAGTGGGATTAACGAAATTGGTCGTGACGGTAGATGCTATTTTTTTGGCGATAGGTTTGGCAAAAAACGGCAATGGGGCCTCGGCTATCTTGTTCATGATAAGACGTGTGACAAGGGACGGCATGACAGAGCCTTCGGCAAAGTGCATCCAGAATAAATATCGCACCTTATCTGGATGATCCGCCGCAAGGGTTTCTGCGGGGCGAAATTTTCCACCGCCATATTTTTGCAATAAATATTCGATGATGGCACCTGTTTCCGGCAATATGAGGGTTCCATCTTCGAGGATGGGGGATTTGCCTAGGGAGTGAAACTTTTTAAGTGCTTCGGGCGCAAGATTGGTTTCGGGGTCCCGTTTATAGGCGGTGATTTGATAGTCTAATCCTAATTCTTCTAATAGCCATAATATCCGTTGGGAGCGTGATTGTTCCAGATGATGCACAGTAATCATGTAAAGACCTCGATAATAGGTATGGGAGAGAGTAGGATGTGTTGATAGCAAATCCTGATGGGTTTTGTAGGGTAACCTTAAAAAACGAAAATTAGCAAATAATGCCTTTTACTATGGAGAAATTATGATCATAAGGCTACAAGGCGCTTATGAAATTTCTTGATCGTACAAAAATATATATTCAAAGCGGTTCAGGCGGCGCGGGCTGTCAGTCATTTCGCCGTGAAAAGTTTATCCAGTTTGGCGGCCCTAATGGTGGTGATGGCGGGCGCGGCGGTCATGTATTTGTTGAGGCGGTGGATAATCTGAATACGTTGATCGATTTTCGCTACCAGCAACATTATAAAGCGGAGTTTGGCCGACCCGGTGAAGGGTCTAACAGAACCGGTGCGGATGGCGCGGATAAGATCATTAGAGTGCCTGTTGGGACGCAAATTTTTGAAGAAGATGAAGAAACCCTGATTGCTGATCTTGATGAGCTGGGGGAACAGGTTTTGTTGGCGCGCGGTGGCAATGGTGGTTTTGGTAATGCGCGCTTTAAAACGGCCACCAACCGTGCGCCGCGGCGGGCTAATCCCGGTTTGGATGGAGAAAGCCGCACAATCTGGTTACGACTAAAACTGATTGCAGACATTGGCCTTGTGGGATTGCCTAATGCGGGTAAGTCCACCTTTTTAGGCTCCGCCTCTTCCGCTAAGCCGAAGATTGCAGATTATCCGTTTACCACGCTTCATCCCGGTCTTGGGGTGGTGCGTTTAGGGGACGGTGATAGTTTTGTGTTAGCTGATATTCCCGGTCTTATTGCTGGTGCCCATGAGGGGGCTGGTATTGGTGATCGGTTTTTAGGTCATATTGAACGATGTGCGGCCATTGTTCATCTTGTCGATGCGGGGCATAAGGATGTTATCGCCAGTTATAAAACTATCTGTGATGAACTGGCAGCCTATGGCAATGGGCTTGGGGAGAAACTTGAAATTGTTGTGCTGACGAAACAGGATGTCGTAGACGCAGACGAGATTGCCCAAAAGAAAAATGACCTTGAAGCCTATTGCGGGAAAGAGGTGCGGGTAATTTCTGCTGTAACCCAAGAAGGGTTAAGGCCATTATTGGGTGATTTATATGCTTTGGCTAAATCAGCCAGAGCCGAAGACATTCAAAGCCAAAAAGACAATAACCCCCAAACCAAAGAGGTTGAAACGGGTTGGACGCCATAATGTGGTACTGGGCAAAGATGTTGCCAAATTGGCGTAGTTGAATGTGCGCTTTACAAACTATTCCCTATAAAGAGTGAGGGGGAGAAATTACTATTCATAATACACTATTTGCCGGATCAAAATTTGATTACAAAAGCGGCTTAAAAATCGGTTTGCTGGGCGGGTCGTTTAATCCTGCCCATGTAGGCCACAGACAAATCTCTATTGCGGCCCTTGATGCGTTAAATCTGGACGGAGTTATCTGGCTTGTAACCCCCGGTAATCCGTTAAAAGATCAATCTCTATACGCTGATTATGATGTACGCTTACGACAAGCGGTGGAGGTGAGTGATCATCCCAAAATCCATGTTTCGGATTTTGAACAGCAGGAAAATTTACGCTATAGTGCGCAAACAATTGAAGCCATTCAAAAATTATATAGGGATGTGGATTTTGTTTGGATGTTAGGGGCGGATAGTTTTGCCCATCTGCATTTGTGGCGGGATTGGGAGAAAATTTTTCACCTTATTCCCATTATTGTGTTGAACCGCCCGACTTATCAAGAAAAAGCCTTAAGCGCCAAAGCCGCCCGGAAATTTTCATCTTTTCAACAAAACCGTGAGAGTCTTTTACAAAGCAATTTGCCCGCATGGTGCTTTATTGAAGAAACGCAAAACCCTATTTCTTCTACACAAATACGGGCAAAACAAACAAAAACTAATCAAGCAAAAACTAATCAAGAAAAGGCTCCTCAAACATTAGCGGTTAAAAAAACGCGCAATTCTAACGATCAGCATTCCGCTAATTCTGTTTCGCGCCAGCAAGCAATGAGGGTGTTGGGAGATAAGGATTTTGACAAGAAAGATAGTATAATCATGGATCAGAAAACACCTGAAGGTTTAACCCATTTTCTCGATTTAAATCCCTCCCTTGGTGATTTCAAAACCGATCTTCTGGAAGGGTTATCAAAACCACAAAAACAATTATCGCCCAAATATTTTTATGATGAAACGGGCTCGCAATTATTTTTCGATATTAC
>CALLPQ010000182.1 GCA_938015425.1 uncultured Parvularculaceae bacterium | reverse complement strand
GGTATAAGCTTCAATCGCGTGAACCATGGCGTCGATACCTGTAGCGGCCGTGATAGAGGCAGGAAGGCCAAAGGTCAGTTCAGCGTCGAGCAGCACGCGGTCCGCATAGAGGCTGTCCGCGACGATGCCTTTCTTGGCAGTCTCGCCCGTTGTTATAATGGCGACATTGGTAACTTCAGAGCCTGTTCCTGATGTTGTCGGGATAAGCAGTAGTGGCAGAGAGGGGCCTTTGGCGTTGCCGACGCCGTACATCGTCTCAAGCGGTTGGTCGCATCCCACAAGATGCGCGATAACTTTGGCCGTATCCATCGGCGAGCCGCCGCCAAAGCCGATACTCAGCCCTGCGTTGAATTTGCGGATAGCGGTTGCGCCTTTCAGAACGATAGCTTCGGGCGGGTCGGCCACGACTTTATCAAAGACGAAGACCGCATAACCTGCATCTTTCAGCGCCGCGATTCCTGCATCAAGCAAACCCAAACCACGCACGCCTTTATCGGTGACAATAGCGATGCGCTTATTGCGGCACAGCCCTTCGACATAGTAATCGAGCTTGCCCGCACCGCCCGGCGCAATGCGAATATCAGCTACGGTTTGAAAGCTGTGCATGTGCGGTCCTTTTTCTGCGTCAATTTGCGTCTTTACCTTTACCTACAGCATTCTCATCTATATGCAACTAAGTGCATATAAAATTGAGGACGCGAATATGAGTGATTTAAAAGCTTTTGCAGCAGAGGTCAGAGAGTGGCTGGAGGCTAATTGTCCTGAGGAGATGCGCACCCCGATAACGGGAGATAAAGATATTTGCTGGGGTGGGCGTGATTTCACGTTCCAATCGGAGGCTCAGAAGGTCTGGATGGAACGCATGGCGGCGAAAGGCTGGACGGTTCCGACATGGCCGAAACAATATGGCGGGGCAGGGCTGTCCCGTGCCGAAGAAATGGTCATTAAGAAAGAGATGAAACGCATTGGTGCACGCTCGCCGCTGGATAGTTTCGGTATTTGGATGCTTGGACCGGCTCTTTTGAAATTTGGCACGGAAGAGCAAAAGCTTGAGCATTTGCCGCCTGTGGCGCGCGGTGAAATCCGTTGGTGCCAAGGTTATTCAGAGCCCGGGGCGGGGTCTGATCTGGCTTCTTTAAAAGCGAAGTGCGAGGACCACGCAGATCATTGGCTTGTCAACGGGCAAAAGGTATGGACTTCATACGCCGATGTTGCCGATTGGATATTTGTTCTTGTGCGTACGGATCAAAATGCCAGTAAGCATAACGGTATAAGTTTTATCTTGGTGGATATGGCATCAACAGGGGTCAGCACAAAGCCCATTAAATTAATATCAGGAAATTCTCCGTTTTGTGAAACCTTTTTTGATGATGTGAAAGTGCCTAAAGATTATGGCCCCGATATATCAAGTGTGGTCGGGGAAGTGAATCGCGGGTGGGATGTGGCCAAATATCTATTAACCCATGAGCGCGAGATGATTGGCGCGGGCGGCGGCGGTATGCTGGATAGTCGTGGCCCCGGTGAGATAGCCGCTAGTGCGATTGGCCTTGGCGAAGATGGCCGGTTGGATGATCCTATTTTGCGCGGCAAGATTGCCCAAACCGAAATTGACGGATGGGCTTTTTTGTTGACGATGGAACGCATGAAAGATGAAGCCAAAGCGGGGCAAAATGCGGGTATTGGCGCCAAATCTTCTATGTTGAAATATTATGGAACGGAACTTAACAAACGCCGTTATGAAGTGTTAATGGATGTGGCGGGTTCTGACGGTTTAGAATGGGAAGGAGAACGTTCCAGAAATGGAGATTTGGCAAAATCCTGGCTTAGAACAAAAGCAAACTCCATTGAGGGGGGGACCTCGGAAGTGCAACTCAATATTATATCTAAGCGGATATTAGAGTTGCCTGATGCCTGATTGTTGATGCCTGATTGTTGATGTTGGGAGGGTGGGGCAATGTGCATACATTTGGTTCTTTCATTCCCGTAAAGGCCCGGATCAGATTGTTTTATTAATCCATTAGTTCACTTGTTTATATTTTTAAAACCTATTGAAAGTTCCCTATGCCGTTAGTATTAACCCAAGAACAAGAAATGTTGCGAAGTTCGGCAACCGGATTTCTCGAAGAAAATGCGCCTGTAAAAGCGTTGCGCAAATTGCGCGATGATAAAGATGAAACAGGGTTTTCCCGAGCATTATGGAAAGAAATGGCGCAAATGGGGTGGGCCGGTATTGTGATTGGTGAGGATCATGGGGGGGTGGATTTTGGGTTTGTCGGAGCTGGTCTTTTGGCGGAAGAAATGGGACGCACACTGACAGCATCACCTTTTTTGTCCACATCCTTATTGGCGGCTACCGCTTTGCGTAAAGCAGGCACGCGGGAAAGTCAGGATGCCTTATTGCCTCAAATAGCGGCTGGCGACTTGGTGATGGCATTAGCCGTAGATGAAGGGGCGAAACACCAGCCTTTAAATACATCAATGGCAGCCAACAAATCAGGCAATGGTTTTAAATTAAGCGGCGAAAAACAATTTGTTGCCGATGGCGGTGTCGCCGATAAATTTATTGTTGCCGCCAGAACGGCAAGCGTTGCGGGTGACCGGCAAGGTATTACTTTATTTCTGGTGGACGGCGAGGCAAAAAACCTGACCCGCGAACGCACCATAATGGTAGATAGTCGCGGGGCAGCCAGACTTAAATTTGATGGTGTTGAAGTGACAGGCGAAGATATCATTGGCGAAGTGGATGGAGGCCACGATATTCTAGAAGGTGTTTTGAATGTGGGCCGTGCGGGGCTAGCGGCTGAAATGTCAGGGGCCGCGCAAAAAACATTTGAGATGACGGTCGATTATTTAAAAGAGCGTCAACAATTTGGAAAAGTGATCGGAAGTTTTCAAGCCTTGCAACATCGCGCGGCCCATCTTTATAGCGAGCTTGAGCTTGTGAAATCTGCGGTTTTAAAATCTTCGCAAGAGCTTGATGATAATTTTGGTATAGCAGGACCCGTGTGTGCGTTGGCTAAAGCAAAATCAGGTGAAGTGGCAAAACTTGCAGCCCTTGAAGCAGTGCAAATGCACGGGGGGATCGGGATGACTGATGAATATGATGTCGGGTTTTATTTAAAACGTATTCGCGTAGGACAGGAAATGTTTGGTGATTTTGCTTATCATGCCGACCAACTTGCGCACATGCGCGGTTATTAAGTATAATTGACTTTTGCATCATATAAGAGAAAGTTTATGAAAACCGTCAATCCCCAAAATGTTAATGATTATATCGGTAAACATATTGGAACCTCCGAGTGGGTTTTGATCGATCAGAACCGAATTAATCAGTTTGCTGATGTTACGATTGACCATCAATTTATCCATGTTGACGAAGAGCAAACGGCTAAAACCCCGTTTGAAACAACCATTGCCCATGGGTTTTTAACATTATCTTTATTGTCCCATTTTGCGGAAAAATCCGTATTGGTGATGGATGGCATTAAAATGGGGGTTAATTATGGGTTTGAAAAGGTCCGGATGATGCATCCGGTGCAGGTGAATAAAAAAGTACGCGGGCATTTTACCCTGATGAGCGTGCAAGAGCGTGTGCCCGGTCAATGGGTTTTTAAATATAGTGTTAAAGTTGAAATTGAAGGTGAGCCCAAACCGGCCTTGGTCGCAGAATGGTTAGTGATGCAAGTGGTATAGGTTTCTAGTGACTTGGCCGGAAAGCAGGTTTTGGCATGTTTTGGGGTTGGGCTTTGGTTAAATAGAGGCAAATTTGTTGATTGATCGTTTTCTGCTATAATAACATTATGGGCCCGGATAGGTTGCCAGATTGATGGGGTAACGGGGAGGTTTTGGGACAGTTATGAAGCCGGATAGTGTACCAGTTATTATGAACGGGATTTAACCATGGAAGACTTAAGTAGACGGTTTAACGATATTGCAAGAGTATTTGCCATCACAGCGTGGGGCGCTGTTGGGCTTTTGGTGACTATATTTGGGGTTTCATTATTATTCAAAAATAACGACCCAAAAAAAGATCAGTATACAATAGAAAACCTTAATAAAAATTCTGGCGTTTCAAAAAACACCACTAAAAAAACGCTAAAGCGTGACCGGACTAATATTGAACCACTATCACTTGAGCCACCATCACTTGAGGCAGCGTCACTGGAAAAAAGATCACTTGAAAAAGAAACATTGTCATCGAAGCGTCTGGAGACAGTGACATTTGAAACAGCGAGCGAAAAAGAGGCGATTTTAACGACAATCGATAATTTTTTTGAGGCCTTGGCCACGAGTAATGCAGATGCGGTTGAGCGTCTGGTTTCGGTGGATGCAAACACAATAACGGTATTCCCTGAAAATGACGGACGCCCGCCGCGTCATGGGCGGGTGCGCGCATTGTCAGATTCCATGCGGCTTAACCAAGCCCCTAAAATCGAGGAACCCTATTGGGACCCTATTGTTTTGCAACGCAAAGGGTTAGCTGTCGTTTGGGCCCCTTATGAAGTGTGGGTGAATGAGCGCCTGTCCCATTGTGGCATTGATGTATTTACTTTGAGCTATCAAAAAACAGCTTGGATAATTAATTCAGTGCAATGGACCCAAGAACCTTCCGCCTGCGAAGAATTATGGCCAGAAGGGCGTTCCGTCTTACGCCCGAGCATGTTCAACGAGGTGGATGAGTAGTTCACGATCGCGAAAAGTGATGTTTTTACTAATAGCGATTACCGGCAATATCGATTATTGTCCGTTTGATTAGTGTTTTAATTATTTTGGAAAATTCATATGAGACAAGCTGTCATCGTGTCCACAGCACGCACCCCCATCGGTAAAGCCTATCGCGGTGCTTTTAATAATACCCCTTCGCCGACCCTTGGTGGTCACGCTATTCATCATGCATGCGTGCGTGCGGGTGTGGAAGCGGGAGAAATTGAAGATGTGATTATGGGAGCGGCGATACAGCAGGGGACGGCGTTTCAAAATATTGCCCGCCAATCGGCGTTGCGTGCCGGTTTTCCTATCGGGGTTTCGGGGCAATCGATTGATCGTCAGTGTGCCTCTGGATTAATGGCTATTGCTACAGCAGCCAAACAGGTCATTGTTGATAATATGGATATTGCCATTGGCGGCGGCGTTGAATCAATCTCCATGAACCAAACGTCGAACATGTTTGTCGCCCCGGATCCATGGTTGGTTGAGAACATGCCCGCCACCTATATGCAAATGTTGGAAACAGCGGAGATTGTGGGAGAGCGTTATAATATTTCGCGGGAAATCCAAGACGAATATGCCGTGCAATCACAACAACGCACCCACCAAGCTCAACAGGCCGGCAAGTTTGATGACGAAATAGTCCCCCTAAATTCGGTCATGAAATTCAAAAATAAAGAAACGGGTGAGACAAGCGATGTTGAAACAAGTCTTGAAAAAGACGAAGGCAATCGCCCCCAAACCACATTGGAAAGCCTCTCGGGTTTAAAAACCGTTTTTCAAAACGGCCAACAAATCAAACAAGGCAAATTCATCACAGCGGGTAATGCCTCGCAACTTTCCGATGGGGCCTCGGCCAGCGTGGTTATGGAGGCAAGCATTGCGGAAAAACGTGGGCTGGAGCCTTTAGGCATTTATCGGGGGATGGCGGTTGCGGGAACCCATCCCGATGAGATGGGGATTGGGCCGGTTTATGCGGTGCCAAAATTACTTGAGAAAACCGGCCTTAAAATGGATGATATCGGCCTGTGGGAATTGAATGAGGCCTTTGCCGTGCAAGTCTTATATTGCCGTGACAAATTGGGAATTCCTAACGACCATCTCAATGTGAATGGCGGGGCTATTTCCGTTGGCCACCCTTATGGAATGTCCGGCGCGCGGATGGTGGGGCATGCTTTAATCGAGGGAAAGCGGCGCGGCGTTAAATATGTGGTTGTAACCATGTGCGTTGGCGGCGGCATGGGCGCGGCGGGCCTGTTCGAGGTGGTTTAAGCTTTTTATAAGATAAGAGTCTGAGGAGTATAGGTTGAAACCAACTAACGTCAGACCCCCTAATTCTTATGCCTAAGTCTTGTTTTTTGGAACGGGCTCTTAAGTTAAAAGCGTGATAGATTATCCATTATTGGTGCTCTTATAAATTCGTGAATATCAGGCTTGATATTCTTTCTTGACAAATGCCCCGTGTGGGCGTTTGTCAGCCTATAGCGCTTTGTCGATAGGTGAGAGGGATTGCCTGTTTTTCCAAGCGCGGCAAAAACAAGATAGAGCCATTCAACCGCTTCATTCGCATGAGAATAGCTCCAGAATAGACTTGATCGTGGAGAGTTTTATGAAAGTTAATGTTGCACTTGTCGGGGCTACGGGAAATGTTGGTCAGGAAATGCTGACGATCCTCGCTGAACGGCTTTTTCCGGTGGAAAATATCTATGCCATTGCTTCACGTGCCTCTTTAGGGCGTGAGATTTCTTTTGGCGATAAGACCTTAAAATGTGTTGATCTGGAAACATTTGATTTTTCGAAAGTGGATATTGCGCTGTTTGCTGCGGGCGGGTCGGTGGCTAAAGACTATGCGCCAAAAGCGGCGGCAGCGGGGGCAATCGTGATTGATAATTCTTCCCATTATCGCATGGACCCCGATGTGCCCCTAATCGTCCCTGAGGTGAACGCGGATGCAGTGAGCGGGTTTAAGAAGAAAAACATTATCGCCAATCCGAACTGTTCCACGGCGCAATTGGTGGTGGTGTTAAAGCCTTTGCATGAAATAGCAAAAATTAAACGGGTTGTTGTTTCAACCTATCAATCTACATCAGGGGCCGGTAAAGCGGCAATGGATGAATTGTTTGATCAAACCAAGGATATCTATGTGAATGATGGGCCAACACCCAAATTTTTTACCAAACAAATTGCGTTCAATGTTATTCCGCATATTGATGTTTTTATGGAAGATGGTTTCACCAAAGAAGAGTGGAAAATGATGGTTGAGACCAAAAAAATTCTCGATACTAAAATTAAACTAGTGGCAACTTGCGCGCGCGTCCCGACCTTTGTTGGTCACGCGGAAGCGGTTAATATCGAGTTTGAAAACCCGATCAGTGATGACCAAGCGCGAGAAATTTTGCGCGAAGCCCCCGGATTAATGGTGTTTGATAAGCGCGAAGATGGTGGGTATATCACGCCGGTTGAATGTGTAGGTGAATTCGCCACTTTTGTCAGTCGCATTCGCGTTGACCCCACAGTTGATAACGGTCTTAGCCTTTGGTGTGTATCTGATAATCTGCGCAAGGGCGCGGCGTTAAATGCCGTGCAAATTGCCGAAACATTGCTTAATCGTGGATTGTTGGAAAAAGCCGCGTGAGCGACCACATAAAAATCAATCACACTGAAAAAAGCA
>CALLPQ010000181.1 GCA_938015425.1 uncultured Parvularculaceae bacterium | reverse complement strand
AACCAATACTCAAAGCCCGATTATTGATAAGGCCACACCGCTAAAAAGTGCCCTTGATCAAAGCGCAAGGCAGTTCGGGTTAATTATTGCCTCAACTGACGGCAATGATAATCAAGGTGTTCAAATCAGTTTAGCCGCGTGCGAACCAGTAAGGTTTTACGATTGGTTGGCCCATATGCAAAATCAATATGGCGCCACCCTTACCCAAGCGCGCCTTGGTCGCGCCCGCACCAATAGAAGCCTGCTTAAACCCGAACGTCTTGTTTTCTCCAGATCATTAACACCATCGCCGACTGGCCAAAACCAATAGGAGATTTTATGCCGTCCCGTAAAATTCTCGTATTTGTTAGCGGTATTTTTTTACTATCTGCTTTGGTAATCGGTGCACCCGCAAGTTTATTAGGCAGAATGTTAGAGAAAAATATTGCAAATTTTTCTTATGGGCACGTTTCAGGATCCCTATGGCAGGGGCAATTTACCCATGCGGGATATGATGGCGTTTCTTTAGGGCGGGTTGACTATCGGTTGAAATTTTTACCCTTACTAACAGGCAAAGCAGAATTTGATCTTGAATTGAATGGGGGCGCATTAACCGGCAATATCTCTATAGGAATAGGTAAGAATTATATTGCCGCGTCAAACGGCGATCTACGTGCCCGACTTGAAGGAATAACCAACAATACAGCATTTGGTCTTCCCGTTCGTGGCATCGCGAATGTTAATCTGGAATTACTTCACCTTAACGGTGAAGGTTGTCAGCAGGCTGACTTTTCATTATGGACAGATTTTTTAACACTGCCCGCAAAACAATTTGGGGGGCAGGGGTTTCCTATGGAGGGGCAGGGCCAGTGTGAGGGAGCGGATCTCAATCTTGCGCTTGCGGGGAACGGTGCAGAAGGCAACGCACAATTATCATTTTTGATACGCCCCGATATGGGGTATAAGATTACGGCCAGCGCGGCCCCCAGCAACCCTGATATTATTGAGGCACTTGCCTTTTTAGGGTTTGAAAAAAAAGGCGAACAATTAAATTATGTTGCCGATGGGGTTTTATAAGGGTTTTGATTATGACAGTTTTTTTTAAATCACATCAGTTGTTATCACATCAGTTGTTATCGCGTCACTTATTGTCGGTATTCGTTCTATTCGGCCTTGTAAGTCTTGGAGCCTGCACGACATCTTCTCCCTCGAATGATCAGATTATCGAAGCCCAACCCATACGGGCGCAATTGCCGGATGATATTGATGATGGCAGCAATAATCGTTTTTTGACCAGTATTAATCGTTCCACTCTACCCAAAGGAACATGCGGTATGGTTTTGTGGACTTTAGACGCTAACCGGCCAATTCCGGTTCTACAATATTCACAAGCCGAAAACGGAGAGCTTCGATTAAACAATATCCCCTATGAACTCATTCGAATTGATGCCCAAGGGGATGGCGCTTTTGGTATTTTTAAAAACCAGACCTTTGCGGCGGGCGCCGATATACGGGTCCATGTTGATTTAAGTTTTGGGCAAGGCTTTGACGGTGGCACCTATTTAGAGCGCGGGGTTATAAAGGTCGAGCAACCTGATAATCTAACCTTAATTACCCCTGTTGCGGGCATAGCAGGGTGCCGATCCAAATAGTGAGAGCTAAGGAGTTTGGGGCAAACCGATGTTTATTTACAGCTTGTTAAATCTTATCTCGCGTTTACCTAGGCTCTTAATGATGGCTAATTAGAATTGTAATGGTTGAGACGATAACCCCTATACTTGCAGCCAGATAGCCCCGCCGATCCGGGGCTGTTGAAGCATGGGGGCCAAGGTGGAAAATCATCAAATAGATAAAAGCCCCTGCTGTGATCCCCATCATGATATGGAGCGAAGAGGTCGTTTGTTCGATAAAAGTAAGCGCCGTGATAGTGCCTGCAACCGTGGTTAGGCCGGCGGTGATAAACGCAATAATAGTCGCTGCAAAAATGTTTAATCTTGCCTCGCGCAAAAGATAGAAGATGATTATCCCTTCGGGTAATTCATGAACTAACAACCCTAAAACCGTTGTCCATCCAGATGTTACAGCCCCCTGGAAAGCTGTTGCATAAAGAATGCCGTCCATAAAAGAGTGCACACCAAGCGCAAGAATAGAGGAAGACGCAAATGCGAGATCCGTATTAAGGGATTTTCCGCTTGTTAAAATTTGCAGGAATAGACCAGCCCCTAAAAATGATAAAAACCCGAAGGTTATCCATTGCCAAACTGCAGGGGAATAGGAATATCCCTCAGGGATTAAATGAAAAATAGTAGTGGTAATCAAAACACCCACAGCAAAAGCCGAGATATAGGGACTAAACCGTTGGCCAAAATCTCCAAACACAGCCATAGACAACATTCCCGCAGCGCTGATTATCGCCGCAAGAACACTGACCTGTAAAGCCATCATATGCTCAATATTCTCTATCAATAGTCCCAGCCAGCCCCAAGAGCATTACCCGTTAATCCCCTAAACCTTATTCCTTAATCTATCAGGCCTGTTTTAATAAAACCTTCAAGGGAATAATTAGCAATATGATTAAGCATTGCTATGTTATCATGTCACTAACATAATCAGTTTTTCTATAAATAATAGAACCCAATCACGCTTATTTGCTATATATCTAGCATTACGAACACATATCTGATTGCTCAATCTCATTGTCATGACTAATGTGGTTAAGAATTTTCAGCTTCTAAGCGGCATCACTCTCCAATAATGAATGAGGTAAATTTGTGAGCCATTGTAGCCATCATCATGAAACCAGTAACGATGGTTTTAAACTCGTTGCGGCTCTGTGTGTCACAGTGTTATTTATGGTTGTGGAAGTCATTGGCGGTGTGATCTCTGGCTCACTAGCCCTGTTGGCGGATGCCGCCCATATGTCTACCGACGCTGTGGCCTTAGGGTTAGCCGCGAGTGCCCATTGGTTTTCAAAACGTCCTGCCGATAACAAACACCATTTTGGCTATCGTCGCCTTCAGGTTTTAGCAGCCTTTGTAAATGGCATTTTGTTAATCGTATTAATTGGCTGGATCATGGTTGAGGCGGTATTGCGCTTCCTCAATCCACAACCGGTCATCTGGTCAACCATGTTGATTGTCGCTGTTTTGGGTTTGTTATCCAATGCGGTTGCATTCGCTATTTTAACCTCCGGCAATCATGATAATGTTAATATGCGCGGTGCAATCCTGCATGTATTGAGTGATATGTTAGGCTCTTTTGCTGCCATTTTAGCGGCAATTATCATCATGCAAACCGGATGGTTGCGGATTGATCCTATTTTGTCCGTATTGGTTGCTTTATTGATTGGCCGCTCGGCCATTCGATTGTTAAAAGAAACCGGACATATTTTGATAGAAGGGGCCCCGCAAAATATTGATGTACCCGCTTTGGTCCGCACTTTAAAAGAAGAAGCACCGGAGATAGAAGATATCCACAAAGTGCAAATCTGGCAATTGACCCCCGAAGAACCAAGGCTAACAATGCATGTCTCGGTTATCCGCTCTGATGCGGCCGCGGGAACCTTGACGAGGATTAAGGCTTTTCTTGATAAAAACTATAAATCCCTTCAGTCGACCATACAAATCGAAATGAAAAACCATTGCCCGGATATTCTAACCGCTAA
>CALLPQ010000180.1 GCA_938015425.1 uncultured Parvularculaceae bacterium | reverse complement strand
TCGCCAACCCGGTCAGATCCGGAAGGAAGCAGCCGCAACGAGTTTTTGCAGGGGTCGTTCAGCTTTCCACCTTTTCAGCGCGGTTTCAAACGCGGTTTTTCTCCCCAATCATTGATAATGGCTGTTTAT
Organism: uncultured Parvularculaceae bacterium; assembly: GCA_938015425.1. Taxonomy (GTDB): domain Bacteria; phylum Pseudomonadota; class Alphaproteobacteria; order Caulobacterales; family Parvularculaceae; genus CALLPQ01. Next base: position 16,047 of record CALLPQ010000180.1, on the reverse strand, counting down.
CCCCTTTATTCTCGCTGCGCCTTCGCCCATATTAATCGGGATGAGCAAGAAAACCGACATATCAAACAAGTCCCAAATGACGAATAAGGCCGCTAAAGGGACGCCTAATAAAGCCACCAAAACGGCTAGCAAAAAGACCAATGCAAATTCGGCCCCCATTGAAGCGGCTTATGAGGTTTTAGCACGAAAATATCGCCCCCGTAATTTTGATGATTTGATTGGCCATGAAGCGATGGTCAAAACATTGGAAAATGCATTCTCCGCAAACCGTATAGCCCATGCCTATATTTTAACGGGGGTTCGCGGTGTTGGTAAAACCACAACCGCGCGCATTCTGGCGCGGGCTCTCAATTATCAAGCTAAAGACGGGGCTGATAAGGGCCCGCAAATTCATATGCAAGAAGATGGTGTGCATTGCGAAGCGATTGCACAAAGCCGTCACCCTGATGTGCTGGAGATGGATGCGGCCTCGCGCACAGGGGTTGGTGATATTCGCGAATTGATTGAAGGGGTGCGTTATGCCCCTGTGGAAGCGCGCTATAAAGTCTATATCATCGACGAAGTGCACATGTTGTCGACCCAGGCATTTAATGCATTGCTGAAAACGTTGGAAGAGCCGCCGCCCCATGTGAAATTTATTTTTGCCACCACTGAAATTCGTAAATTACCCGTTACCGTATTGTCACGGTGCCAACGGTTTGATCTACGCCGGATAGAGCCCGAAACCTTGATCGCTCATCTTGAAAAAATTGCGACCCTTGAAGGGGTGGGGCTGGAAGATGAAAGTTATGGGATGATTGCCAGAGCCGCAGAAGGCTCTGTGCGGGATGCTTTGTCAATTCTTGATCAGGCGATTGTGCAGCATGGTGTTAGTGATAGTGGCAATAAAGTCAGTGCAGATACTATCCGCGATATGTTGGGCCTTGCTGATCGCTCGCAAATGTGGGTTTTGTTGGATTGTGTTTTGAAGGGGGATGCTAAAGCCGCTCTTGATGCTTACCGTGATCAATATAATAATGGCGCAGACCCTTCGATTATCGTGCGTGATATGTTGGAATTGGTGCACCTTCTAACGCGGGTTAAGGCCGCGGGTCCGGCGGCGGCCCATCATGGCCCGGCGGGCGCAGCTGATGCGCAAAAAGCCACGCAAATGGCTGAACACCTTTCCATGGGGGCGTTAACACGCCTATGGAGTTTGTTGATGAAGGGGTTAGAAGAAACCAGAATTGCACCAGACCCCAGTGCTGCGGCGGAAATGGCGTTGATCCGCATTTGTTATGCGGCAGATTTGCCAACCCCTGACGAAGCATTGCGCATGTTAAAGGCAAAGACTGGTCAAGACCAAACCGGAACCTCAAACGGATCTACTACACCATCTTCTGGTGAAGGATTAAAAGCGTCAACCGCCCCGCAAGATGGTGCTGACTTTAAAAACAAGACGCTTACGCATGAAAACCATGATGATGCTTCAGCCCAGCAAAATAATAGCGCCAAAACCATTCCTTTTAAAAAACCCAAATCTTCAGAGCCTTTTATAAAGCCGGAGCCTTTCCTTAAGGATACTCCGAAAAAACGAACCTTGCGGTCTTTAAAAGATGTTGCAGAGCTTGCGGGTGTAAAGCGTGATATAAGGTTGCGTACAGAAATTGAAGGTTATGTGCATCAAATATCATTTGAGCCCCAACGGATTATGTTGCGGTTAACAGATGGGGCCTCTGCCGATTTACCCAATCGCTTGATGCGTCAACTGAAAAAATGGACGGGTGAGCATTGGGTGGTTGTTGTTTCCCAACAAGATGATGGCGATGAAACTTTAAGGGCACGCCGCCATGAAGAAGTTTTGGCCCATCCGATGGTGAAAAAAGCGATGGATTTATTCCCCGGGGCGACAATTGAAAAAATTCGTGAGCCTGTTTTGCCAGAGTCTGATGTGTCAGAGTCTGATATGTCAGAGTCTGTTTCATCAGTCCAGCTTGTGGATGAAGATACCATTGATGATAATCATCCCCTTATGAAGTCAAAATGACCGAGCGGGAATAATTAAACTTAAATGGTCAAAACGAGAAAGGGTTAGCCACCATGAAAGACCTAGGCGATATAATGAAGCAAGCGGCAGGCTTGCAGTCAAAAATGCAGGAAATGCAAGAAAAAATTTCCGCCATGGAAGTGGAAGGCCAAGCAGGTGCCGGCATGGTGAAAGTGACTATGAACGGTAAAGGGTACGCCAAAGCCGTGAGCATTGATCCATCTCTATTGGATAAAGAAGAAGGGGAAGTGCTTGAGGATTTAGTGGCAGCGGCAATTAATGATGCGAAATCAAAACTGGAAACCCAGTCAGCTGATGAAATGAAATCTATCACGGCGGGAATGCCCCTCCCTCCCGGCTTTAAATTACCGTTCTAAGATTATGAGTGCGAATGTTGGCCCCGAATTACAAAACCTGATTAACCTTTTGGCGAAACTGCCAGGGCTTGGCCCGCGTTCGGCAACGCGTGTGGCGTTATATCTTTTGAAAAAACGGGAGGGGGTTATGCTTCCTCTTGCAAAGGCTATGTCAGCGGCAGCGGATAATGTTAAAGCATGCGATATTTGCGGCAATTGGGACTCAATTAATCCGTGCGCTGTTTGTAATGATAAGGAACGCTCGCGTGCGGTTTTATGTGTGGTTGAAGATGTTGCTGATTTATGGGCATTAGAACGATCGGGCGCGCATCGCGGATATTATCATGTTTTGGGCGGGCTATTGTCGCCCTTGGATGGGGTGGGGCCTAGCGATATTAATTTGACCAGCCTTCTAAAGCGTGCGAATGACGAGACCATAACAGAGATTGTATTAGCCTTAAGTGCCACGGTTGATGGTCAAACCACATCCCATTATTTGAGTGATCACCTTTTAAATGCGGGGGTGCGTGTGACCCGTCTTTCCCAAGGGGTGCCCATTGGGGGTGAGTTGGATTATCTTGATGAGGGCACCATCGCCGCAGCGATGAAGAGCCGCCGTCAAATTTAAGAGAGATCAAGTTTAGGGTGAAGGCAAGTTTAAGGTGAAATGAAACACGTTTAGAAAGCTAACCGGATTGATTTGGCGGTTTTATAAGATGAAGTATTTTACAGATAACCGATAAAGCGAGTTCATGGTAACATCAATTTCCCAAAATGAAGTGCCTTGGCTGTGCAATAGCTGGTATATTGCAGGTTTGTCCCGAGACATCAAAACCTCGGAAATGGTAAGGCGTGTTGTTTTCGGAGAAGCAATCGTCATTGGGCGCACTAAAGCCGGAGCCTTGTTTGCGTTAAAGGATGTCTGCCCCCATCGCGGTGCTCCGCTCTCTGCTGGTAGTCAGGTTAATGAAGGGGGCGCTGCATGTGTGACTTGTCCTTATCATGGGTGGGCGTTTGACGTTAAAACCGGACAATGCGCCAATGTGCCGGCTTTAAGCGTGCATGATGATGTTAGTTTTAAAGCTGTGCATGTTGAGCGGTTTTTTGTTGAAGAAGAAAATGGTATTATCTGGATCTTTTGGGGGGATGAAAAAACCCGTGCGGCGGTGCGAAACAATGGCTTAACAGTGCCGCCATTGCCGTTTCCCGAATTTGGTCTGCCGGTTCACTCAGGGTTGCGCAGTGCTACGGTTTTGGATGTATGCGGCTCTTTTGACGAGGCTGTCACGGGATTGGTTGATCCGGCCCACACACCTTATGTTCATCAACAATGGTGGTGGCGAAAGGGCAGCGAGCCACGGGAGAAAGTAAAACATTTTACGCCCCTTTATGCGGGGTTTCGAATGCCCGCCCATGAACCTTCCAGCAATAGCCGCATTTATAAAATGTTGGGCGGTGAGCCGACAACGCAAATTGATTTTATGTTACCCGGTGTCCGTATTGAAATGGTAAAAACTGAAAAATATACAATTATTGGATTAACCGCGATAACCCCGTTAGATAAAAGACGTAACCAGATTTTCCATTTGTTGTTTTGGGACTTGCCCTTGCTAACAGTTTTAAAGCCGGTGGTCGACATGATGGCATTGAGTTTTTTGAAGCAAGATCAGGAAATTTTAAACTGCCAATCACAAAATTTGCAGAATGGTCATCATACCCCGCTTTATTTAGGTCAGCCGGATGAGCCGGCGAAATGGCTCCATCGTTTAAATCGGGCGTGGGAAACGCAAATGGTAGGACCGCAACTCGGAGCTTTTAAAAACCCCCTTCAAGAGGCGGAGTTACGTTGGAAAACTTAGCTGGAAAACTTAAAAGTGTCAGTAGGCTTAGTGGCTAAACCCGATATTTTTGATGGGAGACATGAAACCGCGAATCGATTTACATAGGAACAATGATAGAACATTTTTTGAAAAATATCGAGCTAGTTCCCTATTCCACACCATTTTGGCTGTTGGTGTTTTTGTTTTTACTGTGTGTTTTATTGGGGGGGTGCGTTTTTAATTATGGTCGCCAGCGAGCGAGACTGCGGGACGGGCTTGAACGTGCGCGGGTTCATATTGCAAAGATAGAAGCCCTTAATAAAACGCTTGATGAAGACCTAAAAGTTACACGCGGCCACCTTGAAGATCAAAGGGGCCTAACAAGGGATTTGGAGCGGGAGGCAACGGCGTTGAGCACCCAATTAAGTGAACGTCAACGCAGCTTGAGTGAGCTGAAGACGCGTATGGATAGCGACTTTAAAGCCAGTGCCTCACAGATGCTTGATGATGTGCAAAAATCTTTTTTAGAAAGAGCCTCGCAAACCTTTGCCCATTATAATGAAAAAGCTGACTCCAACGCGGATATCCGCCGTAAGGAAATTGATGAAACCGTCCGCCCACTGAAGGAAACTTTAAGCCGTTATGAAAAAAGCCTTGCGGATATGCGGGCGGAACAACAAAAGGCCCAAGGGGCAATCACGGCGCAAATTGGGGATCTGGCACAAGCTTCTAATCAAGTGCGTTTGGAGGCGAATAAACTATCAACAGCTTTAAGAGCTGGCCCGAAAACCAGAGGGCGCTGGGGTGAGGAGCAGTTGCGCAATGTGGTTGAACTTGCGGGCATGAGCGCCCATGTGGATTTTACCGAGCAAGCAACCCATTATGATGAAGATGCAAAACGCAAACAACCGGATATGGTGGTGCGTCTGCCCGGTGGGCGCATTATCGCGATCGACAGTAAGGTTTCTCTCAATGCTTATCTGGATGCGTTAGAGGCCGATAATGATGAGCAGCGCACGGCCCATTTGTTGCGCCATGCGAACGATATATGGAACCATGTTAAAACATTATCATCCCGCGATTACGCCAGTAGTCTTGGCCGTGACTATGTTGATAGTCTGGATTTTGTGATTATGTTTGTACCCGGAGAAAGTTATTTTGCGGCGGCAATGGACCAAAGGCCTCATTTGTTTCAAGAGGCATTCGATAAAAAAGTACTTATCGCCACCCCAACCACTTTGGTCGCGATATTGAAATCAACGGCTTATGGTTGGCGTCAGGAAAAAGCAACGCAAAACGCCCGCATTGTGGCGGGGTTGGCCAAAGATTTATATTCTAGCTTGCGTACAATGGGGACTAATTTATCAGGGCTGGGAAAAGCGTTGGAGGGGAGCGTTAAAAAATATAATACAACAATTTCAGGTATCGAAGGGCGGGTGATGCCCCGCGCCCGTAAATTTAGTGAATATGAATTGCCGGAAATTGACGAGCCGCTAGACCTTTTAAGCCCGATAGAAGAAACCCCCAAAGAGGTGAGGGGCGATAGGGATTTATTGTTGGATCATCAAGATTTGGATCTTCAAGGTTTGGATCGTCAAAGTAAAGACCCACAAAGCGAAGAATAAGCCGCTAAAACCTTTTCTATGACATTCGTGTCGACCATTTGCAGATTTTATCTGCAAATGGGGGTTAGCGATTGATAAACCCTTTATCATCGCTGGTAAAATTAAAAGTCAGAGGGCGAATTGTTTTTTCCTCATGTGTTTGCGTGAAACTATTATCGTCCGCACGATCAGCCGTGATCGGCCCGTTAGAGGCAGGTCTTTGCTGTGCCTCTTCTCTTCTTTGTGTGTTCTCTCTCCTACGGGCATCATCCCCGGATAATGGTTCAATCAAAGGTCCCCGTGCGGGCGGGGTGATTGAGTCTGGAGAGAATGTAATAGGTGTAAAATCTCTCTGGTCTTCGTCTGCCTTTTCTTTCGCTTGGGGTGATGCTTGGTAATGTGTCTGGTCATATTGCGCGGGGGTCGCCCTGTCTCTGGCCCTGTCTCTGGCTCTGTCGCTGTCACTGGCGGGGACGGGTTCGCGATCTTGATAATGGCCGTTTGAATATCTGTCCGCCATTTCAGGGGCAGGGTCATTCAAGGTTACAAGGTGCGGCGCTGCATCATTGGAATTGGTGGTTGGCATAATTTGCGGTGCCGATTCTAGAATGCCCAATGCATCCATTCTTTCATTTCTTTTTGAGGCTTCGTGTTGCTTTTCTAATACCTCAATAAGAGCAGAATTTTGCTTTCTTAAATCCTCTTCGATCATGTCAATGCGAGAAGAAAGAGCCGTGAAGTTTTTTGATAGTTGAATGTTTTCTTCGCGCCATGAGGCCATGGACTTTTGCTGCATGTTTAATGACGTTTCGAGCCGTTTTAGAATTTCATTTTCGCGTGGATCTGCCGGCGGGCTCATAAAGGCTTGTGCTTGTGGTTGTTGTTTTGTGAGGCTTTCTAACGTCGCAATCTGCTTTTTTAAATCAGAAGTGTCGCTTGTAAGGCGGTTAAGCTGCGGCGCTGGTGTTGATAGCGTATCAAGTTTTTGCATCAGTTTCGAGAAATTATTATCGATTGTACGGCTTTGGTTTTCAAACCTGTTATCAAGGTTTTTGATTTTTAACTCGATATCTTCAGTACTCATATTGTTTACCTGGCTTAGTTTTTTTTCTGTAAGACGTTGGGTGCGCGCAAGATTAGTGGAAACATTATTTGAAATATTGATAAATTTTGTTTCTATCTTTTTGTCCAATGCATTGTGTTGTTGGGCGGCTTCTTGTTTCATTGTTTCAAGTTTTGCGTGTGTGTCTTCTGACTGCACGACAAATTTTTCTGCTAACTGGGCAACGGATGCATTGGTTTGATCTTGTTCGATTTTTAACCGCTGCAACGTTTCCATGTAGGCAGGCTCTTGGTGTGGTTTTTCTTGCCGGGCGTTATCCATATTGTCTTCTACTTCAACTTGTGGGTCTTCAGCTTCAGCCTCTTGAACATTGGTCTCTGCTTTGCTCCCTTGGGGCATGGCCATGAATGCACGTTCTAACGCCTCATCGTGATTGTTGGCGTTAAAGTCGGTTTCATTTTCCATGAAATCATTTCTATCGGGGATTGGCAATGGCTCAACTTCCACATCTATAATTTTATCATCGTCTTGTTTGACTGCGTCGATGTCCGATTGGCTTAACCCAATCTCGTCCGCCATATCCAAGGTGTCCTTATGGCCAGAAAATAGTCGGGCCATGAAACCTGGTTTTACGGTTACGTCTTCAGTTTCGATCTCTTCATCATCGTCTATATCATTTAAAGTTTGGTGAACATTTTCATCAACTTCATCTGTTGTTTCATCTAATGAGTTGTCTTCATCAAAACTATAAATGTCTCTTTGGGTGGTTTGGAATAAATCATTTTCAGCGGCTTCGTTTACCGCGTGGGAATTCACCAGAATGCGGCGAATTAACCAAGCCAGAAAAAGAGCAAAGAGGAGTAAAGCCAAAATAGCAATTATCCATGAAGCCGCCTGCGGGGCATTCACAATAGAGTCGGTTTTAGCATTTGGCAGGCGCTCGGTGTAAGGCGGGACGGCGTTTGCCGGTAATGTTCCAGACTTATCGGATTTCTCTGTGGTTGTTTCTTGTCTTGTTGACGTAGTGCCCGTAGAGGCACCCGTAGACTGTTCGGATGCGCTGATTGTTGAAACCTGTGGCGCTGAAATATCGGATGGCAGTGCTTCGTCTAAAGTTTCACCACTTTGATCCAGGGTCTGATCAGCAGTTTGGCCGATATTCTCCCTGATTGTTTGGGCTATTGTATCGCCTGCTTCCCCTTTTATAGAGGGAGCACTCGGAATGCCTGTTGGGTTCCTGATTTCTTCTGCCAGACTTTCCTGAACAGCCCCTTGCAGTGTGTCTTGGTTTAAGCTTGCATATTGCACTAGACTTGTGGGGTTTGAATATCCGATCTGATTGATTGACTGGTCACTATCCAGAAAGTTAATATCATAAATACTTGCCCTTGGATTGGGGTTGGGATTGGGATTGGCGTTGAAAAAATTGGCTGGGCTGGGGGCGATAGAGCTTTTGGGGCTGGATTGAGTGTCTCCAGACTGAGTGTCTCCAGATGGAGTTTCTATAGAATTTTGCTCATGAGTAACAATGTTACCACCAATGATGAGAGGTTGGGGGTTTTCATCTGTTCCAAAATCTGGTGCGGTCAATCTTAATGGATTGGGAGATGTATCAATACGGGACATAACTTCGGAAGAGGGGGCTTCAGAATCTGTTGTTAATAATTTAGGGGTTTTTGGGCTTGATGCTTCCAAGCGGGTGATATTGGTATCATCTTGCATTGTAGCAAAGGCTTGTTTCGTTGCCAAAATGGATAGTAAACCCATGGCAATGATGACGAATGGCGAGGTTTTCCCGCTAGGCTTTTTGAGCTTAATATGCCGCTGGCTTAAGGGTAAATCCCGTAAATCCTTTAAAAAAGGCTTATTTTTCAATCCACTATACATATTCATCTACCACCTTAGTTCAGCATTTCAGCTCGCCCACCCACAATTAATCAAATCTGTTCATCACTCATTTCTGTCCCAATATAGGCCCAATATAGGATAGTATAACAAAAATGATGATGCATAAAGGGCCATGCCCCTCTTGACGTTATGGGTCTAGGGTCATAATTCAATTCTCATGCCGATAAGACAGATTTTAACCGCTCCTGACCCGCGCCTTCGCGAAATTTCCAAACCCGTAAAAAAGGTGGATGATGAATTGCGGGCATTGATGGATGATATGTTGGAAACAATGTATGATGCACCGGGAATTGGGTTGGCAGCTATTCAGGTGGGGGTCCCCTTGCGGGTGATCGTGATGGATCTGTCCGACTCAGACGATAAGCCGGAACCGCGCTATTTTGTTAACCCTGAAATTCTAGACCCTTCGGAAGATATGAGTGTCTATGAAGAAGGGTGTTTATCGGTTCCTGATTATTTTGAATCCGTTGATCGCCCCTCCCAATGCCGTGTTAAATATCTTGATTATGATGGTAACGAGCAAATTTTAGTGGCTCAGGGATTATTGGCCACATGTATCCAGCATGAAATGGACCACCTTGAAGGGGTGTTGTTCATCGACCATATTTCACGCCTTAAGCGCGACCGGATTTTAAAGAAGCTGAAAAAAGAACAGCGATTTAAAAAAGTGATGGACGAAGACGCGCCAACGGATGGCCTCTTACAATAGTCTAAACAGTTTAATTATCTTCATGAGTGAGGGTTAGGGAGTTAAGCATGCGTATCGCCTTTATGGGAACGCCTGATTTTTCAGTGCCGGTCTTGAGTGAGTTGATTGCGGCGGGTCACGAGATTGTTGCGGTTTATACGCAACCTGCACGCCCTGCAGGACGCGGCAAGAAATTACGCCCATCCCCTGTGGAGACATTGGCTCGAAATTATGGGCTGAATGTCTATACACCCGTTAACTTTAAAAACTCTGATGACATAAAAGCCTTTAGGGATCTTAATCTAGATGTGGCAGTTGTGGTGGCATATGGGCTTATTTTGCCACAAGCTATTTTGGATGCGCCTGACTATGGGTGTTTAAACCTACACGGATCATTGTTGCCGCGTTGGCGCGGCGCGGCGCCCATTCATCGGGCGATTATGGCCGGAGATCAGGAAACAGGGGTGCAGGTCATGCAGATGGAGGCTGGTCTTGATACGGGTGCGGTTTTATTGTCGGAGACTGTGGCCATACAAGATGACGAAACGACGGGGACATTGCACGATAAGCTTTCATTGATCGGGGCACAATTAATGCCAAGGGCTTTGGCGGCTTTAGATCGCGGGTCTTTGGTTGCAACCCCTCAAGAAGAAGAGGGGGTTTGCTATGCTCATAAAATCACCAGTGAAGAGGCGCGCATTGATTGGCAAAACTCTGCACACGAAATAGATTGCCATATTCGCGGGCTTTCGCCGTTTCCCGGGGCTTGGTTTATGATGAAAGATAAAAAAGGAGACCCCATGCGGGTGAAGGTTTTAATGTCTTCATATGACCGCCTCAATAATTTGGATAAGCAGGACTTGGCAGATAAAGCGTTCGGTACAGTCCTTGATGTTGAAGAGGATATTGTGGTTGCTACGGGGTCTGGATATGTACGATTATCCACTTTGCAGCGTCCGGGGAAATCGGCGCAACCCGCGCAAGAGTTTTTGCGAGGGTTGCCGATGGATAGTCTGTTGGGCGTTATTTTTGAGTAATCCGGTTAATCAAGCTTGGAAAAAAACTTGCGTTTGGCGCATTTTAACCCTGCTGTTTTTTTGCACTTGTAAGTAGAGAAAAATACGCGCTCCGCACGGCCTAAAACACGGTCAATGGGCAGGTATCCAACACCACTTTCGACCGAAAAGCGGCTATCTTGGGAATTATCCCTATTGTCACCCATGACGAATAAATGCCCTTCAGGGACGGTGAACGGGTCTGTTTTGTCACCACCGAACTCAAGCTCTTCTTGATTAGAGTTGATTTTCTCATAGAAGTTAAATGACCTGCCGCCTTCAAGGTTTTGCTTAAATAAGGAAACAGTGGCAATGCCTCCGGTATATTCTTTGTACTGAAAATTTTCAATTTTTGTTCGGGTCACAAGTTTGTTGTTGAGCCATAATTGCCCATTGCGATATTGCACAATGTCACCGGGAAGTCCGATTACGCGCTTTATATAAATAACATTTTGTGTAGGGTGACGGAAGGTAATGACATCGCCCCGTTTAGGGGTGTTACCAAATAGGCGTCCATTTTTGCCGGAAAAACTGGGGCCGAAAGAAAAAGGAAATGTATGACGGGATATGCCATAGGCAAACTTGTTTACAACAATCCGATCCCCCACTTCCATGGTGGGTTGCATGCTTTCACTGGGGATATAGTTCATATCATAGATAAAAATACGGAGGGTGAAAATCACGGCAAGTACGCCTAAAAAGAAAGGAGCCTCGGTTTTGATAAAATGCCAGATGCCACCGTCTTGTGTTTGCAGTTTTGTTTCTTCATCTGACTTTGTATCTTTTTCTGACAATTTATTTTGAGGGTCATTACTTTTGTTAGAAGTCATTACGCAGCTTTCTAGGTAAAATAGTGTCGTGTGGGTGTGACATACTTATTGGGTCAAGTGGGCTTGTGGAGTGAAAGGGCTTGTGGGGTAAAATGGGATTTATGAGGTCGTATAAAGCCAATAGATTAGATTACGGCGGACTAGTCAATTGCAAAGCTAATTATAAAACAATATCAGTATTATAGAATGACAAAACCCCTTATACAAGCTTAGGATAAAAGTAAGTTGGGGCAGGGGCAAGAGGCCAGGGAAAGAGGCCAACAGTTTATCACGAAAGCATCGCCATCCTAAAAAGCTTTAAAACTATTGATGCCAAAATTGTAAAAACCTAAAAACATCTAGATTAAAACCATCAAGATTCAAACCATCTAGACTTAAACCAAAGAGACTTACACAAAACAAAATGGCCCGATATAAACTATTGATTGAATATGACGGTAAAGATTATGCGGGGTGGCAGCGTCAAAAAAATGCGCCTTCAATCCAACAGGCATTGGAGGAGGCGGTTGTCGCTTTTTGTGGGGAAGTCGCGACTGTGCAAGGGGCGGGTCGCACTGATGCGGGGGTCCACGCTATCGGGATGATTGCCCATGTGGATATTGAAAAACCGACCAACGCTGCCACGGTGCAAGATGCCCTTAATTTCCATTTATCACCAGCGCCGGTTTCTATACTTGATGTGCACGCGGTGAGCGATGAATTTCATGCCCGTTTTTCGTGTGTGGCGCGTCATTATGTTTATAAAATTATCAATCGTCGGGCACCCTTATCCCTTGATGCGGGGCGGGCTTGGCGCATTGGCACGCCCCTTGATGATAAGGCCATGCATAAAGCTGCGCAATATCTAAAGGGCAAGCATGATTTTACGACTTTTCGTGCCAGTATTTGTCAGGCCCAATCTCCGGTTAAAACCCTCGACTTTATCGAGGTTCAGCGCAATGGAGCCTTGATTGAAATGCGCTGCCACGCGCCTTCATTTTTGCATAATCAGGTGCGTTCTTTCGCGGGTTCTTTGATTGAGGTGGGGAAGGGGCGATGGGCCCCTGATAAAATCCGGCAAATATTATCCGCAAAACAACGCAGCGCCTGCGGGCAGGTGGCCCCGCCTGACGGATTATATTTTGTCCAAGCCGATTATCCGCCTGTTGGATATAAATCCAAAACCGCGTGATTAAGAGCCTGAAACAAAAACCGTTAAACACCTTTAGCAGATTGTAAATCAGACATTCATTTCAGCAATTTCACACGATTGCGGCTCTAATCTTTAAAGTGAGAGCCTGAGATGTAACGAGTTGGGGCAAACTGACGTCTGATCCAAAGCTTTTATATCTTGTCTCGCTTTTCCGTTTAGGCTCTCAGAGCCAGAATGAAAACCCGTTAAACATCTTCAGCAGATTGTAAATCAGACATTCATTTCGGCAATTTCACACGATTACGGCTCTAATTCTTTAAAGTGAGAGCCTGAGATGTAACGAGTTGGGGCAAACTGACGTCTGATCCACAACTTTTTATATCTTATCTCGCTTTTCCGTTTAGGCTCTTAGATAAATAGTTTGGCGATTGAATTAAGAATTGCATTCGTAATGAGATAAATAAAAAGGAAGGCGACAATAATACCGGCCCTAAAAGAGGCGTCCAGTTGCGGCAAACCTTGATGTAAAACACCCCATGTCAAGTAAAGTGATAAAAATAAGGTTGATACGGATAATAACGATAAAGCAGCCATATTTTGGGTGACTATAAACCCGATGATCGGAATAAGGCTCATCATCTGTTGAATGATTAAAAGCCAGTTATATCCAATAACAAGGTCTGTGGCGTTTGCACCCAGTTTCATGTTGCGGGCAACCAGTACCAATAAACCAAGGCCCGCGCTCCACTGTATCAACATTGATATGGGTTCAATAACAAGCCCGGGAAATAAGGATTGCCTGGGGATTATATTGGTAACCTCTTCGCTTAGAAAATCCTGGGAATAGATAAACAGCCAGAAATAGATAAGGCTGATGAAGATGCTGGGGATGAGCACCCAAAAGGATTTAAAAACCCCATCCAAAGTACGATCTAGCCTATCTTCCCATGCTTCTTGACTGGTTGCCATGGCCCAAACCCCAGCTATTTGCTGGATGCTGTAATCAAGGCTAATCATGAAGCATTTCCGTAATGGTAAAAATAATTTTTTAATATATCAGCATAGATATCTTTTAATAAGGTAATATCCGAAACTGCTGTCTGTTCATCAATCTGGTGGATGGTGGCCCCTACCAAGCCAAATTCTGCTACGGGGGCATCGCGTTGGATAAAGCGGGCATCCGATGTGCCCCCTGAGGTTGAAAGTTCAGGTTTTTTTCCGGTAGCGCGCTCCACACAGTCGCTTAAAAGAGAGAGATAATCATCGTCTGTGGTTAAAAATGCCTCGCCAGAAATAATGGTTTCCAGCTTGTAGTCAAACCCTGTTTCTTCTTTGGCGTTGTCTAGATGCTCCCTCACCCATTGGGCCACGCGCTCTCCGGTCCAATGCGGGTTAAAGCGCACATTGAAACGGATTTTTACATCCCCAGGGATAATGTTATGGGCGGGATTATTGGATTCTATTTCGGTAATTTGTAAGCTTGAAGGTTGGAAACGGTTATATCCTTCATCAAGGGGTGTGTTGGTGAGATGGTTTAGAAAATCAGCAACCGCATGAAGCGGATTTTGAGCGCGGTGGGGATAGGCAACATGACCTTGTTTGCCGTGGATGGTAATCCAGCCATTGATGCTGCCCCGTCTTCCGGCTTTAATCATTTCACCCATTTTGTCAGGGTTTGTGGGTTCCCCTACAAGGCAATGGTCAATGGTTTCTCCGCGTTGCTTTAACCAGTCCAGCATTTTTCGGGTGCCGTTAATGGCTGGCCCTTCTTCATCCCCGGTTATCAAAAGGCTGATGGACCCTTTTGTGGGTTGATGATGGTCAGAGGATAAATAATCACCTGCACCTGCCACAAAGGCGGCGATGGCCCCCTTCATGTCGGCGGCACCGCGCCCGATGAGGACATCATTCTTGATCAGGGCTTCAAATGGCGGTGCACTCCATTGGTCTGTGCGGCCAGCGGGAACAACGTCAGTATGACCGGCAAAACAAAAATTGGGCCCTTCCTTGCCGATGCGGGCGTAAAGATTATCCACCGTTGGCGTGCCCTCTTGAGAAAATGGCAGGCGTGTTGTGTCAAACCCTAATTGGGTCAGAATATCTTCTAACAGGTCTAGTGCACCGGCCTCTTTGGGGGTCACTGACGGGCATTTGATAAGGGCTTGTGTTAGCTCTACAGGGTCGATATGGGTCATCTCTATTCACCTAATCCACATACTTTTTATAAACAAGGGCTTTTATAAAAATACGGTTGGCCATCAGTTTTATCTTTAGGGTTGATAAGCCGGTATGGCGTGCCAGATTGAGGTACCAAAATGACCTATCCGTATGAGATGACAATATCAAAAGCCACCTAAACCTGAGGAATTTGAAATGCCTAAACTTGATCTTAAAACAATCATTGCGAGACAGGGAAGTATATATCCAGGGCGATTGGGAGATATCATTGCGGGAAGAAGCAAACAAGCGCTTGGGGATGCGGGCGGATTGGATCAATTCGGGGTTAATCTCACCTGTCTAAAGCCGGGCAGCGGATCGGCCCACCGTCATTGGCACGCTAGCGAAGACGAATTTATTTATATCCTTGAGGGGGAAGCCGTGCTGGTTGAAGATGAGGGAGAGGTTTTGATGCGCAAAGGGGATGCGGCGTGTTTTAAAGCGGGCATAGAAAACGGCCACCACCTCGTCAATCGTAGCCAAGAGGATGTTTTGTTTTTAGAGGTCGGTACACGCTTATCTGAAGAAATTGTGACGTATACGGACCCTGATGTGGATATGAAAGTCGGGAAACAAAAGGGCCAGTGGTATGTCACCCGAAAAGATGGCAGTTCGTTTTAGGGGTATGTCTCAAGGTTACGTTTTAAAACGGAACTACTCGCTTCTATATTCAATAATATTTGTGCGTGTACCCCGTAATTTTGATATCCAATAAGAGAAAACCCCTTGAGTTTCTGCAAATTTTCCGATGGTTTGCAATGTTGCCGTTTTTAGAGCATCGGTTTTGATGGCGTCTTTTGAGGCTATGCCTTTAAAATATTTGAGTTGTTTGTAAAAATGAACACCGTAAAGCCCTAGGAATAAAAGCATCAAAGGCGTAATAAATATTGCGCCTATCAAACTAATCGGCAATATGGCTGACCAAATCAACGCTCGCAAGGTTTCTTTTGCCCAGATGCGCCGAGGGGAGTTTTTATGCAGTGCTGAAATTTCTGCGTAGGCGTAACCGCATCTTTTTGTGCGGACCCACCATTGTTTGAATTTTGTCATATTCGCATCATGTAAAACCATCTCATGGTCAATGCGATGGATTTTCCAATTCAGCTCACGCAGACGTAAGCATAATTCAGGTTCTTCTCCGGCGATCAGATCCTCGCGAAAACCACCAACTTGTTCAAAGCTTTCGATACGGAACATAGCATTCCCACCACATGTAATGGCCTCGCCAATGGGGGTGTTCCATTCATTATCACACACACGATTATAAAAACTCTTTTGGGGGAATTCCTCGCGGCATCGCCCGCAAACCGCTGCGGTGGTATTGTGTGATTGTAAAAAAGTATGGGCG
>CALLPQ010000179.1 GCA_938015425.1 uncultured Parvularculaceae bacterium | reverse complement strand
CAAAAACTCTTGCTGCGGATGTTTACGGCCCCCTTGTGGTGGCACGGACGCAACTGTGCCTTCCATAATTTTTAGTAAAGCTTGTTGCACGCCTTCACCGGAAACATCGCGGGTGATGGATGGATTATCGGATTTACGGCTAATTTTATCAACCTCATCAATATAAACGATACCGCGCTGGGCCCGTTCCACATTGTAATCGGCTGATTGCAATAGTTTCAAAATAATATTTTCGACATCCTCACCCACATAACCGGCTTCGGTTAAAGTGGTGGCATCTGCCATTGTGAAAGGCACATCCAAGATACGGGCTAAAGTTTGTGCCAATAAAGTTTTACCTGAACCCGTGGGGCCCACGAGCAAAATATTTGATTTTGCCAATTCAACATCATTATTTTTTCCGGCATGATTTAACCGTTTGAAGTGATTATGAACAGCCACCGCCAAAACCCGTTTTGCGTGGGCTTGGTCGATAATATAATCATCCAGCACTTTTTGAATTTGCTGAGGTGCGGGTACACCGTCACCAGCTTTCACCAAGGATGATTTTGATTCTTCACGGATAATATCCATGCAAAGCTCAACACATTCATCACAGATAAACACTGTTGGCCCGGCGATAAGCTTTCTGACCTCATGCTGACTTTTGCCGCAAAAAGAACAGTAAAGCGTATTTTTACCGTCACCGCCGTCATTTTTTCCGCTTATTTTGCTCACAAATGTCACTCCTTGAAGGCAACTACGCCAAACTCTCTATCTTACTTTGATCTTCAATTCTCAACGATCGATATAACGTTAGTTATAATATGGCACTAAACCAACTTGAGACAAGGCCTTATCATTTCCATCGATCCCTCGTTAGGTGCATAATAGATGCCAAACCTAACGAAAAACCCGTAATGTTCTCACCAACCCTGAATATAGCCCAATATCCTGATAATTATAGCAGAATTTTGAAATCCGGTCGCAAATTATAAGATCACACTTTCGCTACTCGATTTTCGGTAATTTACGCCTGTTTGTCTTAAACTATTATGAATTTTCTGCCTCGGCATCGTCGCCAGAGCGTTTTAACAGGACTTTATCGATCAACCCAAAGGCCGTGGCCTCTTCAGGGGTCATAAAATGGTCCCGATCAAGGGTTGATTCGATCACATCATAGGGCTGGCCCGTATGTTCCACATAAATCTCGTTTAACCGGCGTTTCACCTCGATAATGTCTTTCGCATGGCGCTCAATATCAGAAGCTTGCCCTTGGAAACCACCAGAGGGCTGGTGCACCATAATGCGCGAATTCGGTAAGGAAAAGCGCATATCCTTGGCCCCTGCGGTTAATAATAAAGACCCCATAGACGCGGCCATGCCCGTCACCATAGTGGATACGGCAGGGCGGATATATTGCATCGTGTCATACATTGACAATCCAGCAGAAACAGACCCCCCGGGCGAATTAATATAAAGGTTAATCTCCCTTTTGGGGTTTTCAGCTTCGAGAAAAAGTAATTGCGCCACCACACTCGTGGCCATCGCATCATTCACAGGGCCCGCAATAAAGATAATATGCTCTTTTAAAAGGCGAGAATAAATATCATAGGAGCGTTCACCGCGACTCGTATGTTCAATCACCATTGGGGTTAAATAGTTCTCATATGTTGCGACGGGATCTCTCATTCAGGCCTCTTTTTTAGGGGGCCAAAAGGCCCCAAGTTCGGTTAATGCGTATATCTTAAGATCGGACGATTAAAACATCCCTTATGGATATATTTAAAAATGGATATATTTATAAACGGATCTAATCATAACCGCTACCATAAGTCAGGATTGTTAACAAACTCACCTACCAAAATTACTAATCAAGGTTTTTACACCCTGCTTTTACATCACATTTTTTACAATGGTCTATGTTGCCGCTCTTAACAATAACCTAAAAAATATTGTTTGATGAATTTTTATATTTTAGGGCCTAACCCAAGGGGCAGAACATGAGGCGGGGCCCGCTATCAAACACCATGGTTCAGACATTGGTTTACACCAAACCGGTCACTCTAAAGCATTCGATTTACGGGGTAGTTGATTTATTAAAATAAAGCTCAGTTTTTACGATTTTGGATTTAGACTCAAAGAGTTAAAATAGCGCACACCGGAATTAGGATCAGGGCTTAGCTCAGAGTTTGGTTCAGGGTTTGGTTTTGGGTTTGGTTCAAGCTTTGGTTTGGGATCTGGCTCGGGATTAGGGTTAGAATCAAAATGAGGATGAGAGGGAATTTCCTGATCGGGTCTATCTTCACGGGCACTATTATAGCGCGGCGCCAGCCCCATATTCAGGAGGGTTTGCCACACTTGTTCTGCATCAACAGCATTGGGATTATGATCTGGACGGATGTAAACCACGTGGCAACCGGAATTTTTAATCGTTGGCTCATCATCATCAGAAATCAACACACCATCACAAGCCATGCTTAAAGCCAGATAAATCTCCTCTGCATTGTCACTCACAAAGAAATTCGCATTTTGAGCGAGGGCTGCTAATTGCAAATGGTCGGACTTTCCCGTCAGATCCACCAGACTTGGGGCAATCATAGAAATATCATCCCCAAAATCATGCAGATCACGCTCCCCAATTAATACGGGCGTTACCCCAGCCTCGGCCATTAGATTCGCTAAAGCGCCATAGCGGTCCGCCGACCATCGTTGATCTCTATCCCCGTTTACCAATAGCAAGCCGTAAGACCCCGATAATCCATACCATGAGGGTTGCATATTGGCGCTGTCTTTGCGGGCTTCCAGCGCCCAAGAAAAATCGGGTTTACGTTCCGATCTTTCAATTCCAGCCGTGTTGTAAAATTTCTCTTTATCAGGGATAGCCACCCCGTTCTGGCGCATAAAAGGCGACCTTGTTGCCTGAACGGAATGCCATTTAGGACCAAACATATTCAACCCTAATCCGTTTTGTATCCGCCGCGCGGCATCGCCATTACACAGATCATAGATTGTCCCGAACTTTGAACGACGGATTTGCGTAATCAAAGACTGACGCGCAATGCGATCGCCCATATCGGGAAGGGCCGCCACCTGATCAAAATAAGGCGCAGCTCTGGCCAGTCGTTCCAGTTCTTTAGTGGTCAAAAGGCTAATCACGCTATCAGGGTGGGCTTGCCTAATAGACTCAAAAACCGGCTCCGCCGCAACAAAGCCCGCGAGGCTATCCGTTTTAATCACCAGAATTTTATTACTGCGGGATTTAAACATGGCGCGAAATCCTCCCGGCTTCATATTGTTTTATCACATCTTTATAAATAGCAATGGTTTGGTCACACATGGTTTTGGTGGTGAAATTATTTAACACACGATCACGAGCAGCATGGCCAATTTTCTGGCGTTTTTCCTCATCCATTTCCATCAAATTATGAATCGCATCAGCCAAGGCTTGCGCATCATTGGGTGTGACTAAAAACCCTGTTTTCTGGTCGATAATGGTTTCTCGCGCACCGCCATGGTTGCTGGCAATTACGGGCTTCGCCATAGCCCCCGCCTCGACCACAACCCGGCCAAACGCCTCGGGTCTTGTGGAAGGCACTAACACACCATCGGCCCAAGCCAATGCGGATGCTATATTATTATTATGGGCAACAAAATGCACCAAATCACTTACCCCGTTCTTAACCACCAACTCACGTAAATGAGCCTCATAAGGACCCATCTTCTCATCCATCTTTGGTGTGGCGTGAAGAAGTGCCCCAACACCCTCCGGCTCTTGATCTCGAAACCAGTCTTTCGCCACATCTTCGCCCATCAGTGTATGGGCACCACCCAAAAAAACTATACGCAAATTAGGCCACTGACCAGCCCTTGAAAGTATTAACAAAGATTTAATTACTATTTCATGGCCTTTCCATGCCGTCATTCGGGCCGGTAACAATAATCTGAACGGTTTCGGGGTGGTTTGCGTAATGGTGAGCGCATTATTCATCTGGAAATTGTGCGACAAGCCCTGATCTATAGCTTTTTTGCCAAGCTTATTAGGGGGAGAAAACCGTTTCATATCTGCACCTCGAAACACTACGGTAATGCGGGTTGCAAGATCCGGTTCAGTTTCTCCGTGGGCCTGTAAAATCAGGTTTTTTGTAAATTCCGAATTGGCAATTATCCTCGTCCCCCGCACCATCGAGGAATTGTACCAGCGTTTTAGGCGGCTTTGGGCTCCATATGCTCCATGATAAGTGGTTATAAATGGCACATTCAGGGCCCGGGCCGCCCAATAACAACTCCATGCGGGGGCTCTGGAGCGGGCATGAACCAGACTAACATTATGTTTTTGCATCAAGCGTCTTATACGGATGCTATTGCGCCATAGGGTCAGCGGGTTTTTGCTTTTAACCGGCAATAAGATCAATTCACCCCCCGCCTTAACAATCTCTTCTTCTAGGCGCCCTCCTTGGGTGACCACAATCGCGCGCCATCCCGCCGCAATAATCGCCTCGGTCATTTCAATCGTTGTGCGTTCCGCCCCGCCCATATCCAATGACGGGATCACCTGCATAATTGTTGTCGGCATTATTGTGGATGAGATCGGAGAAACCATGCCCTACCATAGCCAAGCTTGGCCTTTGGTCAAACACCGTTATAAAGCATTTTGCGTTCAAGTGGGACCCGGTTGAACTGCAGTAAATGCGACAAACAATAAAAGCATTTTGCGTTCAAGTGGTACCCGGTTGAACTGCGATAAAGGCGACAAACTAAACTGGATGATTTTTATGAGCACATTGCCCCCATCTTCTTTTGAAGCCCCCCACTTTAGTGACGGGCCCCACGGCAAAATTGCCTATCACACCCATCAAGGAGATCCCCATCTGCCTGGTTTGGTCTGGCTTGGCGGATATCGCTCGGACATGCTTGGTTCTAAAGCGGAATTTATCCACCATTGGGCCATTGCCAATAATGTTTCCTTTCTTCGGTTTGACTATTCAGGACACGGTCAATCAGAGGGAGATTTTAAAAAGGGCACAATATCGCAATGGGCTAAAGACGCACATCACGCCATCAACGCCTTGACCACAGGGCCACAAATTCTTATCGGGTCTTCTATGGGCGGGTGGATTTCGATGCTGACCGCTTTAAACGATAGTTTGAAACAATCTGTTGCCGGAATGGTATTGATTGCCCCCGCCCCTGACTTTACCCAAGATCTGATGTGGGCTGATCTAAATCAGGAAGAACGTTCAAAAATTATTCTGGAAGGGTTTATCGAGACCCCTTCGGATTATAGCGACGAGCCAACCATCATCACCCATGACCTCATTAAGGATGGACGCCAATGCCTTGTGCTTGACAAAACCATCTCCCTAAACGGTCCCGTCCGGATTTTACAAGGCATGAAAGACGTAGATGTGCCTTGGCAACATGCCCTTAAAGCGGTTGAGTGTTTTGAAAGTGATGATGTTGTCGCAACTCTCGTTAAAAACGGGGATCACAGACTATCAACAGATGAAGATTTGGTGCGATTAGGGGAGACGTTAAAAGAGATCACCCAAAAAATCCGGATGTAACACAAGACACACCCGCTTTACCCACTTGCGTCACAACACGGGGATTTTCAATCTCCATGAGAGCCCGCACAATCGCAACAGGACTATCAGATGTGGCCACTGAAAAAGTGTGACGGGTTAATTCAATCACATCATCATTGGAGAGATTTTCATTTAAATCCGTTGCCATACATTCAGCCGTACCCGCCGGTAGGCCAATGGCTTGAAACCGGTTTTCCAATGTTGCCGTCGCAAGTGTCGCACACGAAACAAGCATCAAGGATGATAAAGTGATGATCAATAATGATAAATAATGTCTCATAATATTTCCGGTTAAAGTCATTTTATCGTTTCTAATTATCCAAAAAGCTGCGCAGTTTGCGAGAGCGACTTGGATGTTTTAATTTACGCAATGCCTTGGCTTCAATTTGGCGGATCCGCTCACGGGTCACCGAAAATTGCTGCCCTACTTCTTCAAGCGTATGATCCGTATTCATACCGATACCAAAACGCATACGCAAAACACGTTCTTCACGCGGCGTCAAAGACGCCAGAACGCGGGTGGTGGTTTCGCGCAAATTCGACTGGATCGCTGCATCAATCGGCAATACGGTGTTTTTATCTTCGATAAAGTCACCAAGGTGGCTATCTTCCTCATCGCCAATGGGCGTTTCAAGAGAAATTGGTTCTTTCGCAATTTTCATCACCTTACGGACTTTTTCCAAAGGCATAGAAAGCTTTTCGGACAATTCTTCCGGCGTTGGTTCGCGGCCAATTTCATGCAGCATCTGCCGTGAGGTGCGAACAATCTTATTGATTGTCTCGATCATATGCACAGGTATACGGATGGTTCTGGCCTGATCGGCAATAGAGCGAGTGATTGCTTGACGTATCCACCATGTGGCATAGGTAGAAAATTTATAGCCACGGCGATATTCAAACTTATCCACCGCTTTCATTAATCCGATATTACCTTCCTGGATTAAATCAAGGAATTGCAACCCGCGATTTGTGTATTTTTTAGCAATCGAAATCACAAGACGTAAATTCGCCTCGACCATTTCTTTTTTGGCAATACTCGCCTCGCGTTCTCCTTTTTGCACTGTTTGCACAATCCGGCGAAAATCTTTAACTGTCAAACCGGTTTCCGTCGACAGATATCCGATTTCTTCGCGAAGGTCATGAATTTGCTGGCCAGCATTGGTGACAAACACATTCCAGCCGCGCCCTTCTTTGGCGCTAATGCGGTCGAACCATTCAGGGTCTAACTCATAGCCCATATATTCTTCTAAAAACTCGCGGCGGTTTACCCCGTTAGCGTCCGCAAGGCGCACCAGTTTTCCTTCCAACGCGATTAGCCGGCGATTAATATCGTAAAGCTGCTCCACCAGCGCCTCAATACGCTGATTATTTAACCGGACCTCGCGAACCCGCTCGGTAATATCTTTTTGCAACTTTTTAAAGCGACGGGTTTGCGACGCCGATAAATCTTCGCCTTTGAGTTGCTCCTCGATCATAATGTCTTGCAAGCGGCGTAGTTTTTTGTAATCGCTGGAAATCTCGTCAAAGGTTTGCATAACCCCGTCGCGCAATTCCGCTTCCATGGCAGAAAGAGAGAGCGCACCTTCGTCAAACTCATCCTCTTCTTCCTCGGGATTTTCAGCCTTTTCCGCTTCTTCCTTATTCACCCGTTCAGCCACTTCTGGCTGGGTCATATCAGGGCGCGCCTCCGGCCCACCGCCATAGGTGGCATCCAGATCAATAATATCACGCAACAAGACACGCCCTTCATTAAGCTCATCACGCCAAACGGTGATCGCCTCAAAGGTCAAAGATGATTCGCACAAAGAGCGTATCATGGTTTCACGGCCCGCCTCGATACGTTTTGCGATGGCAATCTCGCCTTCACGGGATAATAATTCAACCGTGCCCATTTCACGCAAATACATCCGCACCGGATCATCGGTCCGATCATTACCCGAAGATGTATTGGTGGTAACAACACTACTACCCGCACCGTCAGCCTTTTTTGCAACCGCAGTGGTAGCACTGGCCGGGGTGTCGTCGTCATCTTCATTTTCTGTGACATTGATCCCCATTTCAGAGAGCTTTGCCATGATGTCTTCGATTTGCTCCGAGGTAAATTGCTCCGAAGGGAGGACAGCATTCAGCTCGTCATAGGTGATATAACCGCGGGCCTTCGCGGATTTTATCATCTTTTTTACACCTGCATTATTCAGGTCCAATATAGGAGCATCACCCGCAGCATCCGCCGCCGATGCCGCTGCTTTTTTCGTTGTTTTTGTCTTCGTCGCCATTACGGTTCCTGTCTCTCACACTAAACGGTCAGAAAGAATTTCATTCACGTTTTAAATCATGATTATCAAGTCATTAGAGCCCAAAAGTCGATCTTTATTTCGGGTTCTTAAAATTCAGTTCAATTTATTTACCGCGCATCTTTTTAACTCGCCGCCATATCAGCCCGCTTATGAGCCCTCTTGCCATAATCAACTTAATGGCCAAGAAGAGCCAGCCCATAGACAAAATACATCCAAAATCAAAACCAGCTCAAAGACAAATCCAGCTCAAAATCAAAACCGCTAATTTTTGCGCCTTGTATTGGAAACACTTTTTTTCAGCTTATCCAATGCGGTATTAAAACGGTCAGATGAAGCTTCTTCACCCTCATTATTTTTGCTAGATGCTTTATTACGATTGATGAGTTCTTCGCGTGCCGCAGCACTTGCTTTCCAGTACTCATCCCCTTTTAATCGTTTTGCATCTGCACCAATCTTATCTTTATCCCCATCACCTTTATCTACAACGTCTTTATCTACAGTGCTTGGGGGCGCATCATCATGATGAATATCGTGTTGGCTGTATTGTTGGGCTGCCTCATCATTTTCAAGATCGGTTTCCAAACCATTTTCTGGTGCACCATCATCAAGCATCACGCCATAATTAGTATGGGAGATAGCATCAACAGAACCATCTTGATCATAGATGTCGCCACTATCTTGCTGGCGCGTTGTAAGGTCTTGGTCGTCTTGAAAAATTTGGGAGGCTGTGCGCGTCAAATCCTCTTTTAAACTTGTTTCATACCCATGGATATCAAGGGCGTTGCCAAAGCCCCACTCTACTTCATCCATCGATGCGTCAGTCTGCAGGAATTTTTGACTATTGAGCGCTCTATCATTGAGAAGCTGCTCCAGGATATTGCCCGAGACCTTATTGGATAGATGGCGTTTCAACCCATCGAAGTCAAGGGTCGGGTCTTCAGAAAAAAGCATCAATATATCAGACAATAGGGCCGACAAGGCGCTGTCGGTTAAATCGAGGGAGAAAATCTCATTTTCCCGACGTTCAATCAAGGTAGGATGGTGTAATATCGCCAATAATAAAGTGGCTTCCCGCCGCCAGCTTTCCCCAATTGCCTTATTCTTGTGGGTCTGCTTTTGCTTTAATTCTGGGCTCATCCGGGCAGGTGGCTTATATCCCCATCTTCTTGACCCCGCCCCTGCTTTATAATTAGGGCGATAATCTCGGTTATAAGGGTTTTGGCCCTGATAATTGCCCGATTGTGCCCCATTACCTCCCGCCACACCCTGCCCCTGATGTCCATGACCAAAAAACTGATCCAGACGATTGGCAACCTCCTTGTCATAGGCATCGCGTACATCGCGGTCTGCAATCGTTTTTATCAACGCCCTTAAACTTGATCTGAAGGCAGCGCGGCGCTCGGGCGTGGTTAAATCATGGGCGGCTTCCTCCCGCTGCCATAGCACATCAACAAAGGGTTTTGCAGCTGCCAAAACTTCATCAAAAGCATGGCGACCTTGAGCCCGCAATAAATCATCAGGGTCCATGCCGCTCGGTAAAAACACAAAAGACAGGGATTTTGCCGGCTTTAACATCGGCAAAGCCCGCTCGATAGACCGATAAGCCGCCCCCGTTCCCGCTTTATCACCATCAAAACACAAAACCGGCTCGTCATTGGCGCGCCATAACATCGCCAACTGGTTTTCGGTCAAGGCTGTGCCCAAAGGGGCCACAGCGCGTTTAACCCCCGCCCCCCAAAGGGCAATCACATCCATATAGCCTTCGCAAACAATCAAGGGGGCTTTGTCTGTCACGCTCGCTTTGCGCGCTTCGGCATACCGATACAAAACAGACCCCTTATGAAACAAAGGCGTTTCAGGCGAGTTCATATATTTTGCGCGTGCATCAGGATTAAGGGCCCGCCCCCCAAAGGCGATCACCTGCCCGCGCGGGTTTAAAATCGGGAACATAAGCCGGTCACGGAACTTATCATAACTATGACCGCTATCGGGTTTAATCACCAATCCGGCCTCGATCAAAATATCTTCATGGAACCCTTTATTGATCAAGGCATTCTTTAAAGCATGACGATCAGCGGGCGCATAACCAATCTGGAATTCTTCAATCTGGGATTTTTTTAATTCCCGCGAGCGGATATAATCAACGGCCTTGCGGCCATCACTACGCCTTAACATCTGGGCAAAAAACTTTGCCGCCTCATCGCACGCCGCCATCAGGCCTTTTTTAGCTTCCTCGCGCCTTGCATCAGCTGGATTATCACGGGGGATCTCCAACCCGGCATCCCCTGCCAACATCTCCACCGCTTCATGGAATTGCAGATTTTGGGTTTCTTGAAGAAAACCGATAATGTCCCCATGCTTGCCGCTTGAAAAACAATGAAAGAACCCCTTTTGATCATTCACAAAAAAGGAGGGGGTTTTTTCTTTACTGAACGGAGACAAGCCCGCCCATTCATTGCCTTGTTTCTTCAGCTTCACATATCGGCCAATCACATCGGACGGGCGCAGTCGTGATTTTAGCTCATCAAGGAAATCTGGGGTAAAACGCGGCATATCTTTATGTAACGAGCCAGAAGCGAAAATCAAACCCAAGGCTTGTTACTTGGAAAAAAACCTTGATCGGCTCGAGTGATGCCGACAGAGATAAAGCGCGCTAACGCGTTATGCCCGCAATGTCCCCTTGGTTGACTTGGCCACTTGCGCTACCACCCGATCAGACAAGGCTTCAATTTCTTTATCGGTTAGGGTCCCCCCACGCGGCGATATCGTAATCTCAACCGCTAGGGATTTTTGCCCCTCGGGCACGCCTTTGCCTTGATAGACATCGAATAAAGAAACATTGGTGATTAATTTTTTATCAGAACCGCGAACCGTCTTTAATAAAGTTTCTGCGGGCACATCTTCATCAACCAGAAATGCAAAATCACGCGTAAGGGGGAGGAATTGTGAACTTTCAAGGGCTGGTTTGGTTTTAGTGATCTTACCTTTACCCGCTTTTCCGGCGGGAATATTATCCAGCGCGATTTCAAACCCAAATACCGGAACATCAATATCCATCTCTTTCAAAATACGGGGGTGAATTTCACCAAACTCGGCCAATATGTTTTTCGGGCCAAGGCGCAACACACCGGATCGTCCGGGGTGAAACCATTTTGGCGCATCAGCGGTGGTTTGCAAACTTCTCACTTGCGCCCCTGCGGCTTCTAACACCGCTAAAGCATCTGCCTTAACAGAATATACGTCACCAGATTGATGATCGCCGCCCGTGCCTTGCCAATGGCGGCCATTGGAAGCCACCCTTACGCCTGTTGCCAATATCATTTGTCCATCGGGCCCATCACCAAAATAAATCGGGGCCACTTCAAACAACCCTAAATCGCCAAGGGCCCCCACCATTGCCCCCTTATCGATATTGCGTTGTAGAGCCGAGATAAGGTTTGGCAAAATAGAAGGGCGCATCACCCCTAGATCAGCAGAAATCGGGTTTGCCAGCTTCAACCCTTGCTGTTGCAACCATTCAGAACCCTGACAAAAATGCGCCGCACTTTTTTCATCCGTAAACGACCATGTCACTGCCTCATACAAGCCGCGAGCCGCAAGGGTACGCTTTGCCAGGCGGCGACGATTTTGCGCGACGGTAATTTTAGGCGTCTCCACTGCATTTAAAACCGCAAGAGTTTGCGTTGGCAATTGATCCAGACCCACAATGCGAACAACTTCTTCCACCAGATCTGCACTGCCATCAATATCAGGCCGCCAACTTGGCACCCTTATGGGCCACGCATCATCGCCATCATTCGCTTTCAATTTTTCGAACCCAAGATGTTCTAAAATGGATAATGCCTTATCATCCGCCACATCAATACCCGTGAGGCGTTTGATAAGAGAGGGCTTAAACGACACTATTTTATCAAATGCAGGCACTTGCCCGTCTATCTCATTCTCACTGGCGCTACCGCCACAAAGATCCAAAACCAGTTTTGTGGCCATCTCCATCCCCGGCATAATAAAGGCCGGATCAATACCGCGCTCAAACCGATAACGCGCATCAGAAACTATACCGGTTTTGCGTCCGGTTTTTGCCGTTCTTAAAGGGTCAAAATAAGCGCATTCCACAAACACATTCACTGTTTCTTCCGTGCAGCCCGTATCTTCGCCGCCCATCACACCGCCAAGACCCAAAACACCATTATCGTCAGCGATGACACACATTGTCTCATCAACTTCATATTCATTACCATCAAGCGCCAGAAATTTTTCACCCTTTTGGCCAAGACGGGCATGAACCACACCTTTTAATTTATCAGCATCAAAAACATGAAGAGGACGCGCGCGATCATAGGACATATAATTGGTGATATCGACCAGCGCATTAATCGGGCGCAATCCGATAGACCTTAATTGATCTTGCAGCCAATCGGGGGATGGCCCGTTTTTAACACCGCGAATATACCGGCCTACAAACACCGGACAAGCATTCTTTGCTTCCGCGTCAAAGCGTAATTCAACTTTTTGCGGTGACGCAAACCCGCCCTTGATTGCATCAGGTGTTGGCGTTTTAAGTTTTCCAAGCCCTGCAGCCGCAAGGTCTCTGGCAACGCCAATCACACCGTTCGTATCAGGACGGTTCGGGGTGACTTCAAAATCAATTACCGGATCATTCACCCCCATCGTTTGAGCCACCGGAGCACCAATTTTTGCCTCGTTTGGCGCTTCCAATATGCCGTCATGATCATCACCCATTTCCATCTCGCGGGCAGAACACATCATACCAAAGCTTTCAACCCCCCTGATTTTGGCTTTGGAAAGCGTAACATCAATGCCCGGCACATAAGACCCCACAGGGGCATACGCTATTTTGATGCCGGTGCGCGCATTGGGAGCCCCGCAAACAATCTGCTTTTCCCCATCAATCGTTGCCACTTTACATACTTTTAATTTATCAGCATCAGGATGTTTTTCTGCATGCAAAACCTCACCAATGGTAAAAGCCTTTAATCGGTCCGCCGGATCAATCACTTCTTCAACCTCAAGGCCAACCTTAACCATCGTCTCGACAATTTCATCAAGCGTTGCATTTGTTTCAAGGTGCTCTTTGAGCCAGGATAGAGTAAATTTCATTAGATTTCTCGGTTAATGTAAAAAGTCGTCAAAAAGGAAAGCATGGAAGACATTCGCGAGGTATAGGTTTTACCCTTATTTCTATTTGCATTAATTATGGTAGATGTCCAAACACTATAAAGCCAATCAGTTTATCTCTTTTATTCACCATAGACTTATTGGTTGGCGTCACTAAATCATTTTAAACTCTCACTAACTCTAGTAAAGGTTCAAATCCATAGATCGCAGCTTGTTGCCCTGTTCCCGGGCGAAGTTTCTTCAACATATTAGCCTTTTCCAATAACGGGGGAAGCTTTCTGGCTGAGGCCTTATGGATACCACTGTCGCGCACAAACTTTGTATTCAAAAATATTGGATTAGCAAAAATATAATCTACCGCTTGAATAGACCATTTTGATGATAGGATTGAGGAAAATTGAATTTTCATATCCTCATATAAATGTTGGATTTTCTCAGTAATTGTTAAATTACGGATAGCTTGTTGTTCAAGCATTTCGAGAAAAAACGCGCACCATTGTGTCCATTCCCCATGAGAAGATACCCGCCTCATCCGTTCAATATATTCATCTTTATGCTCCTCAAGGTAACCACTAATATAAAAATGCGGTTGGGAAATGACTTTGTGCTGCCATAATAATAGGGTGATTAACATCCTACCAATACGGCCATTCCCGTCTTGGAAAGGGTGCAGGGCTTCAAATTCCACATGGCTTATTGCTGTTTTTAGGAGGATTTGCTCTTCTGCATTGTTCATATATAAAAATAGTTTCTGCATGCCGTCTTCCAGTTTTTCCGGTGAAATTGGAATAAACATTATTTCTTTTGCTATTTTGTCGACAAGAAAGTTTTGTTCCGTCTTGTAAAGACCTGGTGTTTTCTCAGCCCCTCGACCAAAAGACAATAACTCTTGATGCATTTGGCGCACTAAGAATTCAGTAAAGGAATACCCTTCAGATAAAGCTTTTTGCCCTGTTTTTAAGGCTCGTTGATAAAGCCAGGTTTCAACCACTTCATGTCTTGCTTCACGTACAGCTCCATGTTTATGGTCATCATATTCAGCCTCATATTGTAGGATTTCATCAATCGTGCTGATCGTACCTTCCATTCGTGATGAGATCACAGCCTCTTGGTTACGTAAGGGGGCCAACAAGATTTCACTATTATGCATCCCCTTAAGCATTTGATCAAAACGCGCAATCGCATCTGTTGTGTGGGCAATCAATTTATAAAGGGCAGTGATATCAAGTTGATCAGGCGGAAATGCATCAAAATGATACGAAACCGCATGGTCAGCTTTCATGCCCGCAATCTTTGGCATATCAGGTTTCAAGTCAGAGCTTTGGGGGGCCATTTGTTGCGCTCCTCATATCATCTAATAAATTAGGTAATAAAATTACATCAATTTTTATTATCTAATTTATTAGATGGTATTTATTGATTAAGCAAGGGTTTTGATGCTCAAAAATTGGTATATTTTATCATCTAATGATAAGATTACCCACTTAATCCGGTTGCAAGATTTGGCTGATCGTTGGCATCAAACCCATAATGTTCGAGCCATCTAAAATCAGCGGCAAAGAAATCCCGCAGATCAGGAATGCCATATTTTAGCATTGCAAGCCGATCAACCCCCATGCCCCATGCAAACCCTTGATATTCATCAGGATCCAACCCGCAATTCTTCAAGACATTGGGATGCACCATGCCGCACCCTAAAATCTCCATCCATTGATCACCTTGTCCGATGCGCACTTCATTGCCAACCCGTTCATAGCGCACATCCATCTCGGCTGATGGCTCCGTAAACGGAAAGAAATGCGGACGAAAACGTGTCTCAAGATTATCAATTTCGAAAAATGTTTTGATAAAGGCTTCCAATGTGCCTTTTAAATGGCCCATATGGCTGGTCTTATCAATTACCAACCCTTCCACCTGATGGAACATCGGGGTATGGGTTTGATCTGAGTCACATCGAAACGTCCGTCCGGGGATAATAATACGGATCGGTGGTTTCTGGTTCATCATTGTACGGATTTGCACAGGACTTGTGTGGGTGCGCAAAACCTTTCGGTCCTCACCCTCTCTTGGCTCCAAAAAGAATGTATCATGCATTTCGCGGGCGGGATGATCAGGAGGAAAATTCAACGCCGTAAAATTGTGGAAATCATCCTCAATGTCTGGCCCTTCGGCAACATCAAACCCCATCGCCGAAAAAATCGCCGTCATCTCTTCCATTACCTGGGTAACAGGGTGGATTTTACCCCGTTTGATATCGCGCACCGGCAAAGTGACGTCAATTTTTTCAGTGGCCAACCGCGCTTCCAAAGTCGCTTCCTCTAGCGCTGTTTTCTTTTCTTCTATGGCCGCGCCAATTACATTTTTTAGATTATTGAGGGCGGGCCCCATTTCTTTACGCTCTTGCGGGCTCATCTTACCCAGTGTCTTCATCTGTAAAGAGATCACCCCTTTTTTACCAAGGGCGCTCACACGAATTTCGTCCAGAACTGCCCCGTCAGGGGCTTTGGCAATTTGCGAGAGTAAATCCGTTTCAAGAGCTTTTAAGTCGGTCATAAAAATATCCGCATCTGGATTGGTAGGTTTAAAAATCGTTTATCTGCTATAGCGGATTGTCAATCAGCAAACCACCCCTAGTATATCCGCTATGGTTAAACATTATAATATTAGGTTTTAAAAATAAGTCGTAACCAATAAAACTATATAACGTCATACCTTTCATAAAATCTTCGTACCAGATTTTGAATTTAGTTATTGCCAATTTTCTTCGATGATTTGATTAATCTCTCTTAATGGTCTTCCTGCCAAATTTAGTGCATTCGCTTCTTTAAGTAGTCCAACCGTGTCAATCGTAACTTCCTTTACTTTGAAGGTTTTACCAGCAGCATCAAGTTTTGAGAAGGTTGCTTGCCCAGTTCCTTCTTTATGTTTTGTGATTGCTCCATGAACAATATGGTGCCGTAAATCAGCTTTGATATTTACATCATTAATTATACCTAGCAGTAGGTCAGTTTTCCGACAATCCAAAGGAAGTTTTTTTATAGACTTGCGTAAAAATTCTACTTTTCTTTTAAAATTTCTTGGGATTTCTTCATTGCAGTTTGGATTCTCTAAAATATGAAACATGTGATGGATAAGCATATTAACATGGGACTCTACGTGCGCCCATGAAACTATATATCGTCCTAAGGCTCCAAAAAAAGCCTCGTCGGTAGAATTAGTAAAATTACCCACGAATCAGAAAACCCCATAGTTTCAAAACATCTTATAGTCGATATTAAAAACACTACTTGAAGATAACAATTTTTCAACCGGTCCAATAATTATAATAAGCGTTAAAATTAACAATCTAATCTTATAAGCTTCAATTGCTATAATATAGAAATATAAAGTACAAATCGCACTTGAAATAGTTAAATAACTTTCTGATGTAGATCAGTACACAACTGTACTGATTAGCCACCCCTAATCAAAAAGGGAAAACCCTCACATCATAATAATGCAAGGGTTTTAAAATAGGGGCTTTATAAAATTCATCGATAAAGCTATTTCGCCAAACCTAATTCGCGGTAAGCAGCTATTGAATCGCCGTCTTACTTGATCGCAGCTTGGGTTACTTGATCGCAGCTTGGGCTTTTTCAACCAAAGCCTTGAACGCCGCAGGTTCGCGCACGGCTAAATCCGCCAACACTTTACGGTCAACTTCAATGCCAGCCAATGTCAGCCCATGGATAAAGCGGCCATATGTCATGCCTAATTCGCGGGCGCCCGCATTAATCCGCTGGATCCAGAGAGCGCGGAAATTGCGTTTTCTGGCGCGGCGATCGCGGTAGGCATATTGTCCGGCTTTTTCTACTGCCTGATTGGCAATACGGAAAGTATTTTTGCGGCGGCCTCTATAGCCTTTTGCTTTGGTGATAACTTTGCGGTGGCGTGCGTGGGAAGCGGGTCCCGTCGTAACTCGTGCCATAAGGGTCTCCTAAAAGAATGGTAATCAAACAAATAGTGATCAAAGAATAATGATCAAATCGGGGGTCATACGTTTACCTTATGCGGGATCCCCCGCATTTGGTTTTAACGTGCATAAGGCATATATTTTTTAACGATCCGAGCATCCGCCGCCGCCAGCACATCAGTGCCGCGCTTTTGACGAATTTGCTTGGGTGTCCGTTTAATCATGCCGTGACGTTTACCCGCATGGCCGGCTTTGACCTTACCACTGGCAGTCACCTTAAAGCGCTTTTTCGCGCCTGACTTTGTCTTCATTTTGGGCATTTTGCGTCTTTCTATTGGGGAGGTGACCTTGAAGATCGGCCAACTCGGTTTTTGCAGTACAATCATCAGGGCATACCCATATGGCCCGACCATTGATTAGAGCGAGGGTTATACGCCAAAAATACACGTTTGCAAGAGGGAGTCGCAGGTTTTTATATCTTATCTCGCTTTTCCGTTTAGGCTTTTAGCATCAAGCCCGCACCTTGCCTTTAGGGTAAAAACCTGAAACGATCCTTACAAATTAGGAAAACACTAAAGAGGAAATCCAAATGGGCTTGAAACATAAATTCAACACTTTTAAATCAGCGATAGCGCCCCGCACGCTAACCTCGGGCACCCTGACTTTAGGGGCCGCCCTTGGCTTGGCATTATCCCCCATTGCCGCCCCGGTGGCGAATGCGAGTGACATCACCATCGTCCATGCGGGGCAATTATTGGCAAACCCCGCTGGTAGGGTGACCAGCCAGCAATCTATCATTATTAAAGACGGCATTATTACTGCCGTTCTGCCCGGTTATGTGAACGCCAGTGCCGCCGGTGCCACTAGCGAAGACACGGTGACCACCCATAATTTGAAGAATATGTTCGTGCTACCCGGCCTTATTGATGGTCATGTGCATATCACCAGTGAAAATAATCCGCGGGGACGCCTTGATAGTGTGGAGATGTCGGATCCTGATCGGGCCATAACAGCGGCCGGTTTTGCCCGTAAATCATTAATGGCGGGTTTTACAACAGTGCGTGATTTAGGCGCGCGGGGCGGCGATGCGGTGTTTGCCTTGCGGGACGGGATTCGCCGCGGCGATATTATTGGCTCACGGGTTTATTCATCGGGTTCCACCATATCGGTAACCGGCGGACATGGCGACGGCACCCAAGGCTACCGCGATGATATTGCCCATCTGCTTCATTCAAATGGAGTATGCGACGGGGTCGGTGATTGTCGGCGTGCCGTGCGCGAACAAGTGCGCCGCGGGGCCGATGCCATTAAGCTTACCTCCACAGCTGGGGTATTATCAAACACCTCCGCGGGCCTTGAACAACAATTCTTTGATGATGAACTTAAAGCCATTATGGACACAGCCCATTCAATGGGTCGCAAAGTCACCGCCCATGCCCATGGCGTTAACGGCATTAATGCCGCCCTAAAAGCGGGTGTTGATTCCATCGAACACGGAACATATCTGGACAAAGAGTCCATAAGCCTTTTCAAAAAGAACGGTGCTTATCTGGTTCCAACATTATTAGCCGGTGCCACCGTTGCCGAATGGGCAAAAGATCCCGACACATTCTTAACACCGCCACAACGCACAAAAGCGGCAGAAGTCGGCCCCCGCATGCAAGATATGTTAGCCCGCGCCCACGCAGGCGGCGTTAAAATTGCCTTTGGTACCGATAGTGGTGTTTCCGCTCACGGCGATAATGCCAAAGAGTTTGCCTTAATGGTTGGCGCTGGTATGACCCCGAAAGAGGCCATTATTGCCGCCACATTGAACATCGCTGATAATATGGGCAAAGCGGAAGAATTAGGCTCTATTGAAGTGGGTAAATTTGGTGACTTGATTGCCGTTGACGGCAACCCCCTTGAAGATATCACGGAACTAGAAGATGTGGACTTCGTGATGCAGGGAGGCATCGCCTATAAAGGCGCGCAATAAAGGCTTTTCGATGAACCGTCTCTTATCAGCCTGCGCCATTTTAGGGGCCACTATTGTGGGGCTTGGTGCGTTTGGTGCTCACGCGCTAGATGCACACCTATCTTTAAATGCAAAAGACTGGTGGGAGACAGCAACGTTTTACGGGCTGACCCATATTGTTACCGCTTTGACAATCACGCTTCATGGCAATCCACTCTCTTTCACTCAAAAGCTAAGCGGTTGGGCTTTTATTATCGGCGTTTTGATTTTTTCTGGTTCTCTTTACGCAATGTCGTTTGGTGCACCCCCATGGTTTGGGGCCATCACCCCCATTGGCGGCTTATGTTTTATAGCCGGATGGGTACTGATTATAAAAACAGGGCTCAAACCTGAATAGCCAGTGAAAAAAAATCTAGGGTCAAGCTTAAGGTAAAGTGTTGAGCGCTTGCTCCAGCAAATCGTAATCTTGTGTACCTTGATTATATTGGGATTGTAGGGACACCCAATATTGTCGGGCCTCTTCAGGGCGCCCACCGCGGGCCGCCGCAACCCCCGCAAACCATAATCCGTCCTGGTTGGTTGGCTCTACCTCTAACAAAGATTTCCATGCGCGCTCCGCCTGTTCCGGCTTTTCAAAAGCCTCATAGGCGCGAGCCAACAAAGCCCAGCCATCCACCTCTTGCGGGTTTTCGGCAAGCCTTTCTTCTAACTGGGCGATTAATATTTTTACTTGCGCATCAGAAGGCTCACCAATATTCGCAGGGGCGGAGGGCGGTTGGCTAGAAGCCGAACCACCGGAAGAGGATGCAATATCAGTTTGACTGACGCCTGGATTAACATTGCGCGCCTTTAAAGGTTGATCCTTATATCCCGGTGTGCCAATCGCCAGATAAAGCCCGCCAGCCAAAAGCGGTAACGCCGCCACTGCCCCAAAGGTTGTTAAATGAATAAGCTTATTATTTCGCCCTTGACGGCTTTTGACGCTTTCAGCAGGCGCATTTTCTGCCTGTCTTTTGGCACGCAATAATTGCCGGCTTATTTCAGCGCGCGCCACTTTGGCATCTTCAGGGCGGATCAATCCGCGAGCCACATCGCGTTCCAGATCATCAAGGCGTCTTTTATATTCTTCGATATCTTTATCAATAGATGTAACCGCTTCATCATGGCTCGTTTCAGCGTTTTGGTGAATTTCATCCTTTTGGGAGACATTATCGTCCCCATCATCAAGCATAGGCCCGATAGAGCCAGCCCCTAAAGATTTACGCACCAATGGGCGCAACAATAGCAAGGTTACGCCTAAAGAAATAAGTCCCATTATCCAGATCATCACTTACCTCATTATTACGGGCCACTTCCCACATTCCATCACGCACTCCACCCCTAAGGGGTCATCCAGCCAAAGCCAACCCCTTTCTACACCATATTTCCACTGCTCACCCATTCAATTCAAATCGACCATTTGCAACCTTGAATGTGAAGAGCTAATAAGGGATAGCATCCTTAATCAAGAATTTTATTATGTCACAATTTGTCATTGCCGCTTTTTATCAATTTACCAGCCTGCCTGATTTTGCCGATTATCAACAAGAGCTCACCCAAATTGGGCTCCGCCATGAGGTGACGGGAACAATCTTATTGGCCCATGAAGGCGTGAACGGCACCATTGCCGGCTCTCGCGCCGCCATTGACACAATGTTGGACGCCTTAAAATCGGTACCGGGCTGTAAAGCCCTTGAACATAAAGAAAGCTTTGCCGAGGAAAATCCGTTCTATCGCCTTAAAGTACGTTTAAAAAAAGAGATCGTCACCATGGGCGTCCCCGCCGTCGATCCGGCCAACACGGTTGGCACCTATATTGACCCCAAAGACTGGAATAGTTTCATCACCGACCCCGATGTTTTGGTGATTGACACCCGCAATGATTATGAAGTCAGCATAGGGACGTTTGACAAAGCAGAAAACCCGAAAACGAAATCATTTCGCGACTTCCCCAAATGGGTTGAAGAAAACCGCACCCGTATGGAAGGCAAAAAGATTGCCATGTTTTGCACGGGCGGCATCAGGTGCGAGAAAGCCACATCCTTCCTCAAGCAAGAGGGCCTGAAGGACGTGTTCCACCTTAAAGGCGGGATTTTAAAATATTTAGAAACCATCCCCGATGCGGAAAGCTTGTGGCAAGGGGAATGTTTTGTATTCGACCAACGGGTTTCGGTGGGGGCGGGCTTAAAACCCGGCTCTTACGATATGTGCCATGCATGCCGCCAACCCATTGATGAAAAAGACAAAGTATCACCCCATTATATGCAGGGTATTGCTTGCCCCCATTGTTATCAAAATTCCAGTGATGAGCAAAAGAAACGCTTCGCCGAACGACAACACCAAATTGAACTGGCGAAACAGCGCGGTGAACCCCATATCGGCAAGGTCATAACGCCCCAACAATCATCTTGAACGATAGATTTATTATGTCCCAAAATCATATGCCTCAAAATTTGCCTATTCTTTATTCTTTCCGGCGGTGCCCCTATGCCATGCGTGCACGGATGGCCCTTGCCATTAGCCAACAACAAGTGAAATTGCGCGAAGTGTTGTTGCGTGACAAGCCAACCGAAATGTTAAAGACCTCCCCCAAAGGGACCGTGCCGGTATTGGCGTTGAGTGACACTGATATTTTAGAAGAAAGCCTTGATATAATGTTATGGGCGTTGGCCCAGAACGACCCCCAACAATGGCTGGGCGATGGGGCCACCAACGAGGAAATGCTAGCACTGATTAGCGAAACACAAAATCAAGAGGTCATAAATTTTAAAGGCAATCTTGACCGGTATAAATATCCCAATCGCTATGAAGGGTGTGACCCGTTGCACCATCGCGATCAGGCATTAGATTTTTTGCAAATATTAAATAATCGACTTACGGATCAAGCATTTCTATTTGGCAACACCCCCAAATTGGCAGACATGGCTATATTTCCGTTTATCCGCCAGTTCGCCAACACCAACCGCGAATGGTTTGATGGTGTAACCACCATCAATCATGCACAAAACTGGCTGGCACGATGCTTAGCCTTGCCGGTGTTTCAACAGGTGATGAAAAAATATCCCCAATGGAAAACCGGCGACCCCGCCGTTGATTTTCCGCCCGCTCTGTAAGCGGAACATTGCCTCTAGTCCATCACCCTTCATAGATTGACCAACCGTAAATGGCGTGTTGCAACCCTTCAATAATAGGGGCAATTACCCAAGAAAATGCTATTATAAAAATATGTACCAACCATATAGCGGGCAAAAATAGCACGGCATCATCACCCAAGGATGCGCTAGATGAAAGCCCAGCCCCGCCAAAAAACACATCCTGCATCATTAAAAAAGGTATCGAGAGCGCGATGAGAAACATGATCGGCAATGCCCCCATAATCGCAATCATCAAAAATGTACGCTTCACGCCATCCACATAAAACCGGATTGCCGCGCCACTGCCATGCAGATACCCGATATAAACAAGACCAAACGCGAAATAGCGAAATAATAATGTCTCGGCCCAAATATCATGACGAGTAGATTTTGCGAAAAAGACTGCGTAGAACACATAGGCAGCCAATAATAACAAGACAAGAATAACAGGAATGACAACGCAGCGTAAAATAACTTTGATAAAAGCTTTTCGATTAAAGTCGCCACCCAGCATCATTTCCTCCTAATTTACTATATTATCATCTTTCGCGCACTCTTACCCTCGTGCACCCTACCCCACAAATAATAACCCGGCCAAGGTGCCGCTCATCAAATTGGATAGGGAGGCCGCCAATAAAGCGTATAGCCCTAATCGGGAAATTTCACGTAATCGGCCGGGGATCAAAGCCCCAAGCCCGCCCAACATAATGCCGATAGAAGAGAGATTGGCAAAACCACAAAGAGCGAAGGTCATAATCGCAACGGTGCGCGGGCTTAATGTGTCTGACGAGCCAATCAATGTGAGATAGCCAACAAATTCGTTCAAAACCAGTTTCTCACCAAAGATAGCGCCAGCAAGTTGGGCTTCCTCCCCCCACGGAACACCAATCACAAACATGAGGGGCGAAAACGCCCAGCCAAGAATTTTTTGCAAGGTCAACCCTTCAATACCCGCAAGGCCGCCCGCCCAGCCAAAAATACCGTTTAGCAAGGCAATCAGCGAAATAAAGGCAATCAACATGGCCCCAATATTCAAAGCCAGCTTCAACCCATCGGTCGTTCCTTCAGCCACCGCCATAAACACATTATCATGGGTGGATTTTTCTTTCATGATAGCGCTTAAAGGCAAACTATCATCGGTAGCCTCTTTATCATCAGGAATGATGATTTTCGCCATCAACAAACCGCCAGGCGCGGCCATAAAACTTGCGGCAATGAGATATTCAATATCAACCCCAATGCTAGCATAGGCCGCCAACACCGTACCAGCAACGGAAGATAAGCCAGAGGCCATAATCGTAAATAATTGCGGCCCTGTCACTTTATCGAGATAAGGTTTAATGGCGAGAGGGGCTTCGGTTTGGCCCACAAAAATATTCGCCGCTGCGTTCAGGGATTCGACAGGACGTGTACCAATGATAAATTGCAGCCCGCCGCCAATCATCGCCACAAAAAATGGCATTACCCTTAAATGATAGAGCAATGCCATTAAAGACGAGAAAAACACCACCACTGGCAAAACCTGAATGGCAAATATCACACCGGAACTTTGCGCATCCGCCAGAGGGCCAAACAAAAACCCGATCCCCGCCGTGGCATAGGTCAGTAATGTAGAAACCCCACCGGAAAGCGCGCTCAATAATTCCCGCCCCACCGAGGATTTCAACACAATCGCCGCAATCACAATTTGCAGGGCAAAGGCACTCATCACCACGCGCAAATTGATTGACCGTTTATTTTTCGAGAAGGCAAACGCAATAAACAACAATACAAATATGCCAATAATGCCCATATATTGATCCACAATGTGTTCCTTATCTATTGGTTATAATCAGTTTTAGTCTGGCCGTGCTTTTCGGAGCGCAAACCATTAAACACACAATTTGAAAAGCACTTCAATCATGCGTGGTTTATGGTCCTGCGTCCAGAGTAAGTTTCAATGCCCCGTCCAGCGCTTAACCAGTTCCTGATCAAACCCCAACAAATCAAGCACCCGCCCCGCACTATGATTGACAATATCGTCAACAGTTTCAGGTCGATTATAAAAAGCAGGCATGGGAGGGGCGATAATCGCCCCAAGCTGTGCCGCTTCATAAAATAATTTACAATGACCCACATGTAACGGGGCCTCACGTGGCATTAAAATCAGTGGGCGTTGGTCTTTCAAACAAACATCTGCGGCACGAATAAGCAAGTCATCCGAAAAGGAGTGTACAATCCCCGAAAGGGTTTTCATCGAACAAGCCGCAACAATCATCCCCATGCATTTAAACGATCCGCTAGAAATCGCCGCAGCCATATCAGCAGGCTTATAATAATGATCAGCTAGAGCGATCACATCATCCACATCGTAATCTGTTTCAATCCGTATATTAAGTTGCGCCGTGCGGCTCATCACCAGATGTGTTTCAACATCTGGTTCCGGCTTCAACATTTCCAGCAGCCGGATACCATAAATTGCCCCGCTTGCTCCGCCCATACCGATAATGATTTTTTTCATGTAGAGACCTTACATTTGGGCAACCTTAAAGCGGAAGACTGAACACAGGGAAAATTGAACACAGGGTAAATTGAACACAGGGAAAATCGAACACAGGGAAAATTGAATGCAGACATGAAAATGGATACACATTTTAAGCTTAAGTGATATCAAATAGAGCTTAGCAGATAACGCGGATATCTTGAAACTCTTTACACAAATTCTCCTGCCATCGGGGACGTATTGCTTTTTCGACGCAAGCAACAATACATCCGCCAAAACCGCCCCCCGTCAGCCTTGCACCGCTGGCACCTGTTTGCTGGGCACGGGCCACAAGCGCATCAATCTGCGGGGTTGAGGCTTCAAAATCATCACGGTAGGACGCATGGCTTTCATTCATAAGAGTGCCGAACGCCGTCATTTGCCCAGCCTGCAAAGCATCCACCGCCTTTAAAACACGACGATGCTCACTCACCGCGTGGCGGGCGCGTTTTTCAATGACGGGGGGCAAGTCGGACAGTCTGGCCATTTCCTGATCGCTCATCTTGCAGATTTCCGTGATGCCCAACAAACGTTGCGCTTCTTCGCATTCAACGCGACGCTGTTTATAACGGCCATCGGTGAGTTTGCGGGTCACGCCCGAATGAATAACCACAAAATCATGGGTAGGCGATAGAGGCAAATGGGTGTGGTCTAATGTGTGTGTATCCAGCGCAAGGGCCATTTTGGCCTGCCCCACAGAAACCGCCATCTGGTCCATAATCCCGCAGGGCACCCCCGCATAATCATTCTCCACCGCTTGGGCGGCCAATGCGATTTCCACATTATCAAGGGCAAGTATTTTCGCCGTACGCAGCGCTTTAAAAATGCCAACCAGCATAGCCGCAGACGAGGATAAACCAGACCCGCCAGGTATAGTGCTGTTAAAAGCCATGGCAAATGGCGGCACATCAATCTCGTGCTCGCGCGCCCATGCCAAAGCCCCTTGGGCGTAAACCCACCACGTTTCTTCATCAAGAGGGATTGAGGGATCATTAGGGGCCATACCATACCCTTGGGAGAAAAATTGATCCTTACCCGTCCTAGAAGGACCCACTGCCACCGCAATATGATTATCAATCACGGCGGGTAAAACCATACCGCCATTATAATCCGTATGTTCACCAATTAAATTCACCCGACCCGGCACCATCGCCACGCCGGTTGGCGCTGTCTGAAAATTTTCCTGATAGAGTGTTTCAATCATCGCAAAGCCTTAAAGATAGTAAATGAGGGGCGCTCATTTAAGAATAAAAATAAGAATATAAGATTAGATAATCCAAGCCTGCTTCCCACCACAGCTAGCCAGCAGGGTCAAGAGGGGGAGCTGGCCGACATTATATAAAGGTCCACTTTATAATCCCTGACTCATAAACTCAGACCCATAAACTCAGACCCATAAACTCCGGCACCAAAGCCCCTTTCACAACTATCGAATTACCCCCCCAGATAGCCCTTACCTGTTCTTTTCGGCTTTTTCACCAGAGATAAGCTAGGGTCTGTGCCCAATTAGAATGCGTTTTTGGCATTTAAATTGGGTACAGACCCTAATTAAACAAAATCGGCACAAGCCAAAATCATCCGGTACAAATAAATATCAATGACGTGAAAGTATTCTAACCTCATAATATTTTAATAAAATACACTATATTTCGGTAAAAATAGCATTTTTATTTGCAAATAATATTTTTCTTTTATTTGGGTTGTCTTCCAAAAACAAAAGGTATAGTGTTCACACATTCGTGATAAGCATAGATAAAGAGGCTAAAATGAAAAAATTACATCCATTCCCCAGTAGTGTAGCCATTTGTATATCAATTGGGCTTGCCTTTTCTGCGCAGGCGCAATCATCAAGTCGTAATATTTCTGTTTCACCGCTTTCAGATAATGACATGAGTCTGACGCAGATGAATCGGGCCAGTATGAGTATTTTTCGCGCAGGAGATGCTTCATCTCGCACTGCACAAGTCTTTGGTAGTGATGTTAGTCAAGCAATGAAATCGCGTCTGGCAATTGAGAATAATGATCAGGCTATGAGCGATAGTCTTAACGTTATTTGGGAAACAGTAAATAATGATGATGGATCCACATCGGCTATGTTTGGCCAGCGCGTCGACGGAAAACGTGTTTACGGATCTTATGCAAAATCTGTCTTGTCTTCTTCGGGCGAGCTGATTTTCTCGTCACACAAGCTAAGTTCTCCATCATTAAAACGTGGCGACGCACCCCGTATTTCAACGCGCCGGGCTTTACGGGCGGCAATTAATGAAAATCATCCAGGCGCACCTGTCGGTCGTCGGTCCGGATCAAAAGGAAATGTAACCTCGTTTAATGCTGGTGACTATTTTTTCAAAGAGCCAACGGTCGAGAAAGTTTATTTCGAGAATGATGGCCAATTGCAGCATGGGTTTCTCGTGGAGAGCTGGTCCGTAGAAGACAATATGCTATACGAGACTCTGGTTGATAGATCAGGCTCTGTTGTTTCAAGTATGTTGCGGACGCAATCAGATCGCATACGATATTATGTACGCCATCCCGATGCTGGTGGATCGAGGGTGCGTGACACGCCAAATCGTTGGACATCTGGAACACAAAACCGCTTTCGCTTGAGTGGCCCGAACGTCAGCGCTTATCTGGATGCTGATGCAAACAATTCTCCCGATGCTGCCGGTACCGTCATTAACAATGGTGAATTTACCATCTCTGCAGACCTGAGCAGAGCACCAACAGTCGGTCGGAATCGGCGTGCCGCTATTCAAAACCTGTTCTATTGGAACAATGTCGCTCATGACTTTTTGAATGCACGTGGATTTACCAGAAGTTTCGGTAATTTTGAGGGCAGTGACGCGGTGTTGGCCGAGGCACAAGATGGCAGCGGCGTCAACAATGCTAACTTTGCAACACCGGCTACAGGATCACCGCGTATGCAGATGTTCTTGTGGAATCTGACCAACCCGGGGCGAGACGGCGATCTGGATTCCGATATTATCTGGCACGAATATGGACATGGCGTAACATGGAGAATGGTTGGGTCAATGTTTGGTTCTGTTGCGGGTGCACTGGGTGAAGCCAATTCTGATATAATTGCAATTCTGTTTACCAGTAATGACGTTGTTGGCGAGTATTCAACCAATAATGCAAACGGGATTCGTTCCAGCCGTTATCAGTCTCATCCTGATACTTTTGCTGACTTCAATACGGCGCGCGGAGTCCATCGCAACGGAGAAATCTATGCAGCAGCTCTATGGGAAGTGCGCCGGGAATATCGTGCAGCCGGAATTAACAACAGGCGTGAAATAATGGGTGATCTAGTGCGTGGTTACCGGTTTACGCCACCACAGCCAACATATCTGGAAATGCGTGATGGTTTATTACAAGCGGCTGCCGCGGATCGGGATTGCCTGATTTGGGCTGCGTTTGCTCGCAAAGGCATGGGCACCGGCGCAACTATGAGCGTTAGTGGCATTTCAGTCTCTGTAACCGAGAGTTTCTCTGTTCCTAGTCAATGTACTTAATTTTTAAGACAGTACAGCAAGCGGTTAAAGCCGCTTGCTGTAATTTTTTGAGGTAATCCGTAAAAAGTAATCACTAGGGTCTGCACCCAATTAGAATGCGTTTTGGGTACAGACCCTAGATTAAATTATATATAGCGCTCTCATTCCTGTAATCGCGCTATGGGTTTTGCAAGCACGAACACTAACAAAAGCCCTTACCTACACTCAATTCCTATCTCCTTACCTGTTCTTTTCGCCTTTTTGCTGCTAGGTTAACCGATAAGTTAGGTTATCTCAGTGATCTAGGGGTTTATCATGGGTTTTAAACGGGACCGGAAGCACAAAGAAAAGCGGGGGCAAAAGTCGGGGCACACGAGCGACGGCTTGATGGGCGATCGCACTCCCCATTCAACCCAGCCTCAAAAAAGCCAGCTACAGCGTGCTCACCAGCTACAAAGTGCTCACATGCATGCCTCGGTACACCGCAATAAAGACCAAGCAAAGACCAACTTAACACCGCATTTTGATCGGCGCACCCCGTCACTTCATGATCGCGATATGGTGCCAGCACCCCCCCTCGATGACTTTGGCGAAAGCCCGGACATGGCCGTATCGGAACTTGGCACCCATCTGCTTTTTTCCGCCCAATCCATCGAGAAGAATAATGAGACCCTAAGCCAATATTCAAAAACCCTAAACCAGACTATTCATAATCGCATTGCTTCCGAGGCCCGTTTAGCCACCCAAAGCTTGCGTCTGGCAATCGGGTCGATCTGGCTCATGATCGCTTTCTTATTATATA
Organism: uncultured Parvularculaceae bacterium; assembly: GCA_938015425.1. Classification (GTDB taxonomy): domain Bacteria; phylum Pseudomonadota; class Alphaproteobacteria; order Caulobacterales; family Parvularculaceae; genus CALLPQ01. Next base: position 11,262 of record CALLPQ010000179.1, on the reverse strand, counting down.
TGAATGTTCATCAACGGGGTAAGGACGGCATTTTTGCCAAAGGGCTTGGCAGTCAAATGCCGATTGAACATGCTTCCGGCCTTTCCAGCCTATTCTTAATCGTTTCTCTTCCCGTTATTATTCTGGCAATCGTTTCTGCCGTTTATATCTGGAATTCAACAGCTGATAATTCGCGCATCCGCCAAGCCGCCGAGAATCTGGGACTTTACATTGCATCCGTAGCCCATAAGTTTGATGAACAATTAGATGGTTTTATCCGGCCCCATCTTCAAAATAACCGGGATCAAAACAATCGAAGTGGGCGTCAAGTTGAACACAATCTAAGTGACACCGCGGAAGGTCTTTCGCGCGCTCACTTAACGGCTGTTGAAGTGCAACTTTTTTTCCGCAAGTTAAAGTTCATGAATGCCAAAACCCGTAAACAGGCCATTTTAGACCTACAAGGGTTTCTCAAAAATAACGCTTCTGGTGGGCACGCTTCCCCCCATTTGATCCTTTTCATTGGCATGATTATCGGGGCTATTATTACGACAATCATTTTTTCGATCACGGGCGAAAAATCAACGCCGCCAGAAAGTACTGGCTCGCTCCCCGATATCTTGCTTTACCCTTCATATTTTATGACATTGTTTTTCGGGGCACTTTTATTTTTGCTTGCGGGACTGATTTGTAATTTTCTAATCCCCAGTTTCAAAAGCGTCCGGCGCAAAGCCCTCGATGATGCGCTAGATGCGACCCGCGGCGCTTATACTGGCGATAATGCCCCCCGCTTTCACGAGATCATCCGCCGGATTGAAGAAGCCCTTAGCGCTTATCAAGCACGCATTGACGATATAAAAACAACCACTATCAAGAACCAGACAAAACTAGCCCAGCAGCAGCAAACAAATCTGCCCAATACCCCCAAAGATGTTGATCTGGAATGGCGCCATCGTGACACGGCAGCCCAATTTGTGGAGACGGGATTTCAATCTATCCCCCGTCCCTTTAAAGACAAATCCACACCATCTGGCGAATCGGCATCCACATCCCCCGCGAGATCGGTTTACGGGACCCATCAAAAGTCAAAAAAAGTATAACTTTCCCCCTGAAGCAAATTTATTTTTTAGGAAAACCGATTCCGAAACAAGCTTTGTTTTGCTATAGCTTACTAAACTCCCTTAACCTTTAAGGCGCATAAAATGCGCCCTGTTAATATCTTGTTAGTAAAAAAATAGCAATCTGTAGATAACTTCATATTGACGTTGAGGCCGGTGTCTATCACTATATGTTGTGTTGAGGGGGCTCAATGCCAAAATTGACGCCTCTTTAATCCACACCATTAACCACGCAGTAGAATACTAAATTTGAATTATAAAAATAATGGCAATACAGGTTGCCGGTTTGTATTTAACGCATCCGGTTATAAGAGATTTGTGCTCTTTTTTCCATAATGTGCCGACCACTAAAACGACCCGTTAGGCGCTTCTCATTAAGCGTTAAATAGCGACTAACTAAACTAAACAGGCCCCGAAAGGCCAATATCATCAGGCCCCGAAAGGCCAGTATCATCAGCCTAGAATAGGCAAATATCATTAAGGGCAGCATAATGACACTATTGGATGCAACGCAAAGTCTCGATAATCAAATCAATAGCAATTCACGCATTGATGATACTATTATTGATAAATCGAAGGGCGCTGCCGGCCAATTAACACAAAAGCCAAACCTTAAGGTCGTTCGGGAAATCCAGGTTGATCGCTCCCGCGATGCGCTCCTTACTCCTTTTGGCAAAACCACTATGCAAGACCGCTATCTTCTGGAAGGAGAAAGCTTTCAGGATATGTTTGCAAGGGTTGCCCACCATTATGCGGATGATGCTGATCATGCCCAGCGGCTCTATGATTATATCTCCCGATTATGGTTTATGCCGGCAACGCCCGTTTTATCCAATGGCGGTGCATCGCGCGGGTTGCCGATTTCCTGTTTTCTTAATGGTGTTGATGACAGCCTTGATGGCATTGTCGGCACATGGAATGAAAACGTTGCCCTAGCCTCAAGTGGCGGCGGCATTGGCACCTATTGGGGCGGCGTGCGTTCCATTGGTGAAAAGGTAAAAGGAGCCGGAGCAACATCTGGTATTATTCCTTTCATCAGAGTGATGGACAGCTTGACCTTGGCGATTTCCCAAGGATCATTACGCCGCGGATCGGCGGCTTGCTATCTTGATGTACATCACCCCGAAATCGAAGAATTTCTGGAAATCCGCAAACCATCAGGGGACTTTAACCGCAAAAGTTTGAACCTGCACCACGGCATCAATATCACTGATGAGTTTATGGAAGCCGTGATGAAGGATGAAGAGTTCGGTTTACGCAGCCCGAAAGATGATGAAGTGCTCCGTACTGTGAGTGCCCGTAAATTATGGCAGAAAATTCTTGAGATCAGATTACAAACGGGTGAGCCTTATCTCGTATTTTCAGATACGGTCAATCGGCAAATGTCAAAACATCAACGTGATCTTGGCTTGAAGGTTTCAACGTCAAATCTATGTTCAGAGATTATGTTACACACTGGCAAAGATCATTTGGGTAATGATCGAACAGCAGTGTGCTGTCTTTCTTCTGTGAACGCAGAAAAATATGATGAATGGAAAGACGAAGACCGTTTCATCGAAGATATTATGCGCTTCCTTGATAATGTCTTGCAAGAATTTATTGATGAAGCCCCGGACACGATGATCAAGGCAAAATATTCCGCTATGCGTGAGCGTTCTGTGGGACTTGGCTTGATGGGCTTCCATTCTTTCTTACAATCCAAGAATATTCCTTTTGAAAGCGCCATGTCCAAAAGCTGGAACTTGCGATTGTTCAAACATATTCGTATGGGTGCGGATGCCGCCTCTGTAAAACTCGCGGAAGAACGCGGTGCTTGCCCCGACGCGCAAGAGCGCGGCATCAAACAACGCTTTAGCCATAAAATGGCCATCGCACCAACCGCCTCAATCTCGATCATTTGCGGCGGGGCCAGCCCCTGCATTGAGCCTATTCCGGCCAATGTTTACACCCATAAAACCTTATCGGGCTCTTTCACTGTTAAAAACAGTGCTTTAGAAGCTTTATTAGATGAAAAAGGATTAAACGATGACGATGTCTGGGCCTCAATTCTAGAACATGAAGGCAGTGTGCAACATCTTGATTGTCTGAGTGCGGAAGAAAAAGATATTTTCAAAACAGCATTCGAAATTGATCAACGCTGGGTGATTGATCTGGCTGCTGATCGATCTCCTTTCATTTGTCAGGGACAATCGGTTAATGTGTTTATTCCCGGCGATGTAGATAAATGGGACCTGCATATGTTGCATTGGACCGCTTGGGAAAAAGGCGTAAAAAGTCTTTACTATTGTCGCTCAAAATCTGTTCAGCGTGCCTCTTATGCCGGTAGCACCAAAAGTGATACTGACGAGAGCCAAGGGGCACAAGCCATGATGGAAGCCGCGGCCCCCACTGATTATGATGAATGCCTAGCTTGCCAATAAGACATAAAAGCATCTTGCAAATAAGGAGCAGATAAAGTGCGCGTGCTTTATCTGCTCTTTTTGGTTTAACGTGGCTTATTTTAGGGAATGATGGACAAATTTGGCGTCGCAATACCCGCATTCGGCTTTGCCCTCTTTAAGGGTATAAAAAACCTTGGGATGGCCCAACGCCCCGCCGCCGCCATCACACGCCACACGGTCTTCGTGGACATATGTTATAGCGTCACTTGATACAACATCAGTTTCAGAACTATCTGAATTTGATTTTTTACCTTCAGCTTGGGTAGACGTGTCGCTCATCTAAATCCTCATTACGCCCAAAAGCGTTTTCTCCAAAACTCTATCATAGCTCATGAAATGATAACTACACAGCCTTAATGGGTGATACAAGACCATAGGTCAAGATGGGCATAGCCGGATTGTAAACCTTTGAGTAAACCGGCAAGGCTTGACCTTTGTTAAAGGACAGTCAATATCCACCTTCTAAAGATCTGCGCAAGACCGTGTAACCATATGACCGTGAGACCCACCATGAGACATGACCAAGACGGGCAAATCAACCAACACACCAGCCACCAATCAAACGAGCAGGAAGAATGGGCAATTGTTGCCCATCAATTGCGCAAGACCTATGCACCCAGCAAAAAAGCCCCCGCAAAAGAGGCGTTAAAAGGGATTGATCTAAAAGTCCCAACGGGATCAATATTTGGTCTATTGGGCCCCAATGGCGCAGGCAAATCCACCTTTATCAATATTCTTGCCGGCCTCGTTAACAAGACCAGCGGCGAGGCCAGAGTGTGGGGATTTGATATTGAAAAAAACCCGCGCCAAGCCCGCGCCGCTATTGGTGTTGTGCCGCAAGAGATCACGACCGATGTTTTCTTCACCCCCAAAGAAGCATTGGAAATACAAGCCGGTCTTTTTGGCGTTCCCCCCGAACAACGGGACACAATGGGTATTTTAAAATCACTTGGCCTTGAAGATAAAGCCGACGCCTATGTGCGGATGTTATCAGGCGGGATGAAAAGGCGTTTATTGGTTGCCAAAGCCATGGTGCACAAGCCCCCGATTTTAATCCTCGACGAGCCAACAGCTGGCGTTGATATTGAACTGCGCAAACAATTATGGGATCTGGTGTTGGAGATGCACCGCGCAGGCACCACCATTGTTTTGACCACCCACTATCTGGAAGAAGCCCAAGAATTATGTGATCAAATCGGCATTATTCATAATGGTGAATTGGTCGCGTGCGAACCCACAGAAAAACTGATCGCCTCTTTTGATCATAAAACATTGGTGGTCACTCCGGACACATCATTAGATACTATCCCGATCCTTAACGGGTTTGAAGTTGAACGGCGCGATGGCAGCAAACTCGCTATTCCCTATCAACCAAGTCAAAACGGGGTTTCTGCTATTCTAGAACAATTATCGCAAAAAGGGATTGGTGTTAAAGATCTGTCAACGGAGGAAGCCGACCTTGAGGATGTATTTCTGGATTTAACCTATCATGCAAAAACATCCTAAAGTCTTTGCAGAACCCTTCAAAAAAATATTATACGGGTTATAGGCTATGCATCATAAGGGTTTTCCCACGCTTTTCCGGCAACCACATCATGAATAGCATGGTTTTGCAAAGCTTTGGTCACATCCGCAGGGTCTCCCGCTAAATCTTGATGGCGGATAGCAGGCCCGAACGTTAAGTGAAACGGTTTACCCTTCTTGTTCAACAATTCATTAAACAAAGTAATATCACGTAACTCCGTACCCAGATTTCTAAACCAGTAATAAAGCCACGAATTTCGGGCCCTCATATTCACAGGCACCACATCACATTCATATTTACGGGCAAGATTAACCACAGAGGTCATCCACTCTTGCTCGATCAGGTTTTTATTTTTATCCATATAAGCCAATTTTCCGGAAGGAAATAAAACCAGACATTGCTCACCCTTGAAAGCTTTCTTGGTTTCTACAAGGGTCTCGCGAGATCGTTGGCGCGTGCGTTTTTCAACCACCCATTCAACCGGAATAATAATTTGCGACAATGCGGGTGCAGCGCGGATCGCATCACGATTGGCATAGACCATCATGTCAGGGCGAACGGTTTTTAAAGCATCGAAGATTGCAACCCCGTCCGCAATACCTGTGGGGTGGGTCGAAGCAATAATCACACGGCCCGAAGGGGGAATATGTTCAAACCCTTCAACTGTGACATTAAGGGTGAGGCGCGTACTGATAAAATCAAAAATTTCCCGCCCTGACATATCCGAAATCGTGTTCGCCATTTTAACGGCCTCACCATAACGCAAAAGAGGATACAAAACAGATTTGTAAACAGGCCACAAAACGCTGTTGAGCATTTTTTGGCACCGTTCTTCCAGTAAAATATCAATAATGTGTCGTGGATCATCAATATCATCGGGGAGACGCACCGGAAACCCATGGCGTCTTATATCTGGTGTATCGCGATGATCCGCATTACCTTGTATCGCATCACCCTTTATCGCGTCACCGTGTATCGTATCACCATGATCCCCGCCGCACAAAGACGCAGAAACGCGCTGCTCCCCTTCAGGCATACCCTTTTGGGCCACTGTCTTTTCAGATGCATTATCGTGCGTGATCGTTCATCTCTTTTCGAATAAAACATTTATAGTACAACGACAGTCTTCAATTTGAAACAAAACCGTAAAACACCTTCAGCAGGTTGTAAATCAGACATTCATTTCAACGATTTCATACAATTACAGCTCTTACTCTTTAAAGTGAAAGCCTGTGGGGTAACGAGTTGGTGCCAACTGACATCTGATTTACGGCCTTTATACCTTTTCTTGCTTTTCCGTTAGGGTCTCAAGCAAAATGGAGCCCTATAGCAACATCAACTTAAAACAGTCTTCCTTAAATTAATTTTCGGTATCAACTTTTAGGCCATATGTGTTTTGCTTTTTGAATAATCTGGCTATGTTCATGATCCGCTGCCGCCCTTGATTCAACAAACTGCAACCCATCCGCAATCCAGTGCGCTAATTCAAGCTGGGGCAGACTATAGAAAACATGGCGCCCCTTCCTTGTCTCCCGCACGACCCTGTGAAGCCGCATCAAAGAGGGATGCTGTGAAACTCTGGCGGATCTTAGGCCTAGATTTTTACTCAAACTATTCACATCCATGGCCTTAATCCGTAAGGCTTCAATAATACGGATACGATCTTGATGGGAGAGAACCTTAAAAATCGTCGCCAATTCCTTCGCTATAATAAATCCGCTAGACATATATTCCTCCACCAAAGCGACCCTTCTTTATTGGTCCTCTATCTCTCGAAAATAAATTATATCCTGATAATCAGCGGATTTGTTGATTTTTTGCCGCACTCGATACTTTTCGGGCCCATGGTCCGCCACCGCCCTAGCAAACCAGTAGCCACAATGATAAACACAGCTGACTATTTGATTTAATTATACTAATTCAGATATTGATGAGAATTTGGACAATTTAAGGGTTATCAGATTGAACTCACCCTCAAAATATCAAAGGTTTCTTCAATTCTCTCTTTATTTTTATTTGGATAATTCGCGACAACCCTATACCCCCAAAGAGCTAACCACAAAGACCAAACGTTAAACACACACCAAATTGTTAACCCCAAAAGTGAGTATTTCGCCATGAAATCAATATCAAAACGCACCAAACTTATCTCTACCTTTGCCGCTGGCCTTGCCGGCCTTATGCTATCTGGCAACGCAGCAGCGCAAAGCCTATTTTCAACTGAACCCGCCCAAGGCAGTTTTTATATTTCTGGTTATGGCGGCATTAATTTTGGCGGTGACGCAGACTTTTCAGGTGTTCAAGATCCGGTAGCCGGTGTTCCGGGCGCGCAAGGTGCACCAGCAAATTTCGAGATTGATTTTAACTCAAGCCGGACCTTTGGCGGCGCGATTGGCGGTTCTCTTCCGTTTAAATATTTTTACGGCATCCTACAGCCACGCCTAGAGCTTGAAGGCAGCACATTTCGCCAAGATGTTGATAGTGGCTCTTTGAATGGCGGCAATCAGATTTTTTCTGGTGACTTAAGCGGTATCACAATCTTGTTCAACAACTATTCCGACATCAAATTTAGGGATGACCAAGTGGTTGTTCCTTATTTCGGTGGTGGTATTGGCGTTGCGTTTCTTGACTCAACCATTGAATATTTCCCGGCGGCTCTATCTGCACCCAATTTTGCTTTAACAGGTGATGAGACAACACTATTCGGCCACTTTGCCGCTGGTGTATCTGTTCGTCTTTCCGAGCAATTGGAATTATATTCAGAAGCCCGTCTAAGCCGCGCAACCAATGCAAACTTTGACCGGACTTTCATCGCCAATAATGGCTTCAGCGCCGATGTTTCCGACAGCTTCATCAATTTCTCGATTGCAGGCGGTATCCGCTTTAAGTTCTAATGCGCTTATTCCAGCAATCCGTCTAAGACTAAAACTATAAAACCCCGGCCTGAAAGTCTCAGGCCGGGGTTTTATTATGACTTTATAATAAGATTTTAGGATTTATAATCCCGTTTTATAAATCTTGTTGCATTTTGGTCAGGCTCTCACAGCCACTTTTCGCGAGGGATAACAAGGCCGTAAACTGGTCTTCCGAATATGGATCACCTTCCGCCGTGGCTTGAATTTCAACCAATCCTCCACTTCCCGTAATGACAAAATTAGCATCGGCTTGCGCCGTGGAATCTTCATCATAATCAAGGTCCAGAACAGGCGCACCGCCAACCAAACCACAAGAGATTGCAGCCACGCTATCGATAATCGGGTTCTTGGTAATAATTCCCTGCGTTAACGCCCATTTACACGCTTCATTCATAGCAACCCATGCCCCCGTGATAGACGCGGTTCTGGTGCCACCATCGGCTTGCAACACATCACAATCCAGCAATATTTGACGCTCCCCAAGGGTCTTCATATCCACCACAGCCCGCAAGGATCGCCCGATTAACCGCTGAATTTCCTGAGTCCGGCCAGACTGGCCACGCTTGGCCTCACGCTTCATCCGCCCCCCTGTGGAGCGCGGTAACATACCATATTCAGCTGTTACCCAGCCTTTCCCGCCGCCGCGCAACCAAGGCGGGGTCGTCTCATCCCAGCTGGCCGTGCATAAAACATGGGTATCCCCACATTTTACCAGGCATGAGCCTTCTGCATGTTTGGTAACACCGGTTTCAAGGCTGATAGTGCGTAACTCGTTAAATGTTCGTCCTGATGGGCGCATAAATCTCTCCTTAGGTTGACCCCACTCATAGAGCCTGAAACAAAAATCGCAAATTATATTTCATAGGTTTCCAAGCGGGGGTTCCCAAGCGGGGTTTCTTAAGTGGAGGCCCTTAAGCGGAGCAATCATTACCAGAGAGCACCAAAAGGTTAAGCCCTAAATTGACAGGGAGACTATTTCCAAGCAAAGGTGGACCTATTTGGTCAATGAAATAGCTGCTCCTTAACGAGCACCCCAAACCTGACGGTAATTCATAAGACGATGAGCCAGCTAGAAATTATAGATGAACGCGCGCGCAAAATCTTCCAGCAATTAGTCGAGAACTATTTGCAGACCGGTGAGCCCGTGGGCTCCCGTACGCTTAGTCATGAAAGCGAGATTGGGGCATCGGCGGCCACCGTGCGTAATGTTATGGCTGACCTCACAGATATGGGCTTACTCCACGCGCCGCATATTTCTGCAGGGCGTCTCCCCACAGAGATCGGCTTAAGATTATTTGTCGATAGCTTGTTACAAGTGGGTGATCTTTCCGAAGAAGATCGCGAAAATATTGATGATCGTTTTCATGACCAATCCATTGGGGGTAACCCAATGGACACCATGCTTGAAGAAGCCGCGTCACGCCTGACAGGCTTAACCGGCATTGCCAGCCTCGTGATTACAAACAAAACCGAAGCTCCTTTGCGCCATATCGAATTTGTCTCCAATAGTCCGGGGCAAGCCTTGGCCATTTTGGTATTCGAAGATGGTAGTGTTGAAAACCGCGCCATCACCTTGCCAACCGGATTACCCCCATCTTCATTGATAGCTGCAAGCAATTACCTCAATGCCCGTTTAAGGGGGCTTTCTCTATCACAAGCGAGAACAAAAATCTTAACCGAGCTTGAACAAAACCGCGCGGAACTGGATGATTTAACGGCGACCTTGGTCGAAAATGGCGTTGCCGAACTATCCGGCACCTCATCAGGCAAAACTGACCAAAACGACAATAATACAGCAGCGCGCACTATGTCTTCTTCGCTTATCGTGCGGGGACGCGGACGATTATTGGATGAAACGTCAGAGCAAGATCTTGAACGGGTACGCATGTTATTTGACGATCTGGAACGCAAACAAGAAGTCATCGATTTATTAGGGGCGGCCCATGAGGGAGAAGGTGTAAAAATTTTTATTGGGTCTGAAAACCGATTATTCTCATTGTCGGGCTCTTCGGTGATCGTCGCCCCCTATAAAGATAGCAATAAAAATATCGTTGGCGTTTTAGGGGTTATCGGACCAACCCGATTAAATTATGCCCGATTAATTCCAATCGTGGATTATACAGCAGAAGTTGTCTCCAGACTGTTGAAATAAAGTCTCTCACAGATTACATCATAGCCTCTAATTAGGGACGATAATGATAATTCAATTTTACAGCCATCCGTGTTAAAAGGTTGACCATACCCACCCGCGTTTATACCCCGTTTTAGCAATAATTTTAAATGGTAGATTTTATGACCAACTCAAAGTACCCCCCAAATCAAGGGCAAAGCGATATAAACAATGCATCCGATCTGGGCGATATCCCTTTAACGGGCGATGACTTGAATTATGTTCAAGATGACATTCAAGACCAGATAGCCGCCATTCAAGCCGAACAAGATAAGGCTGCACAAATGAAACAAGGTGATGGAACCATAGAATCCTTATTGGCGGAAAAAGATGATGCTTATGCAGACCTAAACGATAAGTTTTTACGTCTTGCCGCCGAGATGGAAAATATGCGTCGCCGCGGGGAGCGCGAAAAGAAAGACGCCGGGCGATATGCGATTGCGGAACTCGCCCGCGAATTGGTGACCGTTGCCGATCATTTCGATTTGGCCTTGCGCACTGTGCCCGAAAATAATGACGAGATCACACTTGATATGGTCGCGGGCCTTGTCACCGGTTTACGCATGACCGAAAAAGAGCTGCTGACAGTTTTACAACGCTATAATGTTGTACGTATTTTTCCCGCTGGTGAACGGTTTGATCCAAACTTGCATCAAGCCGTTGCCCAAGTTCCCGGCAATGGCATTCCCCAAGGGTTTGTCGTCGATGTGGCACAACCTGGGTTTACAATCGGGGATCGGGTATTGCGGGCCGCCATGGTGACTGTATCCCTTGGCGGCGATCCAACACCCCCCGAGACAGAGCAAGACGCAGCAAGCAGCACTGAAGATAACATTGAAGATAACGGTGAGAACGGGCAAAACCTAGATACAAAATTATAAAGGCCTAACCCAACCCCTCATCCTGTAGATTATGCTTAAACTGCTGCCGCAACTTCATTATTGCTCCAGTCACGCTTCACGCCCAGTTTTAGCAGTAAGGGAGAGGCGATGAAGATCGAAGAATATGTTCCAACCAACACACCCCAAATCATCGCAAAGGTGAAGCCGCGAAGCACTTCGCCGCCTAATACGTAAAGCGCAATCAACGCTAATAGCGTCGTGACGGAGGTCAT
>CALLPQ010000178.1 GCA_938015425.1 uncultured Parvularculaceae bacterium | reverse complement strand
GATCAAGGAAGAGAAGGCTGGCGCCACCTTGCTAAGAACGTGACCAGATCACAAGAGCCTGACGGCGCACGCCAACCTGCATGAAGGCATTGCAACACCTTCATGCAGGATTAATATAACACAAATGAGATACACAAGAGCCTGTCTTGATAGACAAGCGCAGGTCTGTATTCTTGATTAAAGCGAGTTCAATGATTGAAATATAGATTAAGCGCCATCTTCTTTGATTTGCGATTGGATATAGTTTTGCTCACCGACTTTGTGGATCAGGCTTAATTCGGTTTCCAGAAAATCAATATGCTCTTCTTCGGAGGCTAATATACTGGCGAATAAATCGCGGCTGACATAATCTTTGACGCTTTCACAATAGGCAATACCTTCTTTATAAAGAGGGTGGGCGCGTTGTTCGGCTTTTAGATCGCATTCCAGAATTTCTTTGACGGTCTCGCCAATCAGGACTTTATCAAGGTCTTGCACATTGGGTAGACCTTCTAAAAACAAAATGCGTTCGATTAACTGGTCAGCATGTTTCATCTCGTCAATGGATTCATCATATTCAATTTTGGCAAGACGCGCCAAACCCCAATCTTTATAGATGCGGGCGTGGAGAAAATACTGGTTCACGGTTGTTAGTTCTAACCGTAAAGCAAGATTAAGATGTTCAATGACTTTTTTGTCGCCCTTCATGGTGCACTCCATTACATTCTGGTTAAATAAAATTTTGCTCTGTTTTTAAAACTGTTGCGTAAAATTTTTAAGGTTAAACTTGTAAGGTTAAATTTGATGGTTGGGGAAATGATTTAACAATTTCCAATTGGCTTATTGCTAATAGACATAATCTAAAATTCAATCTGTACAAGTCTTATCTTTGCAACCGCTTCGCAGAAGCGGTTGCAATTTTTGAATGTTAAACCCCTTGTAAACGAGAATGAAAAACATTCGCATTTAAAAAAGGCTGTTGTTGAGGCAAGAAACATAGTTGAAGAAAGAAACACTGTTGAGGAAAGTAATACAAAAGGGATGGATTAAGCGCAGCGTTATTTGAACTTAATAAACCAAGCATGACGGGTTTTCATGATGGCTTATATTGTGAGGGGCTTGTTTTGAAATTATTGATGCAAAAGTTACTGAGTGTAAGGTTGTTAACTCTTAACTTTTTATTCTTAACTCTTTACTCTGCGGCCAACTTCGCGGCGGGCCCGTCGGCGCGGTTATCTTCTATGATTTGCGCAATCGTAGGAAGACATTTTCCGCATTGTGGTTTCTCCCCGCAGCGACGAAAGACCTCGCCCACACTGCAGGCATCATTGCCAGCAGCTGCGGCCAATTTTTTGTCGTTTAATGCGTTACAAATACAAATAATCATAAATTCTATCTAACAAAAGACCATAAGAGGTGATTGCTCACCTATTCCTATCCCATCTATTATCCCGATATTGCATTTTCCGTTCCGGTTGAGGATTATGTTTCAGGCCTGAACTGAAAATGCGAACTATTATCAATTACTCTAATTAAGAATGATTGTCAATAACAATCGCAACCGGGCGGTCCGTATTTGTGCTTATCCGGCTGCTCTTTCGCCGCGCTTTTGCTTGTTCCTGTTATGGAGGTGCTGGTGATAACCCTTCTAATCCTCTATTGACGGGGGATGGATCTGATGATTTCTTTTCTGCCTTCTACTTTGCTTTCTTCGAACATGTTGCCTCCCCTTATGTTGCCAGACGGTGTGTTGCCAGATGATGTTTTATGGTGGCAGGCGTTATTGGTAATCATTGTTGCGGGGCTTGCTTCCGCATTAACGGCGGCTCTTGGTATTGGCGGGGGGCTGGTTTTATTAGCGTGTATGAGCCTGTTATTGCCAGCAGGGGCGGTTATTCCGGTGCATGGTGTGGCCCAATTAGGGTCAAATGGGGGGCGTGTGGTACTGCAATATCGCCATGTGGCATGGCCGATCTTTATGTGGTTCACCCTTGGAGGGCTTTTGGGGACGGTTCTGGGCAGTCAATTGGTGGTTGACCTGCCGCCTTCTTTGTTACGTTTCGGGGTGGGTGGTTTTGTGTTGATCTCTCTTTGGGCAGATAAATTTGGATTTAACGGGGGGAAATTTAAAGTCGGAAAGTCCGGCGCGCGCGCTTTCTTTAGTGTTGGAGCAATCGGGGCTTTTTTAACATTATTTTTTGGAGCCACCGGCCCCTTGGCGGCGGCAGTTCTGCGGCGCGCTGAAATTGCGCGGTTTGCTATGGTTGCGACCCATGGGGCGTGCATGGTCGCGCAACATTTAATGAAGGTGATTGCATTTGGCGCTTTGGGGTTTGTCTATGCACCGTGGCTTCCTTTGATTGTTATGATTGTGTTTGCGGGGTTTGCTGGCACGGTCATTGGGTTGCGCCTTTTATATAAAATGCCTGAAGAGCGGTTCAAGTTTGGGTTTAAATGGGTGCTGACAATTATAGCTTTTTATTTGTTGATTTCCGCCGGACTTGAGTGGGTTTAACGGGCTTCATACCATGCTTGATTTAGACTATGGTATCGTTAGGGTAGTGATATCTTCTAGCTGATTGGATTGAAAATGATGAAATATTGTGCCGCTTGTCGATTGGCTTTTGCTCTTTTAATCAGTGCATTGATGATAAGTGGATGCGCATCAATTGTGACCCCTAATGTCAATACACAGGCCAGTGCGCTGCGGGCGGGGGAATACCGCCTTGATGAAACCCATGGGGCCGTGTTATTCCGGATTAATCATCTTGGCTTTTCAAATTTTTTAGGCCGGTTTGAAAAACTCACGGCGTCTCTTGATTTTGATGCGGATAATCCTGAGCAAGCCAGAATTGATGCTCTTATCGAGATGAACAGTCTGGATATTGCCGATGATGAATTTGCCCAAACATTGTTGGGGCCTAAATGGTTTGATGCGGCGCAATTCCCAACGGCGCGGTTTACCTCAACCGCGATCACCATCACGGGAGAAAATACCGGTTTAATGAGGGGGGATTTAACATTGCACGGCGTTACCAAACCGGTCACATTTGAAGTGACCTTCAATGGCGGCGCACGGGATTTATTGCGCAGTGCTTACGTTACGGGGTTCTCCGCACGCGGTAAAATTGATCGTACTGATTTTGGTGTTTCGCAGTTTTCCGGCATCATCACCAACGAAGTCGAACTAGAAATCGAAGTAGAATTTATCAAGCAATAGAGCATTTTGCGCTCAAGTGGGCACTGGTTATAATCGCTTGGTATTCTATATCCCCTAAAAACGCTGCAATAAAATGCAGCGTTTTTGTGTTTTTAACGGCCTTCTTCAATAAGCTGCGTTCGTATACGCAGTGTGGTTTAAGTTTACATATTGAAACCTATATGAGGTAGTCATATGACTTACATATAACGCTTAAGCCTTGGCAAGGTTGGCGTTGGCGAAACCCCAATTGATCAGACCCTCAAGAAATGCGTTCATATAGGCTGGTCGTTTATTTTGAAAATCCAGATAATAGGCATGTTCCCAAACATCCATTGTAATAAGCGGTGTACAGGATTTATCCGTAAGCGGTGTTTCCGCATTTGCCGTTTTGCGGATTTCAAGTTTACCGCCTTTAGCCACTAACCATGCCCAGCCAGACCCGAATTGGGTTGCGCCTGCTGTGGCGAACTGTTCTTTAAAGGCATCATAGCCACCAAAACTATCATCAATAGCTTTTGCAATCGCACCTGTGGGCGCGCCGCCGCCATTAGGGCTCATAGAATGCCAGTAGAATGTGTGGTTCCAGACTTGCGCCGCATTATTAAAAATGCCGGCTTTGCTGCTATCTCCGGCAGAAGCGTGAATAAGCTCTTCTAAACTGGCGCTAGCGTGGGGTGTATCAGCAATCATCTTGTTAAGATTGTCTACATAGGCTTGGTGATGTTTGCCATAATGAAAATTGAGTGTCTCTTCAGAGATATGGGGCGCTAATGCATTACGTGCATAAGGAAGATCGGGTAATTCTATAGCCATGGGCGTACCTTTTTGTTAGGGGTTGTTCAATATGTATGTAATGAAAAAAAGATAATTCATCAACTATCGTTTTAGTTTAGGGGCAGTGTAGGGTGTCAGACAAGATGAGTGATCCTTATGACCATGTTTCGAGACAAATGGGCCCTCCAAAAGTGAATGTTGGGCCAGAAGGTAATATTGATGAACACAATATTGATAACCGTCACATTAAAGATGGCAAGGAGAGCAACCACTTTTATTGCGAGCGGTTAGTGAAGCTGCATGACCCCAACCATTTTTATGCATTACATTATGCCAGCACATTAGACCGACAATATTTGCTTGGCCTCTATGCAATGCAGGTTGAGATAAGGAATATTATTTCAGTGGTCAGCGAGCCAGGGCTAGGGGAAATCCGTTTTCAATGGTGGCGTGATAATCTTGACGCATTACAATCTGGCGTGCCGCCCCGTGAGCATCCAGTACTACAACAACTTGCTTTATATTTCACCCAACTTGCGCGAAAAGACAATGATAAGATAAGCGGGCAAGAGCGAGATAAAAAACAATTATCTGAAAATGGGACTTTAGCCGATCAAAATCAAAAGGCTGCTTTCGATCATCACGCATCCCTCATGACCCTTATCGATGCACGTTCAAGACTATTATATGATGCGCCCTTTGAGTCGGTTGAGGCGTTATATGATTGGTTTATATTAAGTGAGGGTTCTCTTGCCGGGGCGGCTGCTCATTATGGGGGGGCGCCAAAATCAAAGATTGACCTTATCCAAAACCTACATGCTTTATTGTGGTTAGCGCGTGAGGTTTCTTCTCCTAAAGCCTTACCGTCAATTGAGACTTTACGCTTGGCACCCGATTTAGAGCAAAGAGAGATAGTTGAATTTATTCACCATCGCTTTGCCGGGTTAAAAAAATCATTGGGGGATATTCCGCAACCGTTAATCCCCATTATCTTGCCGGTTAGTCTTATTCCGGTTTATTTAAAACGGAAACCCCGCGTGAATATGGCAATCCATCGGCATTTGAAATATTTTAAGTGCACCCTATCGGGACGATTGTCTTAAATTATTCGGTTGCTTTTTCCGGGCAATGCTCTTTAGACAGATAATCCTTTGACTGCATTTCGATTAACCTTGATGAGGTACGTTCAAATTCAAACACGCCGTCACCAACAGGGTAGAGCTTTTCGGGTAGCGCATCAGCTGAGCAAATAAGCTTACATCGAAAATCATATAATGCATCAATCAGGGTAACAAAGCGCTTGGCTTCATTACGGTTCTCCGGCGTTAAGACGGGAATATTGTCGATAAAAATTGTCCCGTAACGCCGCGCAATGGCCAGATAGTCCGCGGCTCCTAATGGTTTTTCGCATAGGTCAGCAAATGAAAAGCGTGCACTTCCGCGTGCGGTCAAAGGAATATGAATGGTTCTATTATTTATGGTAAGGGTTTCTGGTTTGGCATTGGCTCCCGCCATCATATGATGCCAGGCATTATCCATTGCGGTGTTTGAAGGTGCCCCTAAGGGCGTGTAATAGACGGGGGCCCCGCTTAGACGCTCCAAACGATAATCTTGTGCTGACTGCAGTTCGATTGTTTCGGATTTGGCTTGAAACATATCAATAAAAGGTAAAAATAACTGCCGGTTTAACCCATCTTTATAAAGATCATTTGGATGGCGATTGGAGGTGGAAACAACCACAATTCCTTCTTTAAATAAAGCCTCGAATAATCGCCCCAAAATCATCGCATCTGCGATATCGCTAACTTGAAATTCATCAAAACATAAAAGCGTGCTTTTTGCGGCGATGGCCCGCGCCACAGGCGGGATCGGGTCATCTCCAATCCCGCTCATATATTCAGGTTGTTTTTTGCGCTCGTTTTCGGGCATGGATCGCCAAGCGTTTAGCCCCTGGTGAACTTCAATCATAAACTCGTGAAAATGAATGCGGCGTTTAGGGGTAAACTGCGTATTGTTAAAAAACAAATCCATCAATAGGGTTTTGCCTCGCCCAACCCCGCCCCATAAATAAAGCCCGCTTGGCGGCGGTGGCGCGGAATGGTTTAACAATTTTTGCCAGAAGTTGCGATGACGGTATTTATCCCATTGGTTTAATTGACTTGAAAGCGTGTCGAGCTTTTCCATAATCAATTCTTGAGCGGGATCCGGCGATAACATCCCTTCCGCAATCAGGTTTTTATATCGTTGGGCTGGAGTTTGCATGGAATATCTCTGGTTGCCTTTTGCTAAAAAAAGTAGGTAGAGGAATTATACAAGGCTTTTAATCCACCCGCCATCAACGGGAATAGAAACGCCGGTGATATAGCTAGCGCGTGCACTGGCGAGGAACGTAACCATCGCCGCGAATTCATCCGGTTCCCCGACGCGCCCTAGAGGTACGTCGCCAGTCAGCATAGAAAAATCATCACCGCCGCCGACTAATGATTTCAAGCGGTCAGTGCGGGTAAAGCCCGGCATAACATTATTAACGGTGATATTAAACGGGCCGAGTTCATTAGCCAGCGTGCGACAAAGCCCAACAACTGATGCGCGTACAGAATTTGATAAAATAAGATTTGCCACAGGCTGTTTAACCGCTTGCGAGGTGATGGCGATGATTCGGCCTGACTGTTGTGCTTTCATGCCCGGTAATACCCCATTGATCAAAGCAACGGCGCTGGCTAATAAAAGTTGATAGGCATTGTCCCACGCTTGACTGTCATGATCTTCAAATTTCCCTGGCGGCGGCCCTCCCGTATTGGTTACAAGAATATCCACAACCGAAAACGCTTTGCTTGCTGCCTCTAACACGGATTTTTGCCCGTCCTTGGTGGCGAGGTCAGCCACAACACTGGTGACCGTGCCCGTGCCTGCCTTATCAATTTCTTGGTGGGCAATCTCCAGAGTCTCTTTGGTTCGTCCACAAATTAAAACGTTAGCGCCTTCTTTTGCCAATTCGAGGGCGCATGCCTTACCAAGGCCGCCATTAGAAGCACCGATAATCGCGTTTTTTCCGTTGATCGCTAAATCCATTTTACTTTCCCCTTAAATAATCGTCGGTTTTGTTAAGCCAGTCTTCCCGACGTGGGGCCCAGCTGTCAAATTCCAGAACATCGCCGATCATCTTTGCTTCATGGGGTAAATTCGCGGGAATAACGATAACATCCCCCGGCCCGATGATCATTTCTTTCTCTTTGTTGGCCCCAAACCAGAAATGCATTTTGCCCGAGATAACCTGGGTTATTTGTTCATTAATATGACTGTGCAGGGGTACCACGAAACCGTCTGCCAGAAATATTTGCGCCACCGTCATCTTCTCGCCTGTTATAATTTTTCGCTTCATTTGGGGGGTCACTTCTTCCCACTCCAATTCATCCCAATTAAATTTTTCTACGTCAGTCATTGGATTTCCTCTATAAATAAATTATTCTCGGCGCCATGTGGTGTTAGTTGCACTGTCTTCAATGATAATCCCGTTTTCCTTTAAGCGATCCCGAATCTCGTCAGAGCGTGCAAAATCTTTTGCGGCCTTTGCTTTGCCGCGTTCCGATATGAGCGCCTCAATCTCAGTGTCGTTTAAACCATTTTCACTCTGCGTGAAATCCTGTTTAAACCATTCTTTAGGCTGATGATTAAAAAATCCCATTAATTGTCCTGAAGCTTTTAATATCGCAATTGCGTGGTTTTTTTCATTTCCTTTTTGCGCGGCTGCCTGATCGCGTAATGCGTGAAGAGCAGCCATTGCCCCTGGCGTGTTTAAGTCATCATTTAACGAGCCAATGACTCCAGCGTCAATTTGAGTTTTATTATTTTCTTTTTGGTTATCATGGCTATCATCATGTTCTGATAAGAGGCGATAAAAACGGTCTAGCTGTTTTTTCGATTGGGCTAATAAATCGTCACCCCATTCTAAGGGTTGACGATATTGTGCTGAAAGCAAAGCCCATCTTAATACTTCACCGGGCCATTTTTTTAGCAAATCACGGACAAGGACAATATTACCAAGTGATTTTGACATTTTGTCACTACCGGCCATTTGCAAAAATCCGTTATGTAGCCAGATATGAGCAAGAGGGGCATCATAAGCACATTGGGATTGTGCGATTTCATTTTCGTGGTGGGGAAAGCGCAAATCTTGCCCGCCTGCGTGAATATCAATGGTGGTGCCAAGGTTTTTTTTAATCATTGCCGAACATTCAGCATGCCACCCCGGTCGGCCTTTGCCTTTTATGTCCCATTGATCAGGAACATCCCAACCGGGTTCATCATCAGTAGACGGTTTCCATAATACAAAATCAGCAGCATTGCGTTTATAGGGCGCGACTTCAACGCGGGCACCGGCGATCATATCATCAATATTCAGGTTTGATAGTTTTCCATAATCATCAAACTGATTAATATCAAAAAGAATATGCCCTTGTTCGCAATAGGCGGCCCCTTTTTGAAGTAATAAATCAATCAGGGTGATGATCTCTGATATGTGATCGGTGGCCGCCGGTTCCATAGAAGGGGGCAAAATATTTAAGGCTGCGCTTTCGTCACGATATATTTGTGCATATTTTTGCGTAATGGCGTTGATCGGTTGATTTAGCTCTTGTGCGGCACGGATAATTTTATCTTCGATATCGGTGATATTACGGGCATACAGTACGTGCTCGCCACCATAGTGATGACGCAACACACGAAACAATAAATCAAACGCCACGGCGGGGCGAAAATTACCCACATGGGCGTGGTTGTAAACGGTTGGGCCGCAGACATAGAAGGTAACCCGTTTTGGGTTTGCTGGTTTGAAAACCTGTTTTTTGCGAGTCAGCGTATTGTGTAATTCGATGGTCATGAAAATTTATCTTTGGTGCTTAAGATTAGGTTTTTATGGTGGGAACACTCGAGTTCTTAGATATTTTGCTATTACATTTTTGGGGCAATTCTTTGGAGTATGTAAAAATGAGTGGCATTTTGGGATGAGTAACGCCGTATTCTAGTGACACCGAACTCTAGTGACACCATGAAAGTTGCATTGGTGCAAGATTTTTATGGGTATAAGGTTTTTATGGGCTGAAAATAAAAAATTAAAAAACTAATTTAATAATAAAAACAATAATATAATTGGTTAATCTTGTTTGTAAACACGCATGTGATTTGGTTTTTTAAGCTTTTATGTCTATATAAAGGGCGTAGCGTTGTATCTGCTACGCGCTCTTCTCTAGAGAATTGCGAATTTATAATCGCTAATGAAAGATAGGACAGGCCCTTTATGACAGCCATTGCCTACGATGCGCATTCACGCGCAGATGATACTGAAACATCCGTTTCCTCAAGCCCTTCCCGCGCTGAAGCCGAAGATGCGGTGCGAACCCTTATCAGGTGGGCGGGGGATGACCCCTCGCGTGAGGGGTTGCTTGATACGCCAAAGCGTGTGGCGAAAGCGTTTGAAGAATGGTTTGTGGGGTATGACACAGATCCCGAAGCTTTATTGGCGCGCACCTTTGAAGAGGTGGAAGGCTATGATGATATCGTATTGCTAAAAAATATTCGCCTCGAAAGCTATTGTGAACACCACATGGCGCCGATTATCGGTATTGCCCATATTGGATATATGCCGCGCGATAAAGTTGTGGGTATTTCCAAATTGGCCCGCTTGGTAGATGCGTTTTCCAAGCGCCTGCAGGTGCAAGAAAAACTGACGGCGCAAATCGCGGATACATTGACAAATGTACTAGAACCGCGCGGCGTCGGGGTGTGGATCGAGGCCGAGCATCAATGTATGTCAACACGCGGTGTTCATAAACACGGCGTTGATACAATTACAACGCGCTTTACAGGTGTCTTTAAAGAAGATCCAAAAATGGAAGAGCGGTTTATGAGGATGATAAAAGGGTAAAATTTTATCCCGATTGTGTAGATATCTATTTTTTGAATATATAATGAGTTTTATAAAACGCAGCTCTATTATAGGGCTGCGTTTTGGTTTTATAAGCTCAGAAAATTATGCCTCTAATGGTATCATAAAAAAGGCGGCGGTGCTGATGGCTAATAATCCTGCCAATACATACATACGCGGATGGGTTTTCTTTGATAGAAACAAAAATACGGGAATAAGCAGCGCGTTCGCGATGATCACAAAAACCGTATAGTTAAAGGAGGGGAAAAGCGTACTCAAAGGAAAACCACCCCCTGTTAACCCTTTGGCCAAGAACGGCAGACCCACAGCCATATCAATGGATAATACAAGCCCTATATAGGCTTTGGATAAATCCGATATTGAAATCTCGACGGTTTTTAAAAAGTCATGGGCCCGCGAAGCGATAGCAAAACCATATTCCCGTCCGGCTATCAGCCCAAGAAAGACAAATGTAGTACTCATGGGCAAATTGTTGAGCTCTTTAAAATAGAAGAGCAAGCTTGCATAGGTGAAGTCAATCAGGGTTGCTGAACGAATATCGGTTATGGCCGTTTTATTTTTTAAAATGCGTTGAACCGGCCCACCGCGATTATAGAATGTATAGCAAAGCAATAATACGATCGCGAAAAGTCCGGCAAAACTTTCCAACATCGAAAGTTGTCGCGGTAAAAAAACAAAAATATTGGCAAAATCTTGAATAAGCCAAACGGACCATAAATATCCTGTTGTTACCCACTGGCCAATCACCCATCCCGGGTGGTGTTGGTTGTCTCTGGTTTTTGCAAAATATTTTTCTGCCGTGTTGGTCAAGATAAGATAGATAATCAAGCCCATGCCAAATGCGACACCATAACCGATAAGGGACTTTTGCAGCATGGAGGATAAACCGCCAATAGACGCAAAAACCGTCAACACCATAAAAGACGTGGAGACAGGAATACCAAACCGTGTAATGATTAAAAGCATTAAAGGGGGTAGGGTGTGATACCAATATATAGGGGTAGACGGATATTTTTGTGCGTTGGATAATCGACCAAAAGATGGATCCCCATCATAGACAAACCAGCCATAGGTAAAAGTGATGACCAGAATTGAAGCCGCAAAAATAAACAGGATGGACCAATGAATGCGGCTATTGGAACTGATGAAGGTGCCTAATGTTTGTAGTGCGTCATTCCCCACGACGGCATAAGCCGCAAAGAAAAAACCAAGTGCAGCAAAAAGGGTGATATCAAATGTCACAAAATGCGCCTTAAAAACCTATGATGATTATAGGTCAATACAGGGACAAGGTAACAGTTTTATGACGGTCTTTATTTTTCCTGCAAATCGGCAAATGCGGGTGTGTTCGAACATTCAACAGCATAGCATTCATCAAACAGCCCGCCCATTTTGGTTTGGCCTGATGCCAAGGCTAGGGGCAAGGCAAGGGCGATGCCAAGGGCACCGACGATCATATATAAAACGGGGCGTCTAACGGTGTGTGCTTGTTGTTTTTGCGACATGGTAACCTCGACTGTCTGTCTGCTTATCCACCTTCTGTCTTGTCTTTAAAAACTTATAAGCATCAGTAAGAATGGAGCGGCAGGTGTAATATGTAATAAAAATGACAAATAACTGTCATAAATTTGTTATATTTATACATGCACGAAGTGCGCCATGTCAATCAGAAAGCGCAAAAAATGCGTTTTTTCTTTTTAACTATCTGTATTTATTGGGTAATTGATACCGAAAAGAAGCCTTCATAAGGCCGAAAAGCCAGTGTGGGCTATGTGTTATCAGTTATTGGCAATGAGATTTAAAATGAGTTTTAAAGGGATTTAAAAATTTGTGCTTGCAAAAGGTCAAAGCTTTCAAAGGTTTCATTGGCACCAGCCTCTTTTAAGCGCTGCCCATGGCCTTCAAAACAATGGCCCCCGCCTATAAACCCCCACACCGTCATTTGCGCGTTACACCCTGCGATTACCCCTTGGGCGCTATCTTCAATAACCAGACATTCACTAGGGTTTATATTGATCTTATGGGCAGCGTATAAAAATATATCAGGAGCGGGTTTACCATTTGCAACGCGCTCTGCCGAATATATATGGGGGGCTATGAGATCCCATAGATGCGTATGTTTGAGTTTGCGTTCCAGATAGACCCCCCGGGAGGAAGAGGCCACAGCGATAGGGATATTGTATTGGTTTAATTTTTGAATAATCTCGCGGGCGCCGCGAATGGCTTGTAACTCATCTTTTCTGGCGCGTCTTGTTTCGACCAATCCTTCAAACAGGTGGCTTGGCGCTGGCGCTTGATGTAAATCCTGGTAAGCGTCTTCCAGCATAGCGCGGAATACATCATCACGATATCCTGTGAATTTGCGGATAAGGTCCGGTGCTTCCCATGAGAATCCGTGGTTTTTTAAATAGGCAACAGTATCAGCCAAGCCCAGCACTTCGCTGTCCACAAGCACACCGTCACAATCAAATATAATTGCTTTAAAAGGAAAACTATCCGTCATTGGGCCATCCATCATGGAAGTTTGTGGCGTGTTTAGAGCAAAAAGAAAAGCCCCGATGGTATCATCGGGGCTCATTAATGTATAAAAACCGTTTTTATCGAAACCGCATTAGCCAGCAAAAACCGCTAGCAATAACAAGGCAACGATATTGGTGATTTTAATCATCGGGTTTACCGCTGGACCCGCCGTATCCTTATACGGGTCACCCACAGTATCGCCAGTGACGGATGCTTTGTGGGCTTCGGATCCTTTGCCGCCATGATTTCCATCTTCGATATATTTTTTCGCGTTGTCCCATGCGCCGCCGCCAGCGGTCATGGAAATCGCAACAAAAAGACCAGTGATAATCACACCAATCAACATAGCTCCTAATGCTGATAGGGCCTGATCTTTGCCGGCAATCCCGCCAATAACGAAGAACAAAACGATTGGTGAGAAGATCGGTAAAAGGGAAGGGACAACCATCTCTTTAATCGCCGCACCGGTTAGCATGTCCACAGCCCGTGCATAATCGGGGCGTGATGTCCCTGCCATAATGCCGGAATCTGCTTTGAATTGACGACGTACTTCTTCAACAATTGCTGTGGCTGCGCGGCCAACGGCTTGCATAGCCATCCCCCCAAAGAGGAATGGTAATAGACCGCCCACAAATAATCCCGAGATCACATAAGGATTGGATAAAGAGAAATCGACCACAACACCATCAAACCACGGAAAGTCTTTAGGATGGGATGTAAAATGTTCGATATCTTTTGTGTAGGCTGCAAATAAAACCAACGCGCCAAGGCCCGCTGAGCCAATGGCATACCCTTTGGTGACCGCTTTTGTGGTGTTACCCACAGCGTCAAGAGCATCGGTCGTCTCCCGTACGGAGCCTTCAAGACCAGACATTTCTGCGATACCGCCCGCATTATCCGTAACCGGACCAAATGCATCAAGGGCAACAATAGTCCCTGCAAGGGCTAGCATGGTGGTCACCGCTGTTGCGATACCAAAAAGGCCAGCGAGATTGTAGGTGGCGATGATGCCAATGACAATCACCAAGGCGGGAGCCGCTGTGGCTTCCAGAGAAATCGCCAAGCCCTGGATCACATTTGTTCCATGACCGGATTCAGACGCTGCCGCCACGGATTTAACAGGGCGAAAGCTGGTGGAGGTGTAATATTCTGTTATCACCACAATGAAGCCGGTAATTGCAAGGCCTACAAAGCCACACAATAGTAGGCTCATCCCCGTGAAATCTGTACCCGGAATGGTTTTTCCAAGGCCAAATGTCATACTGGTGACGATGGCGATCGCAATCAGTGATAAAATACCTGTAACAATCAAGCCCTTATATAAAGCCCCCATAATGTTGGTTGAACCTTGACCAAGGCGTACTGCAAAAGTGCCTGCGATCGACGTCAAAATGCAGACACCGCCAATAGCGAGGGGGTAAAACATTAATTGACTTGCAATATTAGGATATAAAATTGATCCCAAAACCATGGTGGCTGCAACGGTCACAACATAGGTTTCGAAAAGGTCGGCTGCCATACCGGCGCAATCCCCGACATTATCACCAACATTATCAGCAATTGTTGCCGGATTACGAGGATCATCTTCAGGGATACCCGCTTCGACCTTGCCAACCATATCGCCGCCAACGTCAGCACCTTTTGTAAAGATACCGCCGCCAAGACGGGCAAATACGGATATTAAAGAAGCACCAAGTGATAGGGCAATCAGTCCGTTTACGACCGAACGGCTTTCGGGCGCCATGCCCAGTGCGTGAACCATAAAGGCGTAATACCCTGCAATACCAATAAGGGCGAGACCAGCAACCAACATGCCCGTCACGGCACCCGCACGGAAGGCAACCGAAAGGCCTTGGCTAAGGCTTTCACTTGCTGCCTGTGTTGTCCGCACATTGGCCCGTACAGAAACGATCATACCAACATAGCCGGCAAGACCGGACAATACAGCCCCGATGACGAACCCGCCCGCAGGAATGGGGTCAAACCCGAACACGATCAGTAAGGCGATGAGAACAACCACACCCACGATACCAATTGCTTTATATTGCTTGTTTAGATACGCTTGCGCGCCTTCTTGAATAGCGCCTGCAATTTCTTGCATTCTTTCATTGCCTGCTGGCAGAGCCATAACGGCTTTCGCCGTTACAACGCCGTACACAATTGCTAGCAAGCCGGCCAATATGACCAACCAAAGCTCTATGCCCATGTCTAACCTTCCTCGGATAATTTTTTTAGGGAGCTTTAGCTCCCGTTGGTTTCAGTTTTTTAGATTAACTGTTCGTACCCTCTTTTGATTCGTAATGACAGTACAAATGCCAATCTTCTAAGTCGCGAGAAACTGGCAAAATGGCAGCCATAAATCAAGAGAATAAGTGAGTAAGGCTGTTTTGCTTTTACTGTGAGAGATATTTTCTAAAACGGGAAGCCGTATAGCTTACTAATCTACGGCTTGTGACGTTCGAAAGCAGCTGAAATAGCTATTGCCGCATGCGATTTGAGTGCCTGTATTCACATGGTTTTAGAATTCACATGGTTTTAGAGGCCGAGATCAAAGGGCGGCAGATAAAAGCTACTGATTTAGTATTTTAGATCTAGATCGATTTGGAGCTGAGCCCTTGTCCTGACTTGCCATCTGTATCCGTCAGGTTTTTTACCCAAGGGTATTTTTCTGCCATCTCTTTTGTATATCCAAGATTGCGGGCTGTGGGGCTGCGGGGCATTTCTTCTTTTTCTTCGTAATGGGTGCCTACCAGTTGGTCCACAACAAAGTTGGTAATGCCAAAATTGCCATGTTCATTGTGATAATGATGGGCAAGGTGGAGCTTTTTAATGCGCTTCCAAAAGGCGGATTTTGGTTCGAAAGCTAAATGTTGGCCGCAATGCCAAAACTCATAGATACAAGTCATAATCAATGCGGCGCAAATTGAGGCCATGGCGGCAGAAAAACCGCCTATGAGCCAGCCGATTGGGCCCGTAAAAATCAGGATTGTCGGTAGGGTTGTTTGCAGGCCGCCAAAAAGTACGGATAAATCATTAGGAAACCGGTGATGATCGTAATGAGTGCGTTTCCACATAGCCGCGGTTAAGGGTGATTTATACATAAGCGGGTTATGGAGGACGAACCGGTGTAAAAAGTACCAGATTGCGGGATATAAAAACACACTAGCAGCACAGGCAATCAATAAACGAAGGGGGGAGGTCATAGTCCCCAAAGCGATAACTGCGGCAATGATCGTCAACACGAAATAAACCTGTATTCCTGGATAGGTGATATAAGCGCGCCGAAGATCATTCAGATCCATGCGACTGAGTAAATATTCTTCTTCTTTCCATGCTTTATAGCCAATAAATAAACGCATGATATCTCCGCTATGGATAAAGGAACAAAACCGCAAGTATGCGTGCCCTTTATATGATATGGATGGGCCCTAAAGACAAGCCTTCAAAATGCGACCAAATTTCATCCCTTACCCCTAAAAAGAAGGTTTCACACCAAAAATCCCCTATATGAAATATATCTGTGTAAATTTTGAAGTTTTTTTTGTCTTGTGAGCATTGTCCATTGACGCTAGGCGCGCTATCTGGCCTGATTGAAATGTCGTTTATTTGTGTGCTCGTCTATAGCGTGATATGAGCGTTGGGGGATAAACGGATAGTGTAGTAGGCGAAAACGGTCTTAGGACATGGCTTTTTCGTTGATCGTTGATATTGAACAGGGCATCTTATTACTAATGGATACAATGAATGTGAAAATTAGTCTTAGGAGACATCCTTTTTGTGATTATGAGGGGCTATATGCTTTTGATGGGAGAGTGTATGTCGTCTAAATCAATAAAATCTACTGATTCAAAATCTAAATTGGCGATAAATACTATTCCGGATCTACCCTCTAGCCTTGTGAATAATCAAAAAATAGAATCGACCCCTATGCAAGACCAGCAA
Organism: uncultured Parvularculaceae bacterium; assembly: GCA_938015425.1. Lineage (GTDB taxonomy): Bacteria > Pseudomonadota > Alphaproteobacteria > Caulobacterales > Parvularculaceae > CALLPQ01. Next base: position 10,380 of record CALLPQ010000178.1, on the reverse strand, counting down.
ACGCCAAACGGAAAAGCCCGATCAGGGAATAGCCTTTCCGTAAGTTCACCTGTTGATGGCCCTTCTTCCGGGCGCCAAACTTCTGGACAGAAGCCTTCTGGAGATAAGCCTTCTGGAGATAAGCCTTCTGTCTCGTCCAATGTAGGTATAGGGGCTGATACCGGTTTGGTGCCAACACCAACCATTAATCAGGATTTGCCATTTTGTCTTCAGACCATTCAGACTTTAACCCAAGCCCTTGATTATGCAGCGCAAGGGGAGACGGGGTATAATTTTTATGCCCTTAAGGGAAAACTTAAAGAGATTTTGACCTATAGCGACCTTCGAGATCGCTCTCGCGCTTTGGCCACATATTTAACGGACCGGTTTGAACGGGGCAGCCGGATTTGCCTGGTGGCTGAAACCAGTGCGGATTTTATTGTCACCTTTTTTGCATGCCAATATTCGGGGATGATACCCGCGCCGATGCCAATGCCGGTTAATCTTGGCGGTAAAAATGGCTATATCTTACAACTAAAACAGATGCTTAGGGGGGCTGGCGCCCAAGTGGCAATCGGACCTGAAAATCTGTCGGACTTTATGCAAGAAGCCGCACAAGAAGTTTCTGGAGAAGTTTCTGGGGTTGAGGTAATAACCTATGAAACCCTAAAGACGGTGGAAGTTGAAGGGGTAGAACCCGTTGCCTTTGGTCCGGATGAAGGATGTTATATTCAATATTCTTCCGGATCTACGAGTGCCCCTAAAGGCGTTATCGGCACACAAAAGTCCGTCACCAGTAATCTCCATGCGATTTCTAATCACGGTTTAAAACTAACGAACAATGACCGTGCCGCCAGCTGGCTGCCGCTTTATCATGATATGGGATTGATTGGTTTTGTTTTGACCCCGTTATTTGGTCAGCGTAGTGTTGATTTTATTGCCACGTCTGATTTTGTCCGTAGGCCGCTCATGTGGCTCAATTTAATTTCTTCTGCGAAAACCACCATTACCTATAGCCCGTCTTTTGGCTATGAATTGGCCGCTAAACGGGTGAAGCCGTCGGATAAAGAAACCCTAGAGTTGAGCAGCATCAGGGTCGCCGGCATAGGCGGTGATATGGTCCGCAGTGAAGCTTTGAATTCATTCTCCGAGGCGTTTAAAGATGTGGGCTTCGATGCAACATCTTTTACACCCAGTTACGGGTTGGCCGAGGCAACATTGGCGATTGCGTTTTCTGAAATTGAAGAACCGGTGGGGATTGATCATGTGGATATGCGCCACTATAATCGGTCCGGTATTGCGCAACCGGCGACGACGCTTACCTCTGAAGAACATAAACGATCTTTTGTAAAATGTGGCCAGGTTTTGCCAGATCATGATCTGGAAGTGCGTAATGATCAAGGGGTGGTTAATGCGGACCGCGAGGTGGGGCGGATATTTATTAAAGGCCCAAGTTTGACCTCGGGATATTATTCTGACGAGGCGGCGTCCAAAGAAATGTTTTACGGAGAGTGGCTTGATACGGGAGATATGGGATATTCCCTTGAAGGGAATATTATTATCACAGGCCGTGCAAAAGATTTGATTATTATCAATGGACGGAACATTTGGCCACAAGATATCGAATGGGCTGTAGAAGATGTTGAGAATGTGCGCCAAGGCGGGGTTGCGGCATTTTCAATTGATATTGGCAGCGGCGAGCGTGTTGTTTGCGTTGTGGAATGTCGCGGCGGTCTGTCAGATGAAGAACGTGAGAGCTTGCGGCGTGAGATTGCCGAGGTGATCCAGCGAGCTGTAGGGGCGCCAGCAGAAGTGATTTTGGTGCGTCCGCATTCTATGGTGGTAACGTCATCGGGCAAACTTTCACGCGCTAAAGTGCGCGATAAATATTTGCAGGGTGAGTTTGATCGCGTCACGTCAAATGCACAAACCGTAAATTCAAACGCGCTTTAAAAAACCATAGCGCTTTTGGCTAAGTGGCTGTTCATTTTATGTCAGCGTTCAAACATAGAATATTTCATCAGTATGCGGATATTTTTAAACTATTTTATGTTTGGTGTATCTCCGCGTAAGGTGTTAGAGCTTTTTGTTGCTATCTGGAATTAAGAGGCCGCCCTTAAAATTGCCTCTGAGAGCCTAAACAGCAAAGCGAGGTAAGATATAAAAAGTTATGGGTCAGACGTCAGTTTGCTCCAACTCGTTGCACCTCAGGCTCTCACTTTACAAAATGAGAGCCGAAACCGTGTGAAAGTGTTGAAATGAATATCTGATTTACAACCTGATGAAGATGTTTAACGATTTCTGATTCAGGCTCTTAGGCTCCCTTTAGAATAGAGAATAGCCGCCAAAACGACGGTTAGAAATTTTATGAATAGTATACACCAAAAGCCAAAAACTATTGCTGTCACGGGGGCAACGGGGTTTGTTGGCAGGGCCATCACCCAGCATTTATTGGACCAAGGGCATCGGGTTAAGCTTTTAGTTCGCGACGTTAAAAAGTTGGATGAAAATATCCGTAAGCACCCTAAAGCCCAGCCTATTTCTGGTGATTTACATAATGATGATGCGTTAAAAGATTTTTGTGATGCGGCGGATTTTGTTGTTCATTGTGCGGGGTTAACCCATGCACTTAAATCGCAAGATTTTTTTACGGCAAATTGTGAGGGTGCCGGTAATTTAGCGAGAATATTTGCTGACGGTTTATCGGGCGGGTCTTTAAACAATCCACCAAAATTTATACATATTTCTTCATTGGCGGCGCGGCAGGACCACATTTCCACCTATGCGAAAAGCAAAAGACAAAGCGAAGATGTGGTTTTTCAAGCTTGCCCTTCTGCTGCTTTGGTATTGCGGGCCCCGGCTATGTATGGTCCTCATGATTTGGCGACCTTGCCGTTTTTTAAATCGGTCAAACGTGGCCTTGCCCCCATTCCTGGCGGTCAGGTAGAGCGCCGTGCCTCCATCTTGTTTGTGGAGGATTTTGTTCAAGCTGTTGTGGCCGCAATGGATCATGGTGAGGTCGCGAAGGTGTATGAGGTTGGCGATCAAGAAAAAGATGGTCACAGCTGGACACAAATAGCCAAAGCCTGTGGGCAAAGTCTGGGTGTAAAAGTGCGCCTATTGGCGCTTCCCAAGCCCGTATTAAAGGCGTGGGCAATCCCGTCCAGCCAAGTGATGCGTTGGTTGGGGCAAGCCCCCATGGTAACGGGAGAGAAGATTGACGAGTTTTTCTACCATGATTGGGCTGCGAGAGATCATTTGCTGAGCGAGTTGACCCCGTGGAAGCCGCAAATATCCTTGCGCGAAGGATTTGAAAGAACAAGTCAATGGTATAAAGCGCACAATTTTTTATAGGATTTTACGGGGTTTTACAGGGCTATTAAAAGGCCCATCATTCATTGTGGGGGTTAAAGGGGTGAAATAGTTGATGTCGCACTCCTCTAATTTGTCTGCTTTGGTTTATATATCATGGGTCCCGTTGGTCTATAATCTGTTGACCTATCGGGCTTGTCCTATAGAAAGGGAATGATATTTATAGAATCCCGCAGGATAGACACAGAGAACAAGCATGAGCGCTATTCAAGAAGATAATGATTTGGTTTTTCATAAGATTTGCTCATTGATTGAGCCGATTAATCAAAAAGGGTTGAAATTGACCCGTGAAACCGATTTTATAGCTGATCTTGAGGCAGAAAGTGTTGCGGTTTTGGATGTTGTGATGGAGATTGAAGACAATTATGATATTTCAATTCCCATGAACGTGATTTCTGAAATTAAAACCATTGGCGAACTGGTTGATGCCATTCATGAGATAAAGAAGCAATAATCATAAAACCCGATCTATGATCCAGAGCCCCCACTGAGTGATGTATGAATTTGTTTGATAAGTTTGAAGATAAAGCGGTGGTTTATAACCAGCTATCGGATATTGGTAAAAATCCGTTTACGGTGGTGATGGAAGAAATCATAAGCCCGACCCGAGCAAAGATTAAAGGGCGGGAAACGGTGCTGGCGGGGACGCATAATTATCTTGGTTTAACATTTCAGGAAGAGGCCATAAAAGCGGCGCAAACCGCGTTGGCGGAACAAGGCACTGGCACAACAGGCTCGCGTTTTGCCAATGGCACATTTTCAGGGCACCGACATTTAGAAGAACAATTGGCGGATTATCTGGGCCTTGGTCATTGTGTGGTTTTCTCGACTGGATATCAGGCAAATTTAGGGGCTATCTCGGCGTTGGCCCATCCGGGCTCGGATGTTATCTTGATCGATGCCGATTGCCATGCCTGTATTTATGATGGGTGCCAATTAAGCGGTGCGGAAACAATCCGGTTTCGTCATAATTCTCCTGAAAGTCTTGATAAAAGAATGGCAAGACTTGACCCCGAATTAAAAGGCCGATTGGTCTGCATTGAGGGGATGTATTCCATGTTTGGGGATGTGGCCCCGATTAAAGAATTTGCCGAGGTAACCCATAAGCATGGGGGCATGCTGTATGTGGATGAGGCTCATTCTTTTGGTGTTTATGGGTCAACAGGGCGTGGATGTTCTGAAGCCGATGATATGATGGAGCATATTGATTTTTATTCGGGTACTTTTTCCAAAAGCCTTGCCTCGATTGGCGGATTTGTGGCCTCGCGCCATAAAGAGCTGGAATATTTAAGGTTTTCCTCGCGGCCTTATATGTTCACCGCCTCGCCTTCGCCTGCAAATATCGCGTCGGCCACAGCGGCCTTAACCGCAATTCGCTCGAAGCATGAAATCCGCACCAAATTATGGGAAAATGTTGCACGACTTCACGGGTCCATAAAACAGTTGGGCTTTACCCTTGCGGCGGACCCGGCACCGGTTATTTCCGTATTGTTTCCAAATCGGGAAATTGCCTTTGCAGCATGGAGCTTTTTGTTGGAGCAAGGGGTTTATGTGAATTTGGCGATCCCTCCGGGCACGCCTAATGCGACCTCTTTGTTACGGTTGAGTGTATCGGCGGCCCACAACGGTGATGATCTTGATAAGATTGTTGCCGCTTATAATGGGATGGCGGCGCAATTTGTCGATGCAAAATAAAAGATGTCTCAATAATATATAATATAAACGGCTCAAATGACTTAAACATAACAAGCGTGGAGATAAGTGCTTTGTATTGGTGTGTCGATATGGCCTTAAAATTACCACGGTATTTCCGGTGGCCCTATATTCCCAGTGGTCCTATATTCCCAGTGGCCCTATATTCTCAGTGGTACGGCTAGAATCGGCAGTGATTTTGCGTCCGTACAAGATTGTGAGTTTAACCACAATTAAAGCACATTTATACCTATAGTAATGCCATGATTTGATTATACATATTAAACTATTAATCCCGTTACTCAAAGGACGGGTGTTTTGAATTTTATGTAGAGTATTTAGGAGTGCCATGATGTCTAAATTCAGCCTGTCAGTGATAAGCGCTGCGATCTTGCTGGGCACTAATTTTGTGCCTTTGGGGGGTGCTTTGGATTTTGATGCTGGGCCTGTTTTCGGCCCAGTTAGTGCACATGCGCTCACCGCAAATCAAAACCAGAAGCAAGATAAAGGCTCTTTCGACTTTGAGCATGTGAGTTGTCGCGGCGAGGATCAGGAAATCCGCGTCATCGTGACCAAGGTCAAAAAAAGCATCGGGCTTATTGTGGTGGATCTGTATGCCGAGGACACACCTGCATTTTTAAAGAAAGCCGGGCGCATTACCCAGCTTAGCTTTGCCGCGAAGTCCCCTGAAACGCATTTTTGTTTGAATGCGCCCAGTGAAGGAAATTTTTCTGTTGCGGTCTATCACGATGAGAATGCTGATTTTAAATTGAATAAAGGTGCGTTTGGTATTCCGGCGGAACCTTACGGCATGTCGCAAAACCCGAAAATCAGGTTTAGCGCGCCGCCGCTTGAAAAAACCCTGTTTTCTGTTCCTCAATCGGGTGCAAATATAAAAATCAAGTTACGTAATTAGGCAATTAAGTGTATCAATGAACCCTGAGATAGATAAAGGGTTTGATAAATATGGCTCTCGATGATTTAGTGTTAAAGCCGGTGCACACACCGCAAGAGCGTAAAATTTTTGTACGCATGATGCTTGATGTGTACAGGGACGATAAATCTTTTGTGCAACCCTTAGATTATGAGGTGTTGGCCAGACTACACCCTGAAAAAAACCCCTTATTAAAAGATAATGAACACCAATTGTGGTTGGTGATGCGGGGGGATCAGCCGGTGGGGCGTATAGGCGCCATCATCAATAAGGCTTATACAAACCATTACGGTGTTAAAAAAGGCCATTTTGGATATTTTGAAGCCATAGACGATGAAAATGTAATCGGTTTGCTATTTGATACGGCAGAGGCTTGGTTGCGTGAGCGGGGTATGGAGACGGTCTCTGGTCCCTATAATTTTTCGGTTAATGAAGAATGTGGTTTGCTGATAGAAGGGTTTGAGCGCTCGCCGGCAGTTTTAATGCCTCATGGGCGTCCCTATTATCAACGCTATGTTGAAGGGCGTGCTTATGAAGCGGCCAGTGATATGGTGGCATTTTGGTATCCTGCGCGCAAAGGGTTTATGCCGGAGCGCCGCTCGAAATTTGTGGCAAAACTTGTGAATAAAGATCATGTGGAAGTGCGAAATTTCGATTTTAAAAATTTTCAACAAGAAGTCGTAACAGCGGTTGAAATTTTTAATAATGCTTGGGCGGATAATTGGGGTTTTGTGCCGTTGAGTGAGGTGGAGGCCCGGCATATGGCTTCTGATTTGCGGCCCATTATAACCCGCCATAATACGGTGATGTGTTTGGTCAATGGTGAACCGATTGCCTTTGGTATTGTGTTGCCGAACATTAACGAGATTATCAAAGATTTTGATGGAAAATTATTACCGTTGAACTGGATCAAATTTTTATGGCGCCTTAAAGTGAAAGGCGTGACACAGGCACGCATGCCTTTAATGGGCATTCGTAAAGATTATCAAGGTAAGCCCCTTGGTGCTGCCTTCGCCTATAAAATTATCGAGATGGTGAACGATAGCAGTGTGGATAACGGGATTGTCAATGCGGAGTTATCGTGGATATTAAAAAGTAATAAAGCGATGATGACCATGCTAGAAGAAATTGGCGGTGTCGCCGATAAAACATACCGGATTTATGAGCGCTCCCTGGTTTGATCGGCTTTATGGATGATGATTATAATTTGCGGCAATAATTAAAATGAGTAACTGATGTTAGGGTTTTAAATGGATTTTTTAAAGGGTGCGAATGGCGAGGCAAAATTGCTCTATAGTGATGCAGAAATCGATATTATTGAAGCGGGTGCCTATGTTGTGTGTGCGGTTACCGGCAAGCGTATTTTGCTTGAGGATTTGAAATATTGGAATGTTGAACGTCAGGAAGCTTATATTGATGCAGAGGCGGCCACAAAAGGGTTTGGTTTTACGCCCCGATCAAAAGAATAGCCCGATCAAAAGAATAGATAGTCAGGCGCAAATAAGCGAGCCAGTGATTATATGAGGAGATGAAGGTGAAAAATTTTAAGATGTCTGTATACAAAGTACCATTAATGCTTGCTGTGTCGTTAGCGGGTTGTGTTGCCCAACCTTCTCCGGATAATAATGTGCCTTCTGATCGCGGCGCTGTTGCGGCCACGGCTTCCTCAAAATTACAAGAAGAAGCCGTTAAACAGCAAGAGCCTGTTATACAAAGACAGGCAATGATACGTAAAGATGCAGGGTCTCCAGAAAATCCGGTAACCGATAAAGGGGCTACAGGGGTCGAACTTGTGTCATCTACAGATTTAGTTGCTGACCAAGCTACTGAGCAAACCACTGTGCAAACCTCTGAGCAAGCCATTGACCAGACAATTAATATTGATCCGGTTAGCGATGAACAAACGCGATTAACGCGTCGATCCGATTTTACGGATGGTGAACCTCGTACTTTTACGTTAACGGGTAGTTTTAGTCAGGGTGGGTTGTTGTTTGGTCAAACCAGACCCGGCGCCAGCGTGCGCCTTGACGGTAAGCAAGTAAAGGTTGATGAGGCAGGGCGATTTGTTGTGGGGTTTGGCCGTGATAGTGATTTAACGGCGCTTTTATTAGTGACCCAAGCCGATGGCAGCGTTGAGCGACATACAATTGAAATTGCCGATAAAAAATTTAAAGAAGAACGCATTAACGGTCTCGATCAATCAAAGGTTTCTGGTTATACAAAGGAACAGTTAGAAAAAATTGGCATTGATCGCGAACTGAAACAAAAAGCCCGCTCTAGAACCCAAGACGGGGCGGATTTTGTTGATGGCTTTCAGTGGCCTCTCATAGGGCGTATTAGTGGTGAATTCGGATCGCGCCGTATACTGAATGGTGAACCTAAACGACCACATTCCGGTGTGGATATTGCCCGCCCAACGGGCACCCCTATTCGTGCACCCGCGGGGGGCATTATTACGCTTGCCAAGTCGGGGATGTATTTTGAAGGCGGGTTGGTGCTGCTTGATCATGGTCATTGGCTAGAAAGCGCGTTTTTGCATATGTCACGCATTGATGTTGAACCTGGCCAGCGTGTGGAGAAGGGCGAAATCATTGGCGCGGTGGGGGCGACGGGCCGGGTGACAGGTCCGCATCTTCACTGGTCAATGCGGTGGACAGGACGCCTTTTAGACCCACAATTGGTTGTGGGCGAGATGCCTTCTCGTCTGGATGAATAGATAGCATCAATGATGGGAAGGTTAGATGGGGCGCCGGATATACTAATCCAAATAGGTAGACAGACCCATGGAAGGGCCGGTTTGGTAACTTGGTTGCTTTATGAGTAAGTCTGGATGAGTAAGACTGTATAGGTGAGTCTGTACAAGTGAGGATGGCAACAAAATTGTTAATAAGGCCTCATTTTTTCACGGGTGCAATCGCTAAAATGGCGATGTTTTGCTTCCCGCTTAAGGGATTTTTGCAGTGCAATATAAAATTGCCATGAAATACTGTTTTTAAAGATATGCACAGCATTGATTTGACAGGTTTTACGCAATCTTAATCGTGACTGCCTTTTTATTTGTGATTTTCCAAAATAATGATGATCCGAAAATGACAGTTAAACACTAGAAAATAGAGTGTATGAGTGAAAAGCTCTAATTTGTTAGCGCAAAACACTAAAATCAATCGAATTGCTCATCTCACGTTTTTGTGCATTGCAACCTAAACCATAACGATATTTAAGCCGTGGCAGAAAGTTTCAAAGATTTGAAATATAATTTCAATTTCTTGAAGCTTTCATCTAACAGCTTTTTTATTTTTTGGAGATTAATCATGACTAAATCTATCGTAATTGCTATCGCTTCTGCTGCTGCTCTTGTGGCTAATGCTCCTGCTGCTTCGGCTGCTGACTTTAAATTTTCTTACGAATCAACTTCAGTTACAACTGAAAAAGGTGCCGAGCGTGTTGCAAACCGTCTTATGCGTTCTGTAAAAAATGTATGCACAAGCAATGGCCGTAGATCTCTAACCACGATCATTGCTGAGCGTCGTTGTGAAACTGAGATGATGTCAGAAATTGTCAACACTATCGAAGATATTCGTCTTACGAATATTCTTGTTGGTAATGTGCGTATCGCCCAGAATTAAATTAAAAATCCGAGTTTCTAATATACCGTGTTTGAGCTTTTAACCCCTCTCGTTTATGGCGAGAGGGGTTTTTTAGTTGCAGCAATTATGTGTTATGGGATAGTTCGTTTCAGATAGTTTTTATGAATAGGATTTGATGATGGCGGCTGCACTTTTATCGGTTGGGTTATTGGGGCTTTTGGTTTTTATTTTAGGGATGAATGTTTCCCGTGAACGTAGTTCGGTGATCATAACCCAAGGGGAGGCCGAGGCAGACCCAACAAGTGGTTTGAGGAAAGCTATTCGTGCCCATGGAAATTGCTGTGAATATGTGCCGATGTTAACTTTGATGATATTGGCTTTGGGCCTTAGAACCCCGATAACGCCTTATTGGATGATCATCTTGATGCTGAGTTCTGTATTGTTCCGGTATATTCATGCGGGTGGTGTTTTAATGGGGAATAATATCTACGCCCCCAATATTGGAAAATTTGTGGGTGCTGCCGGTACCTATTTAACTGGCACAATCATGGCGGTATTGCTTATCGTAAAAGCTGCGGCTTTATTTTAGGCGGTTTTTTAAAGCGCCCTACTGATTTCATCGGATTGAAACTTTCCGGATCTGAAATTTTCCCGATCTGATACTTTTGGTATATAGGTTTTGGTGGGGCAAAAATATCCCTACACGTCTAATTCATTACCCACAAATGCAGCGTTGGCTTGAATATAATCAAACCGTGGCTCTGCTTTTTTTCCCATAAGTTGATCCACTAGAGACGCAATATCGGGCAACCGGTC
>CALLPQ010000177.1 GCA_938015425.1 uncultured Parvularculaceae bacterium | reverse complement strand
TTCTGGTCGATTTATTCAGATGGATTGCAAACATTAATAGCTGGAGGGCTAATTCTATGAAACCGAAGAATGCCAATAAAAACTTTTTGAGAACTACTTCTTTTCTATGTTCAATCCTTGCCGTGGCAAGCCCATCACTTTCGGGGATGGCATATGCTCAAGATAATGATCAAGATGAGGACGGAGTAGACCAGATTGTTGTCACGGGTACCCGTGTTGCGGGGAAAGACCCCAGCCAGACGATTTCACCGATTGATATTTTTCAGTCAGAAAGATTGACCAATCAAGGCCAGTTTGACTTGACGAACCAACTTACAAATATTGCCCCTTCTATTAATACACAGCGCTTTCCAATTGCTGATGGAACGGCGTTGGTGCGCCCTGTAACTTTGCGTAATTTAGCACCGGACCAGACATTGGTATTGGTCAACGGTCGCAGGCGCCACCGTTCGGCATTGGTAAATTTGCAGTTTTCTCCTTTGGGTACGATCAATAATGGTTCCCAAGCGGTTGATTTCGGGATTATTCCTTCGGGTGCCGTTGGTCGGTTAGAAGTCCTGCGGGATGGTGCTTCGGCGCAATATGGTTCTGATGCGATTGCCGGTGTGATTAACATTGTTCTTGATGATAGTAATGAAGGCATTAGTCTTGTTGCTCAATATGGGCAACGCTATCAAGGAGATGGTGAAAATTTCCGTATTTCAGGCAATATCGGCCTACCGCTTACAGATAGCGGCTTTTTTAATGCGACTGCTGAATATGTGACATCGGATGTTACATTTTCCGGTAGCCCGCGTCTTGACGCTGTAGATGTGGGGAACGCAATCGGCTTTGATCAGGTTCCCCTTGACGGGTTTGGTCAACGTTTTGGTGACCCTGACGTTGAAGGTGTGAGGTTGTTTTTCAATTCAGCTATTGATTTAAATGATGAAGGCAGCAAAATTTATGGTCACGGTAGTTTTGCCGATCAGCGCATTATTGGCGATTTCTTTTATCGTTCTCCCTTTGGGGTACCGGGCGTTGGGCCGAATGGCGCTTTAGCTGTTCTTGGTGCTGATGGTAACCCAATTGAAGCTCCGCAAAATATTGTTGATGCAATTATTGCAGATGGGTTAAATCCTAATGATTTTCTAACCGCTGATGCCAATAGCTCAACCGGATTTGTGGCTGTTAATCCTATACAAGCCCAGTTTCCTGGCGGGTTTACGCCAACTTTTGGCGCAGATATTCAAGATTATGAAGGGGTTGTTGGCGTCAAAGGCAAGACAGCCTATGGGCTGGCTTGGGACTTTGCCGGACGATTTGGTGAAAATGAAATTGTCTATGATCTGAGCAATGCGATTAATCCAACCCTTGGGGCGACATCGCCGACTTCGTTCGAGCCGGGAACATTGACCCAACGTGAATTGGGCGTCAATGCGGATTTTGTTTATGAGTTTGACACCGGCTCTTTTGCCTCTCCCGTCAACTTTGCGTTCGGTGCTGAATATCGCCGTGAAACTTATGAAATTGGTGTGGGTGATGCGGCGTCTATTGCTGCGGGTCCAACCACGGGGTTATTTACGCCGGGTTCTGACGGTTTCCAAGGGTTTTTCCCTTCTACTGCCGGTGATTTCAGAGTGGGCTTTTTCGCCGGCTATGTTGATCTAGAAGTTGATTTAACGGAACAGCTTAGTTTTGCTGCGGCGGGTCGTTATGAAGGGTTTACCGAATTTGATGGTGGTTTCACCTGGAAAGTTTCCGGTCGTTATCAACCAACAGATTGGTTTGCCATTCGGGCCACCGCAAATACCGGCTTTAGGGCGCCGACGCCTGGCCAGTTGAGCACCACCAATATTACCACCTCGGCGCTTCCGGATGGAACGTTAACACCAGCGGGTACTTTTGCGGTTACCAGTGCGTCTGCGGCTGCGCTTGGCGCAGGGGAGATTTCCACTGAGGAATCTTTCAGTTTCACAGTGGGGACGACCTTTAATCTGGCAGATAATATTCGCTTAACGGTCGATTATTATAATATCGAAGTTGAAGACCGTATCCGCCTTATTAACTTTAGCGATAATGTTCCGGCCGCGAACAGTATTCTTGAGTCTGAAGGGTTCTTCAATGTTGGGTTAGCGCAAGTTTTCCAAAATGCATTTGATTCTGATGTTCAAGGTATCGATGTGGCATTGATTGCTGATTATAATCTTGGTGCGTTAGGGGATTTAAATATTGATGCCCGTCATAACTGGAATGATCTGGAAGTGACGAACACGCTGACCGATGCGTTGAGTGCAAGTGAAATTTTTGATTTCGAAAACCAAGTGCCTAGTAATCGTACAACGTTGACATTTAACTACACAGCGCCTGAAACTTTTAGCGGTTTTGTACGGGTTAATCGATTTGGTTCTTTTGCGGATTCCGGCGGATTGTTTGCTGGTGGTCCCGGGACAGAAGCATTTTTTGGATCCGAAATATTGGTTGATATTGAAGCACGGGCCCGTTTAACCGATCAGTTCTCGATTGCTGTTGGTGGTGAGAATATCTTTGATAATTTTGCTGATGATGAGCAAAACGGTGTCTTGAACTTCCTTGGGGCAACAACGCCAATTACATCACCATTTGGTATTAATGGTGGGTTTTGGTATGTGCGCTTACAGGCTGATTTTTAAGGATTAGCTAAAACAGTAATGGATTAAAAATTGAGAAATGCTGCACCCAAAATTGGTGCAGCATTTTTTTTAATTTTTATTTTGGCGTTTGGTTTTAATCACTCAATCTTGGTCAAGCGTTATAATCAGTTTTCCCGAAGCCTTACGACTTTCCAGATGGTGTAGGGCTTTGCCTGCATCTTTTAAGGAAAATTCTTTGGTGATACGGGGTTTGATTTTGTTTTCTGTATAAAGATTAAAAAGCTCTATCATGTTTTCTTGATGGCCTTTTGGATCTCGCATCGTGAAGGCTCCCCAGAAAACGCCCATAATCTGGCAGTTTTTTAATAGGGTCAGATTTAGGGGAATGGCGGGAATACCGGCGGGAAACCCGATGACCAGATACCGCCCCTCCCATGCCATGGCGCGCACACTTGGCTCGGCATAATCACCGCCAACACTATCATAAATGATATCGACACCATTACCGCCTGTGTGCTTTTTTATTTCGCTTGAAAAGGATTTTTGGGCATCTCGGTCCAGTTTTCCGGTTGGGTAAATTATTGTTTCATCCGTACCGAGATCATGGCAAAATTGTGCTTTTTCTTCATTGGAAACCCCTGCGATAATGCGCGCGCCCCACGCTTTCCCCAGTTCTATGGCCGCTGATCCAACACCGCCCGAAGCCCCCAAGATGAACAGGCTTTCTCCACTCTTAAGGTGGGCCCGGTTTTTTAAAGCATATTGCGATGTTGCATATGTCATCATAAAAGCGGCGGCGTCATTAAAAGGCATATTGTCAGGGATTGAAATAGCGGTGTTTTCGTGAATGACAATATGGCTGGCAAAACCCCCATGGCCCGTTAGGGCCAATACCCGATCCCCTTCTTTAAAAGAGGTAACGCCCTCGCCGATGGCGGTGACATGACCGGCAATTTCACCGCCTGGTGAAAAGGGGCGTGGCGGTTTGAATTGATAAAGATCACGGATAATCAACGTGTCAGGAAAGTTCACCCCGGCCGCTGCGACTTTAACGAGAATTTGCCCCTTTGCAGGGCTTGGCATTGGGCATTCTTCGAGGGTCAAACTGTCTGGCCCGCCGACCTCACGGCTTAATATGGCTTGCATTTTTTTATTTTGGGTCATGGCACCGATCTTAAAATTATAAAGAGATAAACAAAGTTCGGGGAAATTTTGAATATTCTTAGCGTTTAATATGCGTTTAATATAATCTGATGAAGACCATTATCATGAATCCAAACTAGGTAGAAATATTTATGGCAGCAAATAAAACACAGCCGACATTGGGTGACGTTAATGCCTATATTAAAAGCATTGACCATAAAGTGCGCCAACGCGATGCGTGCACCACACTTGATCTTATGAAAAAAGTGACGGGTGCCAAACCTGTTCTTTGGGGTGCAAGCATTATCGGGTTTGGGCACTATCATTATAAATATGACAGTGGTCGTGAGGGGGATTTTTTCATTACGGGTTTTTCACCCCGCAAAACCGCAATGACTTTATATATTATGCAAGGGTTTCGTGAGCATGGAGATTTATTGGCTAAATTGGGCAAGCATAAAATTGGCCGTTCCTGCCTCTACATCAATAAGTTTGAAGATATCGATCTAGCGATTTTGGAGGAAATGGTTAAAAAGTCGGCAGATTATATGTTCCGAACCTATGATAGTGCCTGCTGGGAAAAGGAAAAAGAGTAAAGTGTGAAACAGCAGAGGGAAGAGGTTTGATGATTACCGAGATAAATACCTTTATCCTGCCATGATATGCCATTTTTCTACCTTTTCTAGTGATCATGCTGGAGCGAGTTAACTTTATCAGATATCATAATTTACACAGGAAACGAGTTTGGGGATGTAGAATGATTAATCTTTTCGGATTTGCCAAAGATATGATGCAAGGTGTTTGTGCTGGCGCTATTGCCTATGTAGGAACGTTAAACATTCGCGGTGCTGATTTAAGCGTGTTGGAATCAATGCCCGTTGAACGCTTGATCAATAGGGTTCTATCGTCTTTGCCTATTGATAATTTTGCCGAGGGTGGTTTTATCGGGCCTGTAGAGATTATATTGGGGATTGGTTTTTTCTTTTTTGCCCGCCGAAAAATAGCACGGACTGTTGGATTGCTTGGCTATGGGGGTGTTTTAGCCGCATCAGCATTAGGGTTCGGGGTTGATCTAAGTCAACTATTACCGTTTGCCAAAACCTTAATCGGCAGCGTGTTTGGCGGTGCCGGATAATCTTTTGACTACAATATTGTATGCTTTGAGGGTTATACGCTTAGGGGCATGTAGTTAAAGCTAGCGGCTACGGATAAAATTCGAAACCGAATCAGACGGGCGCTGATCATTATCATTCAACCGGTCAGCAAGATCGTCTGTTGCCCTTCCAAGCTGGCGGCTGGCATTCAGGAAGTCTTTTTTAAGGGTTGAAATATCAGCCGGGTCAATGTCTTCCCCGTCGTTTTCCAACTTTTTTAAGGTCTTGATATAGATATTTCGGGCAGTGCGAAGATTCGAAATTGATTCTTCAGCAACATTTATATCCACATTGGTTACGTTTTCTGAAGTGATGGATGCGTATACCGCATCGGTCACTTTGCTGGCGGTTAATAAATGTTCCGCGGCATCTTTTTGCAATAATGTAAATCGATTAACATTTTGGGCCTGGTTGTTGGCCTGTAATACGCGAAGGTTCAGTTGCTTGAAATAAGCTTCAACAGGGTCGACACTGATGGTCTTTTCCTGACTTTTACCCAAGACAACACCGGCCATACGGCTGGGCAGGGTTATTTTTTGGGGTTGCGGCCACGGGGTTGAAGCAAGCTCTTTGGCGGCGGTTGAAAGGGGTGTGTTACTCTCTTGTCGGGTTGATGTTTCAGTGTCGTTCCTCACAATAGAATCATGACCACTGATAATGGTACACCCTGATGTAAGCGTGCCTGTTAATAATAAAATTGACATCGATGCCAAAACATTCTTGCTTTTATACCCAACAATACTGATCACTAATATGCCCTTATTACTTTATTATAATTCTCGAATCTAAATTATAAGCATCAAATCTAACTGGATCACTCTATCCAAGTCTTATCGGCTACGGCAATATACCGATTAAGGCAATATACCGATTAAGGCGAGATACCGACCAAGGCGAGA
>CALLPQ010000176.1 GCA_938015425.1 uncultured Parvularculaceae bacterium | reverse complement strand
CAGAAATGTTCTTTTCTTTCTCCAGTTTTAATGCGCCGCCAACCATCTATAAGGCTGATGTGAAAACGGGCGAGGCATCTGTGTTTAAGTCAGCGAAAGTTGATTTTAATCCTGATGATTATAAAGTCTCGCAAATATTTTATCCATCGAAAGACGGCACCCGTGTGCCGATGTTTATTGCCCACAAAAAGGGCATTGATATATCCAATGGTGCCCCAACCCTGCTTTATGGTTATGGCGGGTTTAATATTTCTTTAACCCCCGGCTTTTCTGTTGGCCGTTTGGCGTGGATGGAAATGGGGGGTGTGTTTGCTCTCGCGAATATTCGCGGCGGCGGCGAATATGGGGAAGAGTGGCACAAAGCAGGCACAAAGTTAAAAAAACAAAATGTGTTTGATGACTTTATTGCTGCGGGTGAATATCTCGTAAGTGAGGGATATACAACGCCGCAAAAACTGGCCGTGCAAGGGGGGTCTAATGGAGGCTTGCTTGTGGGGGCTGTGGTTAATCAGCGCCCTGACCTGTTTGGTGCCGCGCTACCCGCCGTTGGTGTGATGGATATGTTGCGGTTTCAAAATTTCACCGCAGGGCGCTATTGGGTTGATGATTATGGGTCTTCTGAAAACAAAGAAGAATTTGATGCGCTTTATCAATATTCCCCTTATCACAATCTAACGGCGCGTGATTACCCTCCGATTATGGTGACAACGGCGGATCGTGATGATCGCGTGGTGCCGGGGCATTCGTTTAAATATGCGGCGCGGTTGCAAGAGATGCATACGGGCGAAGCGCCGGTGATCATTCGCATCGAAACCAGAGCGGGCCATGGAGCCGGTAAACCCACCCAAAAAATCATTGAAGAGCTGGCTGATGAGTGGGTGTTTTTAAAAGAACATCTCGGCCTCGAATTGCCGGCGGATTATGGGCAATAATAATTATGTCATGATCGCTTAGGTCTGATTATTGATTATGGTGATTTAAATGACTGAACGCAGCCCTTCCCCATGGCGGGCTGCGTTTTCATATATTATTAAGGTTTTCTTTTAGATCGGTTTAATTCTTAAAAAACAACTATTCTTTAACCATGAATAGGCAATAATTGCCTATGATTACGAGTGCACAATTATTAGATATCGGGCGCGAAGCCTTTTGGGTGACTTTAATGGTCGCTGGGCCTGCGATGTTGGCGGGGTTGATTGTGGGTTTTGCTATCGCCTTATTACAGGCTTTAACCCAAGTGCAAGAGTTAACACTGGTCTTTGTGCCGCGTATTATAATTATGTTCCTTGTGTTGAGTATCTGCCTCCCCTTTATGGGGTCTGTTTTAGGGCAGTTTGCCATTAAACTCTACGCCATGATTGCAACGGGCACCCCTCTATCGGGGGGCTAGGATTAATGGCATTATTCTTAGCCTCATTACCTATTAATATTTTTATCAGTTTCGCGGTTTTTTGCCGAATTGGTGCCTTTTTTATGACGGCGCCCGCCTTTGGTGATTTTTCATTAATCCCGCGATTGCGATTGATTGCGGCCCTTGGGGTGACCATGGCTTTGGTGCCTGTGGTCACGATATTTTACCCTGATTGGCTGGCTGCAAATTCTCTTGAAATATCGAATCCGGTTTTAATGGCGGGCGTGATGGGCGGCGAATTAATTTATGGGGGAATGTTGGGAATTCTGGCACGGGTGTTTATGAGTGCCTTAAATGTGGCCGGTCAGATTATTGCGTTTCAAATCGGGCTATCTCTCGCGCAAATATTTGACCCTACGCAAGAATTACAAGGGGCGATTGTGGGCGGGTTTTTGGCTGTGTTTGGGACAACGATGATCTTTGCAACGGGCCTTCATCATTTGATGTTATTGGCCATAAAAGATTCATACATAATGTTCACACCGGGCAGTGTGCCCGACTTTGCCGATATGGCGAATGCGATGACCCAAACCATGTCGGATGCTTTTTCATTGGGGTTTCGCTTGGCATCCCCGTTTATTTTATTTGGATTGGTGTTTTATATTGGCGCGGGTGTGTTGAACCGGTTGATGCCCCAAGCGCAAGTATTCTTTATGTTGTTACCGGCCAATCTTGGCCTTGGTCTAATGATATTGATGTTAACCTCTGGGTTGATGATGAGTGTTTTTCTGGCGAATTTTGAAACTTTAGTGGCTGGATTTTTGAGGTAATCATGGCTGAACAGCAAGATAACGCACAGCGTACGGAAGAACCCACATTTAAACGGCTTGAGGATGCCCGTAAAAAAGGAGATTCCCCTAAAAGTCAGGAAGTGACGGCAACAGCTTTTTTATTGGCGGGCGCCTTTGGTTTATGGTTTTTATCGGGCGGGGTGGCGCGCGGCGTCACGCAAGCGGGTATCGGGTTTTTGGATCATCCCCATTTAATGGAGGTAGATGGCGCTGGCTTGGTGGCTATCTTCAATGCGGTCGGCGCGAAATTAGGCGTAACCCTTTTCGGCTTTGCCTTATTGATGATGGTGGCCGCTATAAGCGGGAATTTTATTCAGGCAAAACCCGTATTCACGACCCACCGGATGAAACCGGAATTAGGAAAACTATCTCCTTTGAAAGGATTAAAAAGAATATTCGGGCCAGCGGGGCTCGTGAATTTTCTAAAAGGGTTTGGTAAATTATTGTTGGTGGGGGCAATTATGGTTTACGCCTTATGGCCCCAACGCGAGATGATGATCAATCTCGTCTACGCACAAGATTTGACGGTGATGTTGGTTGCCCGAAACATTGTTCTAAAGCTCTTTGTGCTTACTATTGTCGTGATGAGTATAATTGCGGCCCTGGATTATGGGTGGCAATTTTATTCATGGAAGCAAAGATTGCGGATGACACGCGAAGAAGTGCGACGGGAACAAAAAGACAGCGAAGGCGATCCGCAGATTAAAGCGCGCAGACGACAATTGCGGGACGTGGCGGCCCGTCGGCGGATTACCAGCAATGTAAAGAACGCCACGGTCTTGATTATGAACCCGACCCATTATGCTGTTGCCTTACATTATGATGGAGCCGCGGCAGATAAGCCCGATGCGCCGGTTTGCACGGCTAAAGGAAGAGATGAATTAGCCCTTAGAATGCGCCAGATCGCCCGCGAGCATAATGTGCCGGTGGTGGAAAACCCGCCGCTAGCACGGGCGCTACACGCTGAAGCGGCGTTGGACCGGATGATCCCCATCGAACATTATGAGGCCGTGGCAAAGGTAATCGGTTTTGTGCTCATGAAAAAACGCCCTGCCCGCCCGCCTACCAAAACGTAAAAGCCGACCGTGTCTCAGTTTGAAAAGTTCTGGTATCGCCATTATTGATGAATTTTCCCTAGCCAGTATTTATAAATCATCCCATAGTTTGTAGGAGCCAATGCTGATTTTGCTCTCTGATGGATATGCTTAAGGATATTTGGGGTGATATCCTGATTAGAGTTCAAAAAGAACACGGCAGCTAGGCTTGATCTGGATAAGAGAAAGTCATCACCATGAGCATAAATGCCAATAAGCAACCGCCGGAAGAACCCCAAGTCCTAGAGGGTGAAGATTTACAGGTCAAAGGTTTAAAGGCCAAAGATTTAAAAGGTAGTGAAAGTGGTAAACTTGAAAGCGATAAGCCGGAAACTGATAAATTAGCGGGTGCCGAAAAACCACCTGATGGGCAAACTGAAATTCACAATGAAATTCACAATGATAATCAAGATGAAACGCAAAAGGCGTCAAACCGTGTCGCGGCAAAATCGGCCCGGAATTCGCAACTTGATTTACTCTTAACGCTTGGTTTGTGGTTCGGGCTTGTTGTTGGTTTCTTGGCGCTTGGCTTCTTAATTTTTACATCCGTGACCACAATCGAATCTGCATTGCTTATTTTGGGCGGTGTCGGGATTATGTTTGGTTTATGCGGCGCGGCGGTGTTGATGCATAATACTTCAATCAATCAAATTAAAGAAGGCCATGAGAAACAAAAAAATATGACCCTTGGTGGGGTTTCCAACTTAACTTCTGCGAAGATAATTGAAAAAATTCTTGATACGGACACCGAAGCAAGGTTGGTGGCGCGCCGTGACGGGATTGTGGTGTTTGCCAATCAAAAATATAAACAAATTGCGGAAGAAGCTGGCGTTGGCGGGTTTTCCGGTGTGCCTCCAAGGATAGAGCGCCTGTTTAGTCAGCAGGGCGCGGAGGCTATGAAGATATTCAAATTGTGCCGCGCTGCCCGTAGTGGCGAACCGATGAGCGAAGATGTGTATCAAATTGTCGCCTTGCCTTCAGGGACGAAAAGACGACGCTATGAGGTTTCCGTCAATCCGATTGCAAATGATGAGACCCATGTGACATGGAACTTAAGAGCGCTGACGGATGATGAAGAAGAGCATGATTTTCTTGCCGTAGCCTATTCTGATTATGTGCGGCCGGTTTTTGCCATGGAAAAATCAGGGCAAATCACATGGACCAATGGCGCTATGCGGGAAAAATTGGGTGTTGCAAAAGGCAGCATACACCATATTGACGATGTTGTGTTGGGTGAGACGCAAGCCCTTGTAAACAGTTTGTGGGAATTGGATTTTGTTTCACAAGCTGCGAGAGTGCGCCGTAAAGATGGTGATCCTATTGATGCAAGTTTTGTGAGTTTTTTGCGTGGTGGCACTGGTGAAGGTTTTGTCTGTGTTGAATTAGCACCAGAAGATGAAGTGCCTGAGGAGGCATTATCTTTATCAGGGGATATCACCGAAGCTCCTTTCGGGGTAGCGATTATTCAAGGGGAGTTTGGTAAAGATGCAAAATTACTGGAGGCCAATAAGTCGTTTACTGAGGTTTTTGGTGGTGCCAGCCGTAATGTATTATGTTCTAAACTATTCCCTGCAGAAACGATTGAAGAACTAACGCGGGAAGTAAAGCGCAAAACCACAACGGGAGGAGCCCAGCAAATTATCGAAGCCCGCAGCGGAGAGGGTGCGCAAGAACGTGTGTTTGCCCTTTATGTGAAACCTGTTAGTCGGCGTCGTGGTTCTTATGGCACGCGGCGGACTTTGTTGTTTTCTGTGGATATTACCGAACGCAAGCGGATGGAGGTTGATTATGGGCAAGATCAAAAATTAAAGGCGATCGGAAATTTGGCGGGTGAAGTGGCCCATGATTTTAACAATTTTCTCCAAACCATTTTGGGGAATTGTGATTTGTTGATGATGAAACATCCGGTTGGTGATGATAGTTATGCCCAGCTGGTTGTAATCCGTGAAAATTCGCAACGGTTGGCAAATCTAACCAAGCAATTATTGGCCTTTTCAAGAAAGCAGACAATGAAGCGCACGGTTTTGTCTGTGACAGAACTGTTACGGGATTTTACCAAGTTTCTAGACCGTGCAGTGGGTGAGAAGGTAAAGCTGGAATTGGTCAATGGGCGGGGATTAAAGCCTGTTAAAGTTGATCAAAACCAACTTGAAAGCTCGATAATGAATTTAGCCGTGAATGCGCGTGATGCTATGGGCGCAGATGGCGGGCGGTTAACTTTGACCACACGGCATGTGCCCATGGAAGAGATTATCGAAAAAGGCTTTACTGAACTCTCCCATCAAGACCATGTGATGATTTCTATTCAGGATACAGGGCCCGGCGTTCCGCAAGATATTATTGATAAAATTTTTGATCCGTTTTTTACCACTAAAGATGTTGGCAAGGGGACAGGATTGGGTTTGTCAACCGTATACGGTGTAATTGGGCAAATGGGCGGCGCTATCTATCTCGATAGTGAAGAAGGGCAAGGGGCTTTGTTTAGTATATATTTGCCTGCTTTTGAGCCTGAAGAACTGGTTCTTGCGCAAGAACAGGCCAATGCAGGCTCCACAGAAGTGCGGGATTTAACCGGCAATGGCCGCATTTTGGTGGTTGAAGATGAGGATGCGGTTAGGAATTTCGTGGTCATGGCGTTGGCGGGGCGCGGATATGAAGTTGTGGAGGCCTGCGATGGTGTTGATGCCCTAGAGGTGATAGAAGAAGAGGGCGGCGAGTATTTTGATTTAATCATTTCTGATATTATGATGACAGAAATGGATGGCCCCGACTTTATTTTAGCGGTTCATGAAAAATATGCCTATCATCCCCGGGTGATTTTTATGTCCGGCTATGCGGAGACAGCGATGCGTGATCAGATTGATAAAATTCAAAGTACAGGATATTTACAAAAACCGTTTTCTGCGAAAGATTTGGCGTCAACAGTAAAGGATGCGGTTGGGGCACCGCTTAAGCCATAATATCTTTATGGAGTATATCGGCATCTTTGTGAGAATATTCTTTGGGTCATAATTTAGGGTAGGTGTATATGAGGCAGATTGTTTTCGATCTTGAAACAACAGGGTTTAAGTTTTCCGAAGGCCATAGAATTGTTGAAATTGGCGCCATAGAAATGGTGAATGGCGCTCTGACGGGGAACAATTTTCATGTTTATGTTAATCCCGAACGTTCAATGCCTGATGGAGCTTTTAAAGTACACGGTCTTTCTACTGAGTTTTTAAAAGACAAACCGGTCTTTGCTGACCCACGTGTGGCGCAAGCTTTTCTTGATTTTATTAAAGATGGTGATTTGATTGCCCATAATGGGGCGGGGTTTGACTTGCCGTTTTTAAATGCTGAATTACAAGATATCGGATTGCCGATTATAAAAAATGAATTGATTGACACTTTATTCATGGCACGGCGTAAATTCCCCGGTGCGCCTGCAAACCTTGATGCCTTATGCTCGCGGTTTGATATTGATACGACCCAACGCGAACGCGATGGTCACGGGGCGTTGCTAGACTCGCGGCTTTTGGCCGAGGTTTATATTCAACTAACGGGCGGCCGTCAGGCGGGGCTTGATTTTCAAAGTGATAATGACGCAGGGGTTACGAAAAGACCTCAAAACCGGACGGCCGCGCGGCAAAGGCCCAACGCCTTACCCAGTGCAATAACAGAGCAAGAAAAAACGGCCCATGATGATTTTATTGCCAGTTTGGGTGAGCACAGTTTGTGGTCGGCTAACTAGGTTTAGATCCAACTTTCGAAATCTTGAAATTATAACTCTATACGGTTTGTTGGTTTCACTTTAGGTTTTCGAG
Organism: uncultured Parvularculaceae bacterium; assembly: GCA_938015425.1. GTDB lineage: Bacteria > Pseudomonadota > Alphaproteobacteria > Caulobacterales > Parvularculaceae > CALLPQ01. The sequence goes on along the minus strand of CALLPQ010000176.1, from coordinate 2,443 downwards.
CCTCGGTGCTTCTGGGTCTCGAGATTTATGGGTCTCGTTTTGCCCATCTTTCTATCAAGTGACGGGCAATGGTGAAAGACGGAGGAATAAAAACATCTATAACCTGATCGCCATTGAGCAGAGCCCTTATCTCTTTTCGGGTGATCCATTTTGCGTCTTCGATTTCGGTTTTGTCTAACACAAGATCCCGGCTTTTGGTCTTGGCAAAATACCCCATCATTAATGATGCGGGAAAAGGCCATGGCTGGGAAAATTGATATTCCAAATCGTAAATTTCAACGCCCGCTTCTTCATATAATTCGCGTACGGCACATTCCTCAAGGGATTCTCCCGCTTCGGCAAAACCCGCCAAGGTGGATAAAAATCCAGGTGGAAAATGCGGACTACGCCCTAATAGACAAGCATCCTCATGATAGGCGAGTACAATGGCCACGGGCTCATTTCGGGGGAAGTGATCACTCTCACAAGCGGTACAATGACGTTTTGCACCGCCCTCGGCTATGGATGTGGGGGTGGCACAAACAGCGCAAAACTGGTTGCGGCGATGCCAGTCAAGCAACCATCTTGCTTGCCCTAAAATGGCTAAATCATTTGCGCTGATGGCATTTTTTTCAAGTCCTTCGGCGAGGGTACGCAATGGCACATAATCACCAATGTCACTAAAGGGGGCGGTTTGCGCGGCGGGTGCGCTCGCTGATGCATCAAGCGTAAAATAAGCCCGTTGTTGCTGGTCTAGGCCTAACAAGACAATCGGGGCGCTGGCCTCAAATTGGGAAACCGCATCCATCGCTAAAAAGCCGGGTCGTTTATCGACGATTAGCGGGTCCCCTTGGTAAAGGGGGATAAACAAACTATCACGGTGCGTGCGTAGGTCTTCTATCCATGCGGAGTTGGTTCGTTGTGCACTAGCGCGATTAAGCGGATTGCCAGCGAAGGGTATGGGGTAAAGATTACTGATGGGCATAATTTTTTTTATCAGATAATCCCGTGTGATCATAGTCAACAATAAACAAATTCCCAAATATAACGATTGGGGTGAAATTAGTGAGGATTAAAGCGCTGCACTGCCATGGAAAACAGGATTGTTTTATGGATTAATATGAATACTATAAAGCCAATAGAAATAGAGAGGGTTGTTATGAAGTGGTCTGTCCAAAAGAAAGGGTTTGCGGAAATATCAAGCTCTAAATCCACAGCTTTTAATGGAGTTTGTACCCCTATAGTATTGGTTAAGACACGTGCTTTGTTGATGGCCTGTGTTTTGTTGATTGTCTGTGTTTTGCTGATTCCCTTTCCTTTAGCGGTCAATGCGTCCGTTAGGGCTGAAAGCAGTGCGGCGCAAACCGCACTTGGCAATCCGGCAAATAACCAGTTAACAGTGCAAGACAAAAACATCTTGTCGATTATCGAGCAAAACCATCAAGACCAGTTGGTGTTTTTGGAGGAGATCGTCAACCAGAATTCGGGCACGTTAAATGTTGCTGGTGTACGCAAAGTGGGGGCGATGTTTGAACGCGAATTTAAAGAAATTGGTTTTGATACTGAATGGATCGACATGCCAGCGGAAATGGCGCGTGGCGGGCATTTTGTTGCCACGAAGACGTTTGCTTCTTCTGGCCCCCATCTTTTATTGATCGGCCATTTGGATACAGTATTTGAAGAGAATAGCCCCTTTCAAAAATTTGAACGGGTTACGGACCAGTCTATAGGCGGCGGCATTGCGGGGGATGGGTTGGCAAAAGGACCCGGCATTAGCGATATGAAAGGGGGTGACGCCGTTATTTTATATGCGCTAAAGGCGTTACTGGAGGCGGATGCAATTCAAGCAGGGCAAGTCACGGTGTTTTTAACAGGCGATGAAGAATCCGTTGGCAACCCCATCGCGATTGCCCGTGATGATTTGATCAAGGCTGGAAAGCGGGCGGATATTGCTTTGAATTTTGAGGGAGGAAGCCGCGAATGGGCGGTGATCGGGCGGCGTGGATCATCAAATTGGTCCGTAAACGTCACTGCAAAGCAGTCCCATTCATCTGGTATCTTTCGTGATGAGGTCGGCGCCGGAGCGGTTTTTGAAATGGCGCGCATTTTAAATCGGTTTTATGGTGAGGTGCGTGGCGCTTTTGGGTTAACGTTTAATCCAGGTGTTTTAGCGGGCGGCACTATAGTCACACAAGGGGAATCCGTCAGTGATCAGACGGTTTATGGAAAAACCAATGTGGTGGCGCAAAAGGCTGTGGTCCATGGCGGTTTAAGGTTTATGAATGATGCCCAGTTGCAAACAGCCCGGGCCGCCATGCGCGGCATTGTGGAAGACAATTTACCGGTGACATCAGCCGAAATAATTTTTCATGATCGCTATCCGGCAATGGAAGAAACGCAGGCGAATAAAAAACTTCTTGAACGGTTAAACCTTGTCCATGGGCGTCTTGGGTGGGCACCCGCA
>CALLPQ010000175.1 GCA_938015425.1 uncultured Parvularculaceae bacterium | reverse complement strand
TTTCTGATTTAGATAAAATTTTAATGTATCTGTAAACTTGGCCTCAATTTTATTAAATTATATTTTAATTGTGCTCGAAATAAAAACACGAAACTTAAACATAAATTCGAACCATTAGGCTAAATTATGAATATAAATCATAAACTTATATCAGTCGCGGTGGCGCTTTTAAGCGTGGTCTTGATGCAATCATCAAACAAGGCGTATGGGGAAACAAGTTTTTTTCCGACCAATAGTTTTGGCGTGGCGGGGCCTATTCCAACGCCCGGTAATCTTGGGGATTTAGTGGGCCCGCCGGATGCGGGCACGGCGGTGCGGTTTGATCCGGGGGATTTGGGTTTCTTGGCTTTTGAAACCGATATTACAGGTATTTCAACTGGTGCTCCAAATACAAATCTTATTTTTAATATAATCTCGGCTATACCTTCATCAACAGGTGAAGTTTTTCTTTCTTTTCTATTGGGAAATATTGGCGCAGGGCCTTCATTTGTCCGGGCACCAACGGCGGGCTTGGTTGCGCCTAATGGTGCAGATTCTATTTTTCAATTTGTCGAAGCGCCCAGTACGGGTGTTTTTACTGTTGATACGAGCGCGTTTTTAGCGGGCTGTGCCAGTATTGGCGGGTGTAATTCAATCGTTATTGGGACAAGTGGTTTGGGGGCTGCCGGTGGCGGCAGTTTTGTTGATGGGGGTACACTGACCTTTAGCTCGGTTATCGCAGCATCTCCAGAGCCGTCCACTTGGGCATTTATGATTATAGGGTTTATGGTTTTAGCTTTTAAAGCGAAACAAGAAAGACTTAAAGGCCGAGAAAAAAATATCAGCCAAATAAAGGGGCGCCAAAAAGTACACGCATTATATCAATCAGTTGCGGCTTAGTGCCTTAATCAAAAATCGCTAACCCCCTTCAGCAGGGTGTAGATCAGATATTCATTTCAACAATTTCATATGATTTCGGCTCTGTCGCTTTAACGTGAGAGGTTTAAATTTACGGGGTTACGGGTTTAAGATTTGGTGATAAAGAGTTGGGACATGCTGACGCCTCACTCACTCACGGCTTTTTATATCTTATCTCGCGTTTACGCTATGGCTCTTAGAAATTCATTCTATAAATCGTAAAAACCGTCATTATAGTGGTGATTAAACTGTAGCAAAAACTTTCTCGAGTTTGTCTAGGGCTTCGCTTATCTCTTCTTTTGTGATGCTCATTGGTGGGGCCATACGAATGACATTGCCATAGAAACCGCCTTTACCGATGAGCAAGCCGTGGGATTTGGCGTTTTCTAACAGTTTTGCGGTTCTGGCCTGATCGGGTTTTTTCGTTTTGCGGTCTTCGACAATTTCGCAAGCAAGAGCCAAACCTTTACCGCGCACTTCCCCGATATAATCATATTTCTCACTTAATCTTTGTAAGCCTGTTTTTAATTCACCGCCGCGTGCCTTGGCATTTCCTTGTAGGTCGTCACGGATTAAAACATCAAGATTCGCCATTGCCCCTCTGGCAACCAGCGGGTTCCCGCCGAAAGTTGAAATAGATAAAGACTTGAAACAATCCATGATATCCGCGCTGGCGATCACGCCGCCCAGGGGTAAACCATTGCCTACCCCTTTGGCAAAAGTGATAATATCTGGAACGATATTATGCGCTTGATATCCCCAAAAATGATCGCCCGTGCGCCCCCAGCCGGTTTGCACTTCATCACTAATAAGTAGGATACCCTCTTGGTCAAGACGATTTTTAATGTCTTTGAATAGTCCATCAGGCCCATGAGAAAATCCGCCTACCCCTAAAATTGGTTCTGCGATTAAACATGCCACATCACCAGAAGTCGCCACTTGAAGAATATTATCCAAGTCGTCAACGCAGGCTTTAACATAATCCCTATCAGATAAATCGCCAAAAGGGCTGCGATAGCGATATGATCCGTGAATATAATTGACGTTAAAAGGTGATAAAGAAGAGGGTGACCAGCTTGAGTGGCCAGTGACGGGGACTGTAGCAAAAGAGCGCCCGTGATAGCTATGACGCATAGCCAATACCTGATTTGACCGTCTATAGGCGGTGGCCAACATAAGCGCCGCGTCATTGGCTTCACTACCGGAATTCACAAAGAAAACCTTGGCATTGGGAATGCCAGACATTTCGGCAATACGTTCGGCAAGTTCAATTTGCGATTCAATTAGATAAAGCGTTGACGTATGGATCATTTTGGCTGCTTGATCCTGGATCGCCGCGACAATGTGGGGGTCATTATAGGATGTCATAGTCGTTAAAATGCCGCCAAACATATCGAGATATTCAACATCATTTTGATCCCAAACGCGGCGGCCTTGTGCGCGAACCAATGAAATCGGTTCTTCATAATAAACTGGTGCCCAGTTGGGAAGCACAGCTTTGTGGCGGTCATAAAGAATATTGTTTGCACGCATTTAAATATTTCCCGTTAGTGATTTATAATTATGCTTCTTACGGATGATTACCTTAATTTTGATTGCCGTTATTAAATAGGATGAAAAATGATCAGTGGATAGATCTATATCCGTTGTTGGAGTTAATTTTTTTAAATAATAATCCTATTTCATATTGGGCAGGTGTAGATATGATTTTGATATGATCATAAATAAATTGACCAAATGGTCAAATGAATATATCGTCTGTAAGCTATCAATTGAATATGGGTATCAAGAATAATGGCCAACCTCACAACACATTTTGCGGGAATTAAATCTCCAAATCCTTTTTGGCTTGCCTCAGCCCCGCCCACCGATAAAGAATATAATGTTGTGCGGGCCTTTAAAGCGGGATGGGGCGGCGTTGTCTGGAAAACCCTTGGGGAGGAAGGGCCGCCCGTTGTTAATGTTAATGGTCCTCGTTACGGCGCGTTATATGGTTCTGACCGGCGTATGGTTGGCTTTAATAATATAGAGCTGATCACGGATCGACCATTACAGATTAACTTACAGGAGATTAAATCCGTTAAACGTAACTGGCCGGATCGTGCCATGATTGTGTCTTTAATGGTTCCGTGTGAAGAAGATGCGTGGAAATCAATTTTGCCACTGGTGGAAGATACAGGTGCGGATGGTATAGAGTTAAATTTTGGATGCCCTCATGGCATGTCGGAACGGGGCATGGGGGCCGCCGTGGGGCAAGTGCCTGATTATATTGAAATGGTTACGCGCTGGTGTAAACACTATACACGCATGCCGGTGATCGTGAAACTGACCCCTAATATTACGGATGTGCGCTATCCAGCTCGCGCGGCAAAAGCAGGCGGGGCAGACGCTGTGTCATTGATTAATACGATAAATTCTATTGTCGGGGTTGATCTTGATACCATGGCGCCATCCCCAACGGTTGATGGTAAGGGTACTCATGGCGGATATTGCGGACCTGCGGTGAAGCCGATTGCATTGAATATGGTTGCTGAAATCGCCCGTGACCATGACACGGCGGGCATGTTGATTTCAGGTATTGGAGGTATTGAAACTTGGCGCGATGCGGCAGAGTTTTTGGCCCTTGGGGCAACCAGCGTTCAAGTGTGTACCGCGGCAATGACTTATGGGTTCCGAATTGTTGAGGATATGATTGAGGGTTTGAATAGCTGGATGGACGAAAAGGGCTATGGGACGATTGAGGATATTTCTGGGCGGGCCGTGCCTAACGTTACAGACTGGCAACACCTTAATTTGAATTATGTAACCAAAGCTGTTATTGACCAAGATGCCTGCATCAAGTGTGGGCGTTGCCATATTGCTTGTGAAGATACATCCCATCAGGCGATCACTGCGATGAAAGACGGGGAACGTCATTTTGAAGTGATTAATGAGGAATGTGTTGGGTGTAATTTATGTGTTGCTATTTGCCCGGTAGAAAACTGCATTACTATGGAGCAAATGATTGACGGCGTTGATCCGCGGACCAATAAAAAAATATCAACCAAGCCTCTTCATTGGACGGATCACCCTAATAACCCGATGAAATAAATATAGTAAAATGAACAGGTATCGCCATAAGGGATAAATTTAGATATATTGATATCTGATCATAAGAATTATGGTATAATACCATCAAAAATAATGCTCTTTATGCTGTTTTTTGCTGTTTTAAAAAACTGGGAATTTTGTAAGGTTTTTCCGGTTTGGGATTCTATCTGCGCTTCGAAATCGGCATAATGTTGGGTTACAGCCCAAAGCATAAAAATTAAGTGAGTGCCATCAACCTTTTTGATTTTTCCTTCTTTCGACCATTTTGCCAGAATGTTTTTCTTGTTCTTTGTCAGTCGGGTGAGTTTTGTCTCCAATATTGGCCCTAATATTTTTGCCCCCTCAATCACTTCCATGGCAAATAAACGCGAAGCATCAGGGTAATCCCGTGATAATTCCATCTTTTTATCAATGTAAGTTGCTAGCTGGGTTTTGGGGTCTCCGTCCGCATCAAGATCTTTTAATGGGGCAAGCCATATAGTCAATACATGATCTAATGCTACTGCGTATAATGCTTTTTTTGAAGGAAAGTAATATAGAAGGTTGGGTTTGGAAAGGCTGGCCTCATGTGCGATCTGGTCAAGGGTTGCCCCCCGAAAACCATGACGGCTAAATAGTTTTAGCGCGGCATTAATGATCTTTTGTTCGTTTTTAAGCTGTATTCGGGATTTTGTGTTTTTCTTGCGGTTGGTTTTGGCTTGGTTTTTATTGGCCTTGATGGTGTTTACTGTCATTGGATGCCGATATGTATATAATTAATTTTGTAAAATAGAGCCTTCTGAAGTCCTGTAGATTTTGGGGCCAGATAGAAAGTGATTTGAAAAAACCCGATAAAATATGAGTACCTGTCTGATGATAATAATCGTACGCCAATAGTTTTTTTTAATGAGCTTTATTAAAAAACGATCTGGTCGGAATAGCAAGGTTTATATTACCGAACAATCAATCGTATTAAGGGGTATGGAGATTTATAACTTTTTTGCTTTGCTGGCCATAAAAACCCTTGCTTGTTACAATTGCGGGTAAAGTTGCGGGGCGGAATTACGAGGTGATCGCGTTGATAATCTCGATATTAGGGGCATCATTATTGATTGATATATTGATCATCTGGTAAAAAAAATATATGCTTTAATGGCATGTTTTTTGTACAGTGATTTTATTGAGTGGGGGTAAGATGTGGGTTCGCTATTGGTAATTTTGACTGTTTGAAACGCAAGTTATTTTTAGTTTCAATTTTAGAGAATAGGCCAATTTTAGAGAATAGATATGGCCGTTAAGGTGGATAGATGATGAGAACCTTTAAGACCTCGACCACAAGGTCACAAGCAGAGCCCAATGATGTTAAGCCATCGGATGTGGAAGATAATTTTACTGATTTACATCTTCCTTTAAACAGTGTTCAGGCCGGTGTCGAAGCATCGCGTTGTCTTTATTGTTTTGATGCACCTTGCATGACGGCTTGCCCGACAAAAATTGATATACCCAAATTTATTCGGCAAATTTCTGTCAATAAAGCCGATGATGCCGCGATGACGATTTTATCGCAAAACATTCTGGGGGGAACATGCGCGCGTGCTTGCCCAACGGAAATTCTGTGTGAGGAGGTTTGTGTTGTCAATCATAGCGAAGGATCTCCGGTTAAAATCGGTGATTTGCAGCGCCATGCAGTTGATGGTTTGCTTCAAAAAAATGATGCGCATCCCTTCACGCGTAAACCCTTGTCAGGTTTTCGGTTTGCGGTTATCGGGGCGGGCCCAGCGGGCCTTGCTTTTTCTCATCGGCTTGCCATGTTGGGGCATGATGTGGTGATATTTGATAAAAACCCCAAAGCGGGTGGCCTGAATGAATATGGCTTGGCGGCCTATAAGATGGTGGATGATTTTGCCCAACGTGAAATATCATTCTTGCTTGATATTGGCGGTATAGAGATTAAAAATGGTCAGATTTTTGGTGTAAACCTTACCTTAAAGGAATTACTGTCAAATTTTGACGGGGTCTTTATCGGTGTTGGTCTGCCTGTGCCGCGCGATGTGCAAATGAGGGGCAATGATTTGGCGGGGGTTTCAAATGCACTAGATTTTATTGCTCACCTACGTCAGGCGCCTGATGTTACGAAAGTGCCTATTGGCAATGATATTGTTGTTATTGGCGGCGGTAACACCGCCATTGATGCAGCTGTTCAGGCGCGGTGTTTGGGGGCGCGTAATGTGACTTTAGCTTATCGTCGAGGGCCTGATGATATGGGCGCGACATTGTGGGAGCGTGAGTTGGCATTGGTGAACGGTGTTACCATTAAATATTGGCTTAGTCCGAAAGAATTTTCAGGCACAAACAATATTGTGGAACAAGTAGTTTTTGAAACCATGCAGATGCGTGAGGGCAAATTAATACCGACGGGAGAGGTGATGAATATTCCTGCGGATATGGTGTTGAAAGCGATTGGTCAGGAAATGAACGGTGCTTGGGTGAATGATTTTGAAACCCGTCATGGCAAAATCGTGGTTAATGAACATTATCAAACTTCGATCGACCGTGTTTATGCGGGGGGCGATTGTATCGCCTCGGGGGAGGATTTGACGGTGCAAGCAGTCGAAGATGGTAAGCAAGCAGCTCATAGGGCGGATGTAATGTTGCGTGAACGCAATAATATTTAAGCGGTATAAAAAATTAAAAATGTAAAACCTTAAAAATTTGAGATACAAAATATTTATTGCAATCTGATTGAAGTTAAATTTTAGATCATAGGTGAGGAATTTGTGTGAAAAAGGTATGCCATATTATCGGCTCGCAAGAATTATCGACGGAAGCAATATCGCCTATTTATGATCCGTCTACGGGGCATGAAACAGGGCATGTGTGTCTGGGGGGCGAAAAAGAGATTGAGTTAGCCGTTGCGACTGCCCAGGAGGCGGCTATTGAATGGGCCACTACGCCTGTTGCTAAACGTGCCGCAATCATGTTTTCTTTGCGGGAGATTATGTTAGCTCGCCAGAATGAAATTGCTCTTACAATATCAAGCGAGCACGGTAAAACTCATGAGGATGCCTTGGGCGAGGTGACACGGGCGTTAGAAGTGGTTGAGTTTGCGGCTGGCGCCCCGCATTTGTTGAAGGGGGCGTTCTCGCGCACAGTGGCAGCCAATGTTGATACAGCCTCTGATCGCGAACCATTAGGGGTTGTTGCGGGGATAACGCCATTTAATTTTCCGTTTATGGTGCCGCTTTGGATGATCCCAATGGCGATTGTTTGCGGCAATGCATTTATTTTAAAACCGTCGGAAAAAGACCCGTCATCGGCCAATCTTATTCACGCTTTGTTTAAGGAGGCGGGTTTGCCGCCGGGTGTGCTAAATATTGTTCACGGGGGTAAGGCATCGGTTGATGCGATTTTGGATCATGCGGGAATTGCAGCCGTAAGTTTTGTTGGGTCAACACCGATTGCCGAATATGTTTATGCGCGAGGGTGCGCAACGGGTAAGCGTGTTCAAGCTTTAGGCGGGGCAAAAAACCATATGGTTATTATGCCAGATGCTGATTTGGATCAGGCAGCAGATGCATTAATGGGAGCTGGATTTGGTTCGGCGGGTGAGCGGTGTATGGCTATTTCCGTTGCGGTTCCGGTTGGTGATGATACAGCCAATGCTTTGGTTGAAAAACTGGCCCCGCGGGTTAGGGGATTAAAAGTTGGTCCTAGTACAGATAATGAGGCAGAAATGGGACCGGTTATTTCAAAGCTACATCGTGACCGTATTGGGGGGCTTATCACGAGCGGTGCGCAAGAGGGTGCCCGGATTGCAGTGGATGGGCGGGATTTGACCATGCAGGGATTTGAGGAAGGATTCTGGCTTGGGGGAACACTGATCGATGATGTAAAGCCGGGTATGCAGGTTTATGATGAAGAAATCTTTGGACCGGTATTGTGTGTGGCTCGTACTCAGTCTTATGAAGAGGCTGTGTCAATGATTAGTAATAATCCCTACGCGAATGGGTCGGCGATCTTTACCCGAGATGGCGATACAGCGCGCGATTTTACGTCCCGTGTTAAAGTGGGTATGGTGGGGGTCAATGTGCCAATTCCTGTGCCTGTTGGCTATCATAGTTTTGGTGGATGGAAACGTTCATCCTTTGGAGGCCACGGTATTTATGGGCCAGAAGCCGTGCATTTTTATACAAGATTGAAAACAGTCACCACCCGTTGGCCCACTGCAATCCGTGCCGGCGCGGAATTCCAATTTCCAACAATGAAATAAGCGCCTTATCGTAATGGCAAAACAATTAAAGATGACGGAGAAAAATTTATGGCAATGTTAAGAAGCGGCCTTATTCAGATGGGCCTCAAAGGATCAACCGACGATACACCGGAAAATATTCGCCGATCTATGATTGATGCCCATATTCCAATGATTGAAGAAGCGGGTAAGCAGGGGGTGCAAGTCTTATGTTTCCAGGAAGTTTTTACGCAGCCCTATTTTTGTCCGAGCCAGGATGTAAAATGGTATGCCGCCGCGGAAGATATTCCTGATGGTCCAACGTGTAAATTGATGCAGGATTACGCAAAAAAATATAAGATGGTCATCGTCGTGCCGATCTATGAACGTACGAATGTTGCAGGTGTTTACTATAATACGGCGGCGGTGATTGATGCGGATGGGTCTTATCTTGGTAAATATCGCAAAACGCATATTCCGCAAGTCGCCGGGTTTTGGGAGAAATTTTTCTTTAAACCCGGATCTTCTAATTGGCCGGTTTTCAATACCGCATATTGTAAACTGGGTGTTTATATTTGTTATGACCGACACTTCCCGGAAGGGTGGCGGGCTCTTGCTCTTAATGGCGCGGAATTTATTGTTAATCCGTCGGCTACGGTTGCGGGTCTTTCGGAATATTTATGGAAACTGGAACAACCTGCTTCTGCAGCTGCTAATGGTTGTTGGATCGGAGCGATCAATCGGGTTGGCACGGAAGCACCATGGAATATTGGTGAATTTTACGGACAAAGCTATTTTGTAAACCCCCGTGGGCAGATTGAAAAAGAGGCATCACGTGACAAAGACGAATTGATTGTTCATGATATGGATATGGATATGGTTCGGGAAGTGCGCGATTTATGGCAATTTTTCCGTGATCGCCGACCTGATATTTATGGTCCTCTTACGAAGAGTGAATGACAAAGTATGAGGATTGATATTTTTAAATGTAGATTTAGATAAATTAGAATTTAGATAAAATAGTGGCGAAAGCGCTTGCTAAGGGAATAAGAGTTATGACGAAAACGGCTTCGCACGCTACGCCATTACCGCCAGAGGGCGCGGACCCTGATTTATGGAATCATGATCTTGGGGCCACCACGGCGCAAATGCGTAATTGGGATACGAAGGCGTTTGCCGCTCTATGGGTGGCGATGGTTGCTTGTGTGCCGACCTATTTATTAGCCGGTGGGTTGATTGCCGCCGGCATGAACTGGTCGCAAGCGGTGTTTACGGTTTTTTTAGGCAATGGCATTGTCTTATTGCCGATGTTGGCCGTGGGGTATATGGGGACAAAATACGGGGTGCCGTTTCCGGTTTTATTGCGCTCCGCCTTTGGTCCCCAAGGGGCTAAAATCCCCGCTGTGGCTCGAAGTCTGGTTGCGTGCGGATGGTTTGGCATCAATACCTGGGTTGGCGGGTCGGCAATCTATGTCATTATCAATACACTTACCAATAATGCGATTTCCAATAATGAGATATTGGGCACAGCTTTGCCTATTCTTGGGATCGATCTCATGCAAACCATTTGTTTTCTGGCGTTTTGGGCGTTGCATATTTATTTTATCCGTAAGGGAACAGAATCTATCCGCTGGCTTGAGGTTTTGGCCGCTCCGTTTTTATTGGCGATGGCACTGGCGCTGTTGGTTTGGGCTTATTTTGCGGCTGGTGGATTTGGCGAAATGCTGTCGGCGCCTTCGCAATTTATAAAAGGCGGCGCTAAAGAAGGGCAATTTTGGAGTGTGTTCTTTATTTCCCTCACAGGGATGGTTGGGTTTTGGGCGACGATGGCCCTTAATATTCCTGATTTTACCCGTTATGCGAAAGATCAGAAATCTCAAATTATCGGGCAAGCTTTGGGCTTGCCTATTCCCATGGCTCTTTTTGCTTTTGTTTCCGTTGCGGTGACGTCGGCCACTGTGGTGATTTATGGAGAGCCGATCTGGAACCCTGTTGATCTGGCCGGGCGGATGGGCGGTTTTGCGGTGATCATTGCTCTGGCTTCCCTTGTGATTGCCACCTTGACCACGAATTTGGCCGCGAATGTGGTGGCGCCGGCTTACGGGTTTTCCAATATTGCGCCGTCAAAAATTTCATACAAACAAGGGGGATATATTACAGCCGCCATCGGCATTGCGATTTTTCCGTGGCGATTGGTTGAAGATGCAGGGGCTTATATTTTTACATGGTTGGTCGGTTATTCAGCTTTGCTGGGGCCGATTGCCGGTATTTTAATTGCGGATTATTATTTATTCCGCCGTATGAAACTGGATGTGGATGCGCTTTTTCAGCGTGACGGTATTTACCAAGCGAGCAATGGATGGAACTGGTTGGGACTTGGCGCTTTTGCCCTTGGGGTTTTGCCGAATGTGGCCGGGTTTTTACATGCGGCGGGGCTTGTTAAATCCGTGCCTGCTATTTTTGATACTATTTATATCTATGCTTGGTTTGTCGGTTTTATCATCGCCGGCGGCGCTTATTTTTTAATGACATTATGGACAGATAGACATCAATCCCGTCAGGGTAAAGGAGATTGAAATGGCAGTATTAATTAAAGGCGGTACAGTTGTTAATGCGGACGGGCGACAGCGCGCAGATGTTCTTTGTGATGAAGGTATCATAAAATCAATCGCCCCTTCTATTGATACTGGTGCTAATATAGAAGTGATTGATGCGGGTGGGCAGTTTGTTTTGCCGGGCGGAATTGATCCGCATACCCATATGCAACTTCCTTTTATGGGTACGGTAGCCACAGAAGATTTTTATACGGGCACAGCGGCTGGCCTTGCTGGCGGCACGACAATGATCATTGATTTTGTGATTCCGGACCCGAACCAAAACCTGATGGATGCGTATCGTCAGTGGCGCAGCTGGGCCGAAAAATCAGCGGCGGATTATAGTTTTCATGTGGCGGTAACATGGTGGGATGAAACCGTTCACGCAGATATGGGCACATTGGTGCGAGAGGAAGGCATTAATAGTTTTAAACATTTTATGGCCTATAAAAACGCGATAATGGCGACCGACGAGATTATGTATAATTCTTTTCGCCGCGCGCTGGAATTAGGGGCGATCGTTACCGCCCATGCGGAAAATGGGGAGTTGGTATTCCAGTTACAAAAAGAACTTTTAGCCAAAGGAATTACAGGCCCTGAGGGGCACCCTTTATCACGTCCCCCCAGTGTGGAAGGAGAGGCGGCCAATCGGGTTATTCAGTTTGCCGATGTTATCGGGGTGCCGGTTTATCTGGTTCATGTTTCCACAAAAGATGCTCTTGATCATATTAAGCGGGCGCAAGCGAATGGTGGGCGTGTTTTTGGGGAAGTTTTGGCCGGACATTTAATGATCGACGATAGTGTCTATCAAAATCTGGATTGGAAATTTGCGGCGGCCCATGTTATGTCGCCGCCATTTCGCCCTAAAGGACACCAAGATGCTTTGTGGCAAGGGCTGCAATCAGGGGCTTTGCAAACTACAGCTACAGATCATTGTTGTTTTTGTTATGAACAAAAAGCAGCGGGTAAGGACGACTTTACGTTAATTCCAAATGGTACTGCGGGGGTTGAAGACCGCATGGCGGTGTTATGGACCCATGGTGTGCGCACAGGGCGCTTGACAATCGAAGAGTTTGTTGCCGCCACCTCAACCAATGCCGCAAAGATTTTTAATATTCACCCGCGTAAAGGGGCCATCCGTGAGGGGGCTGATGGTGATATTGTGATTTGGGACCCCGAAGCCACCCGCACAATCTCCAAAAAGACCCACCATCAAAATATTGATTTTAATATTTTTGAGGGCATGGAAGTCACAGGTAATCCATCTCATACGCTAAGCCACGGGGTTATCTGTTACGACAAGGGTGAGTTGCGTGCGCAAAAAGGCAAAGGCCAATATATAAAACGCCCTGCATTTCATTCCATGTTTGAAGCTTTGGATAGAAAAGCCGATCTAACAAAAGTCCAACCGGTTAAGCGCTAGGGGGTACACTATTGTGCTAGAAACCTGTTCGGGTTTTCAACTGGCATAAGCTTTAAATAATGAATAGAGAATATAATGAATAAATCCTCCATAAATTTGCAAGGTTTTCATCATGTGGCTTATCGGTGTAAGGACGCCAAAAAAACCGTCGAGTTTTATCAAAATGTTCTTAATGCTGATTTTCAATTGGCCATAGCCGAAGACCATGTTCCATCCACAGGGGCTTATGATCCCTATATGCATATATTTCTAGATATTGGAAATAAAAATGTGTTGGCATTTTTCGAATTGCCGGAACAACCCGATATGGGGCGCGATGAAAACACCCCCAAATGGGTGCAACATATTGCCATACGGGTTGCTAGCAAAGAGGCGCTTTTATCGGCTAAAGATCATATTATTAGCCAAGGGGTTAAGGTGATAGGGCCAGTTAATCACGGTATTTTCCAATCGATTTATTTCTTTGATCCTAATGGTCACCGTCTTGAATTGACGGTTGATACGCAAACGGAAAAACAAATGGGTGACTTAAAAAATGTTGCCCCGATTATGATTGAAGAATGGGATAAAACCAAAAAAGCACCGCGTCACGCCGCTTGGTTACATGAATTGACAAAAGATTAAGAAGCATTTTTAAAAAATGCTATTAGTAACGGTTTTTATAAATCGGTGTGCGTGATTTCTTAGGTGAAAGCGTGAATAAACATAAAGTGTTATTTGAAACTATGTAGATATAATGCCCTATGTTTACCAGAATGAATATAGTGTTTTTTTGGGGCTATCTAAATTGTGCGCCAACGGCATCGTTTATCGTTGAGAACCCGTCTGCATCCAGATAATCAGGAAGTTCTTTGATGATTTCTGCAACAAGGCTAGGGCCTTGATAAATGAGAGCCGTATAGAGTTGGATTAAAGTGGCCCCCGCCAGAATTTTTTTATAAGCATCGCGTGGTGAGGCAATGCCGCCGACGCCAATTAGCGGAATTTTGTTGCCCAGCTCTTGATAAAATTCTCCTAATAGTTTTGTGGAAATATCAAAAAGAGGCGACCCCGATAATCCCCCGGCTTGGTCTTTATGACTGGCGGTTAATGTGTCTGGGCGGGTGATGGTGGTGTTGGAAATGATAAGCCCGTCCATGTTAAAGGATTGAACAATTTCCACGATATCGGTTTTGTCATGATCGGTTAAATCCGGTGCGATTTTTAAAAAAATTGGCGTTGTGTTTTTGGCGGCATTGCGGGTGGTGATGACCCGTTCCAGTAACGCCGTTAAAGACGCTTTATCTTGTAGGGCACGAAGACCGGGTGTATTGGGGGAAGAAATATTGACCGTATAAAAATCAACTAAGCCGGCAAGGGATTTAATACCGATACAATAATCTTCGATACGATCTTGAGCGGTTTTGTTTGCCCCCAGATTAATACCCACTATACCTGTTTTGTGACGTGTTTGTAAGCGAGATTTGATGGCTTCCATGCCGTCATTATTAAATCCATAGCGATTAATCACGGCCATGTCTTGGCGAAGTCTGAAGACCCGTGGTCTGTCATTGCCGCTTTGGGGTTGCGGGGTCACGGCCCCTACTTCGACAAATCCAAACCCTAAATTTAAGAGGGGGTTTATGGCCACGGCGTTTTTGTCAAATCCGGCGGCAAGACCAAGAGGGTTTGGAAAGTCTAATCCGGCTAAGTTGACCGCAAGGCGGGGATTTTCAGGTAGGGTATTTTGTGTGGCGAGATTGGCGCTGATTAATTTCAGCGTCAGATTATGAGCACTTTCTGGCGGCAGTAAAGTCATAGCGCGCGCACCAAGGTCAATTAGAGAAGTTGGGAGTTTCATAGGTAAAAGGCTTTAGGGTTAAACAACCAAAGGAGAAGGAGGGAGCGCTGATTGAGCACTAAATCTGGCGTCATCATGACGGATTAGGGGAATAAGTTTTGTTATCGCACTTGCAGGAAGCTCTGTATAAAGATGAGGGAAAAGAGCATTATTACGTTTTTTAGCGGCTTCCCATTTCAAAAAGGGTAAAAAGGGCGTAATCTCGATTTCTAATGCATATATTTGTGCGAAGTCTTTGTAATGAAGATTGGCCGTTTCAATATATTGTTCTTGGGTCGACAAATGCATAAACCCGTCTGCCACATCAAGGGCACTGGGCGGCACAAACCCGGACTGTTTGATCCGCGGTATTATGGTTGGATCTATAAGTTTATAGACGTGTTTTATATCGGTTATTTGGGTCATGGGGGATGATTAATCCCCCTCTATCAAAAGGTCAATCTTGAGCTTTGATATAAGCCAATTCCGTTTGCCGCCCTTGCTGGATTGCGGCTTTAAATGCTATGGCGCGGCGGCGTACTTCTTTTTCGTAGGCATTGTTGAGCTGGGGGCTGGTGATTGCGGTGTTCAAAGCTTCTAAGGCGGCGTTGCGCCATTCGTCTTTTTCGGCGGCTAGCAAACGTAAACTGGCCTCATAACCGATAACAATATTATCGGGGCTTAATTCACGCGCCTTCATTAAATGATCATATCCGGTTTCTAGTTTAGCACCGTAAAGCCGGCCACCACCAGCACGGGAAACTTCAAGATGCCAGGCCCCTGACGTTGATAGAGCCCATGGATCGTTTGGTGAAATCTCCAACGCTTTATCAATAGATTTGCGGGACCGTTTGGCGAGACCCTTTAAAAATGCACGAAAGGGGGCGATTTTTCCGCCTCTGATCGCATCGCTAATTGCCGATTGCACATGGGCCTCCACCAATAGTGGATCTTTTTCCAATGCGCGTTTTGCGTAATTATAGGCATGTTTGGTGGCGGTGCGCGCAGGTTTCGCCTCAGCCGAAAGATAAGCGATGGTATTATAGGCCCGCGCCGCTAGAATAAGATTTGGCGCGGTGGGGTTTGCCTCTGCTAAAGGGGCCACGGCCTCATAATCGCCGCGCGTGAAAGCGTCTAGAACCTGCTTTGATGGAGTGGGGTTTTTTGATAAAGCAGGCTGACTTTGCGGATCATGCGCAATTGTTTTGTGGCTTGCTTGTTGCTCTGTCTGGCTTGATCGTGCTTGTATTAAAGGCGTATTCATTAGTGAAAATAAGCAAAGAAATATCATGAATGATATAAGTTTGGGACTATTCACTATGCTCATCTCCACTCTACAAATAGGGCGTTAATAAAGGTGGGTATTCAATAATCAGGGCGCCAAAAATTTAATCATAAAGAAATTTAATCATAACATGAACGTAAAGTCAGAACATTTTGAATTTATTTTAGCGTCTATTCTTGTATAATTATAGCCGGGGTTAAGGCGTAAATATGGCGATTACTGTTGGGCCCTATTGATCGTGCGGGTTGGGTCTGTCAGGATGTTGGGCGTGTCGGGTTCGCGTCCAACCGAATTAGTTCTAATAGTGGTATAGGTGTATCAAATGATCAAAAATATTTTAACAATGATGGCTATCAGCATCGTGTTTGCGGGGATGGTTCTCACCCCTTCAGCCTTGGGTAAAAATACCTCGAGTAATAATGCAAGTGCTCAAGAAGACCGGATTGCACCAACCGATGTGTTTGGACAATGGCGCACACCGGATAAAGCCCTTATTGACGTACAACCTTGCGGCGAAAGTGTTTGCGGTACTCTGGTTTGGTTTTCAACTCTTGAAGGGGCGCAAGAGCCAATTCTTGATACGCTTAATAAAGATGAAGCCCTTAGATCGCGCGAGTTAAAAGGCATTTTGTTGATTTATGATTTCGAAAAAAGAACCAAAGGCTGGCGTAAGGGAAAAATTTATGATCCCGGTTCCGGTACGCTTTATAAGTCAAAACTAACCCGCTTGGATGGTGATAGTTTAAAAGTCGAGGGATGTGTCGGGCCGATTTGTAAAAAGTTTATCTGGACGCGTGAAAGCGAATAACCGGCTTTATGAAACCCATTAGACTATTTATTGGCTTCTTTCTGGCGGCACTGGCTGGATATGGGGCTTATTATGTGGGTTTGGATCGTGCCATTGTGGCAACGATTGTAATTTCCGTATTAACAGGGGTTTGGTGGGTCACCGAAGCTTTGCCCATTCCGGCGACTTCTCTTGTGCCGATTGCCCTTCTGCCCTTGGCAGGGGTGATAACCCATAAGGATGCGGCGGCCTCTTTCGGGTCCCATGTGGTCATTTTATTGATGGCGTCTTTCATGCTGTCAAAAGCGTTGGAACGCTCTGGTGTGCATGAACGCCTTGCCCTTTATATGATCGGTTTTACGGGAACCACGGGGCGTCGGCTTGTCTTGGGTTTTATGATTGCGTCGGCTGTTTTGTCCATGTGGATATCAAACACCGCCACAACATTAATGTTGATGACGATGGCGCTAGCGATTATTGCCCGTAGTGATAATCCGCGTCTTACGGTGCCTTTATTATTGGGGATTGCCTATGCGGCTTCGTTTGGAGGGACAGCAACATTAATCGGTACACCGCCCAACCTTATTTTTGCAGATGCCTATGAAAAACTGACAGGGGCAGAATATAGTTTTGCACGCTTTATGGTGACGGGCCTGCCGGCGGTTATTGTGGGCATTCCGTTAATGGCGTTGTGGTTAACGCGCTCCTTGGGCGGGGTTAAAGCGCCCGTGTTAAAAGACCCCGGTCCGTGGCGCCCTTCTGAAGTGCGTACATTGGCGGTGTTTTCTATTGCGATTATTTTATGGATTACACGGGCGGAGCCATTTGGTGGCTGGTCAGGTTTATTGAATGTGCCGGGGGTGGGAGATTCCACCGTGGCTGTCTTCGCGGTGGTGTTGATGTTTTTGGTGCCAACAGGCGAGAAGGAAACCCGCCCCGGGGCTTTATTGGATTGGGAAAGCGCCAATGATATTCCGTGGGGGATGTTATTATTATTTGCGGGGGGAATTTGTATTGCAACCGGATTTAGAACCAGTGGTCTGGCTGATTTAATCGGCACGTCGCTGGCCGGCTTTACGGATATGCCGCCCTTCTTGATGATTTTAGGGTTATGCTTAAGCGTGACGTTTTTAACGGAGATGACGTCGAATACCGCCACCTCGAACCTGCTTATGCCTCTATTAGGATCCGTTGCTGTTAGTGCAGAAATAGCGCCGGAGTTAATAATGATACCAGCGGTTATTTCGGCTTCATGTGCGTTTATGTTACCGGTCGCAACAGCGCCAAACGCAATTGTTTATGGCACTGGCCGCATTTCCATTGGCCGCATGGCAAGAGAAGGGTTTATGTTGAACCTGCTTATCGGGGTGATCGTTGCAACGGCGTCGTTTTTAACATTAGGCTAGATATTGTGGCCGATTGATACTGTTAAGCCGCGCGGTGATTGAAGTTGAATGTTTAAAGTTTCATGTGTACTGATCAATAATTTTCATCGTTTAGTCTAGGGTGTGAACGTAGGGAATGATAAAGGGATATGATCGAAAATGATCTTTGTAAAAAATATTAATATGCCCTTTAAGAGGTTGTTTTTCGATAAGCCAAGCAGCGTGTTGATTGCTTGTTTTGCGTTATTTATAAGTGTGGGGGCTTGTTCCCAAGAGGTGAAAATACCCCAATCCCTTCTTGATGTTAAAGCGGTAAGCGAAGAAGAAAATATAGTCCGCGCCTTTATTGACGCTTTTAGTGCTCATGATGTCGAGCGCATGACCTCTCTTTGTGCTGAAGATATTGTCTGGAGATATTTTTCAGCAGATGACCTTGGAAAAGCGGATCAGGCGGGGATGGGTATTGCAAATTTGCGAACAGAAATGGAGGCTTATTTTAAAGCCACACCAACAGTGCGAAGCGAAATAGAAAATATGGCCTTTTCGGGGGCGTATGTTTCTGTTGTGGAGCGGGTTTATTGGCAGACTTCAAACCCGGAGGGGGATGAGCGCACTGATCAGCCCCAAACAAAAACCCAAAGCGCTGTAGCGGTTTACCATGTTAAAGATCAAAAAATACGATCCGTATGGTATTATCCTGCCCAGCCTTGATGATACCAAATGAACGGCTTACATTTTCTATAATTAGGCTTCCATAATTAATGTCATGTGCCGTGCTCTTGCCGCATGTTCAATCGCCGCAGCGCCGTCATCTGGCACGTTCAAGGTGTTTCGGACGAGTTCTAAAATTCTAATCTCGGTTAAATCAATATTTTCATCGGCGGTCACAACGTCGATAACAGCCGCATAAGCGGTCTCGCCAAGATGGTCTGGCAGGGCCGCTTGCGCGGCGGTCAATACTTTATGCATACCGTCTTCGGACGCCATTAGCTTGCCGCAGCTTTCTGAAGTTTGCACAAGGGCTTGCTCATCAGTGCTATCAAAAAGCGGAAACGAGCGTACCACGCGGCCAATAGTGCGTAATTCTTTTTGTGAGATGGTTCCGTCGGCGGCGGCCCCGAAGCTTTCTTACCGTGAGCGGCGAATTCGAATCTCGAGGTGAAGCTTCCTTTTTTTTTTTTCTCCTTTTGGAGCTTTTTATTTTAATTTTGGTTTCTTTCCTTTGGGCTCGAGCCTCGGTTTATATCCGACATTCTTTTACTTTTTTCATTTTTGTTTTCCTTCCGTTTTTTTCTTGTTCTAGGTCCATACGTACCGGCTCGAAGTGAAAATTTTATCATGTATGCATGTTATTCTGGATGCCGCTTGCTATTTGTCGAACTGCTGGTGTTGCCGCTGCTGCTGTTGTTGAAACTACACGTGCATAAGAGTTGTGTGGCTGCTGCTGCTGTTACCGACGAGTATTTATGATAGGTAATGGCACCTCCATCCAGTAGATCCAAGAATCCCGGAATGAACTACACGCGCTGTGTCGCACATACCGTGCTCTATTCAATGTGAGCACGTGCAGCAGCACGTACGAATAATCGTAGTGGGTGGGGTAGCTGTGCGAGTGGCCTAGGCCAAGTATTTTTTAGCTGATCTTGTAGCGGGGCTTCGACCAACATGATACGACATCCCGTACCGGTGGTGCCCTCTGTGTAGAGCCATGTTGCCACCTGCAATGAGGCCTCTAGAGGGGCTTTAAAGGGTGCGTGTAGATCATGTGGGGAAGGGAATGCCGGTGCCATGCGAGCACCAGAAATGAACATTCCGCCTGCTGTTTGTTGTGTTGTATCCTCGGGTACTACTCCTTATTTAGGATTCGACTGGTCCACCCGAAATAGACGAGGTGCGTATCTACGTACTGCTACGTAACGGGGTTTAAACGAATATCTGCAGTACTCTGCAGTGCTCCTGCTGTGTACAGACTTTTTTACGTTGTTGCGAGAGACATTGTATTCGAGGTGTTGGCCCGAGTTACTTTGCAAATACCCGTCATAGTTATACACGGTATTTAGTTAGTTCTGGTGTTACTCCCGTGTAAGTTGGTTTCGTAGGTGTTCGATATTGGGGAGGCCGGATATGGGTGGTTTTTGTTGTTTTCAGGAAGCTCGTAGCTGTACGAGTACGTCATAGGCTATCTTTCTCCGATAGTCATGCTCGTGTGAAGTTGGGGGAATTCTTGTGCAGTTAAAGTAGACCATCGTTTTTTTTTAATGTTTGAAAGACTCCGGCATCGCAGGATGGAATCCATGTCGAGACGCTGCTGGAGGAAAAAATAAAAATTAAAAATAGACTTCAGTTCAGCTGTGAGATCGGGGATTTCGTCGAACCTCATCTTTGCAAGCTGCATGTATGTGCGATATTTTGATTGCGCGTGCAACGGGGTGTGTATCTCGTCATGAACGCTATAGGTCGGCGACTTCCCTTGGAGCTAGCTGGTACAATGGTCAACAGGACGATTTTTACAACCTTCAAATCATGCTGCGCCTGGAAACTATAAATGATAACCCGTTTTGATAGGGGAGGCAAAACCTTGAAGGTCTCATATTGCCTGTCCCACGTCTATCTGCGTACACAACGTTTTCCCTGCATGATCGTCGCGGTGTATCGAGGCAAAGGGTAAACGGTTCCGGCATCTCGCGCCCCTGATTCCGCTCCGCCGTTCCTAACCTTACCACGACGCTCTGATGGTTGCACGTAACCTGAACTATAAACTTGTTCGGGGTGGTCGGTGCTACTCGCCCGATCACTTGCGCCACATGGCTACTTACTTAGTCTAGTTATCTTGTTTTTCAAGAGTTTTTTTTTACAACGTTATCGTATCTGGTATCGCTCAT
>CALLPQ010000174.1 GCA_938015425.1 uncultured Parvularculaceae bacterium | reverse complement strand
TTCTCGTTAACGGGATGGCGCATTGGTTATTTGACAGGGCCTGAAAAACTGGTCACCGCGATTACGAAGGCGCGGCAATTTATGGGGTATACGACACCCCATCACACGCAATTGGCTGTGGCCCATGGGTTGGATTTTGGTGATCATTACTACCAGGCCTTCACAACAGGCATGCAGGATAAACGTGATTATATGATGAAGGCCTTAAAAGATATTGGCATGGATGTTTTGCCATGTTCGGGGACGTATTTTTTAACGGTGGATATACGTTCTGTCGGGGGCACAAACGATATGGCATTTTGTGAGGAAATTACCAAAAATGCAGGTGTTGCGGCGGTGCCGCTTTCCTCATTTTATCATCACCAGCTCTCCACACCGCCGCGCCATTTTGTCCGTTTTTGTTTTTGTAAAAAAGAAACCGTGTTATCACAAGCCGCGAAAAGGCTTGGCGATTATTTTTCTAATCAATAAACACTCATAACTCGATGACGAACATGATGGACTGAATTTGAATATGGCTTGGAATAAGACGGGGAATAGTAAGAGGCAAAATAAAGGTAGATTTCATGAATAAGAAAATGATTATAAGCGCGGCGTTGTTTGCTTTTTGCACCGCTTGTTCCAGTGTTGGCAGCATTGAAAATGACCAGTCTTTACAGGCGAACCAAGCTGCCTCAACAAGCCAATCTCATGCAAACCAGTCTTATACAAATCAATCTGAGGCAGAAACGGCGGGTCTCAAGACTGCTTCACAAAACGATCATCAATCGGGGCATCACCGACAAAGTCATGATGAACCACGCCCTTATGATAAAGACCGCAATGCAATGGCTGATGTGGAGGCAACTCTTGCCAAGGCTGCACAGTCCGGTAAAAAACCATTATTGGTTTTAGGGGCCAATTGGTGCCACGATAGCCGTGGTTTGGCTGCACGGTTTGAAAAAGAAGAATTTATAAGCCTCATTCAAGATAATTATGAATTATTATATGTGGATGTGGGTAAACGGGACCGCAATCTTGATGTGGCGAAACGGTTTGGCATCCATGATATCATCGGTACACCTACAGTCTTGGTTCTGAATAATAATGGTGAATTGCTGAACGCTGACACAGCCTCTGATTGGCGGCGGGCGGCTTCAATTTCTGATGAAGACACTTTTTCATATTTTTCTAAATTTACGGATGAACAATAATGAACCAACCGGAAAAGCCTGATCCGCGACAATTGGCTTGTATTCAAGCCGGTTCCGAACTTTTTAATATGAAGGGCACGCTTGAGAAATTTTCCGATTATCTCGGTGATGCCGTCAATAAAATGTCAAAACAGACTCCCCGTCTTGCGGTTTTCCCCGAAGCTTTTATTGGGGGATATCCAAAGGGCCACCATTTCGGCGCGCCTGTTGGCTCGCGCAGTGATGAAGGGCGGGAATGGTTTCGCCGATATTATGATGATGCTATTCTTATGGATGGGCCCGAAGTGGCGCATATTGGTAAATTGGCAAAAGATCATCAATGCGATGTGGTTACAGGGGTGATTGAGCGCGATGGGGGCACGTTATATTGCTCTGTATTAACATTTTCATCACAAGGGGAATTAGTTGGTAAACGACGTAAGCTCATGCCAACTGCGGCTGAGCGATTAATATGGGGCTATGGAGATGGTTCAACCCTTGATGTGATGGAGACCCGAAGTGGACGGCTGAGCACGATTATTTGCTGGGAAAATTATATGCCCATGCTGCGGATGAGCCAATATGCACAAGGGTGCGAGATTTATTGTGCACCAACCGTGGATGATCGCCCTAACTGGACCTCGACGATGACGACGATTGCCCTTGAAGGCCGTTGCTTCGTTGCTGCTGCATCACAATTTATGACACGGTCCAATGCGCCAGACGATTTTAAACCGGTGCAAGGAGATAGTCCTGATACGGTTTTGATTAATGGAGGATCGGTTATTATTTCCCCTTTGGGGAAAGTGTTGGCGGGCCCTGTATTTGGCGAGGAAGCGATTTTAACGGCTGACCTTGATTTTGCTGATATCGCCCGCGGTAAAATGGATTTTGACGTATCGGGACATTACGCCCGCCCTGATGTTTTTTCTCTTGGCGTTAATCGCTCCCCGAAAAAGGCAGTAGAGTAAAATTTACTATTTTTTTATGGTAATTATGCTACCAGTATTGATATATTGTAACTCTAGGTTTATTGAGTTCTTATGGATAAGAAGCTGAACAATTTTTCTAGGCGTTTATTCCTTCATATGATGAAGGCTATGAAGGCATTTGTTCTGCTGACGTTTATGGTGGCGAGCCTATCCGCCTTAGCCCATGAAAGTGAACGTTTAGGCTCAGATCAGCCCGATAATCATAATGATCGATCATGCGCCTTATGTTTATTAAGTGATCGAAAAGACCAAAGTGAAGGTGAGTTTGATGACGGCCTTGATAGCGGAATTGACGATGAAAATGACGACCGTCAAAAAACAGCACATTCCAAAAACGTCGATGTAACTGATTATTCAGGGCTATTTTTTAATAGTCTTCAACTAGAAAATTCACCTGATTTATGGCGCGTCAACGAGAAACTATTATTTTTCGTTCATTCCTCGCGCAAATCGCACCAGTTTGACCTCTCTGGGGTCAGCCTTCGTGCGCCGCCTCTCTCATTATAATCAAACTATTGTCGGTAGATTGTTAAAATTGATTTTTTTAACGGTCGGATCCTAATGATTTAATGAATGATAATGAGGCTGTAATGAACGGTTTTTGTAAAAAATCACTATTAATGATGAGCACGGTTTTTCCGGTTATTTTAAGCACACCGTCTTACGGGTTTGCCCAAGATGATGATGCGGACGCAGATAGAAGTTTTGAAACCCAACATATTGACCTTGATGAGATTGTCGTAACCGCCTCACCCTTTCAAAGGGCGTTGGGTCAAACCATTTCCGGTGTTTCCTTGCTTGAGGGGGAAAATTTAAAAGAACGTCTTGAAAGTTCTATTGGTGAGACATTGCGATCCGAACCGGGGGTCTCTTCCAGCTTTTTTGGTGCGGGGGCTTCCCGGCCAATCATACGCGGTTTGGGTGGTGATCGCGTGCGTGTTTTAGAAGATGGTATTGGCACTTTTGATGCGGCGCAAACCAGTCCGGATCATGCGGTTCCTGTTGAGCCTGCATTAGCGCAAAAGCTCGAAATCTTCCGCGGCGCGGCCTCTCTATTATATGGTAATTCGGCAGCGGGGGGCGTTGTTAATGTAGACACAGGCAAAATCCCTTCGGCGATCCCTGACGGCGGATTTGAGGGCGCCGTTCGATATTCCCACTCTACAGTAAATAATGGCGATGAGGTTTCAGCCGGACTTAATGTGGCTTTGGGGCAATTGGTTTTTCATGGCGAATATTTTAATCGTGATGCTGACAATTATGAAATCCCCGGATTAAACGGGTCAGATGCTTTGATAGCGGCGTTTGATGCGCAAGCCGCGCTGGATGGAGAAAGTTTTGATCCGCTTTCAAGGTTTCAAGAAGGTTTTGTTCCTAACTCTGATCTAGGCACAAGTGGGGGTACGGGGGGTGTATCCTATATTCTTGATGGACCGGTGAGTGGATTTATCGGGTTTTCTGTATCAACTTTAGCCTCGAATTACGGCATTCCTGAAGGCATTCTAACCGAAGCCGATCTTGAAGGTGAAGAGGAAGAAGGCGAAGAAGAGGAATTTGAGGAAGAAGAAGGAATTCGAATTGATTTAGATCAACAACGCTATGATATAAAAGGTGAATTCAATGGCGATTTTTCACTTTTCGAGACGGTTAAAATCCGCCTTGGTTATGGTGATTATCAACATGTGGAATTAGAGGGTGAAGAGTTCGGAACGCTTTTCGAGAATGATGAAATTGAAGGGCGAATAGAACTTATTGCAAAACAAGCCCGGTTTTTAGGGGGTGAGTTCCGCAGTGCCTTTGGTTTTCAAGGGCGTTATCGTGACTTTGCGGCGGTTGGCGCAGAAGCATTTGTTCCCCCTTCCGAACAAACCCAACTCGGCCTTTTTGGATTAAATGAATATCGTCAGGGTAATGTTATTATTGATATTGGCTATCGATATGACCATATCTCTAACGAAACTAACGGGTTTGTCGCTGAAGAAGATAGAACGCCCATTGCGCTTGATAATGATTTTGATTTGTTCAGTATTTCTGGCGGTGTTGGTTATCAGTTAACGCCGACTATTTTTGTAGGTACGAATATATTCCGCACGGAACGCGCGCCATCCCTTGAAGAAAGTTTCTCATTCGGGCCGCACCTTGCAACACAATCATTTGAAGCGGGTAACCCTGATCTTGATGTTGAAACAGCAAGAGGTATTGAAGCAACCGTGCGCGGAGAATTTGGACCGCTAAAAACAATTATCAATGGTTTTTATACGAACTATGATAATTTTATCGTGGAGTTGGAAACAGGCGAAATCCTTGATAATCTTCCGGTCTTCCAGTTTTCTGCCGTGGATGCGGAATTTAGAGGTTTTGAGGCCCAGGCGGATCTCGATCTTGGTTCTATAAACATTGAAAGATTAGGGGCGATAGATTTTTCAGGCCATGCCCAAGCCGATATGGTGCGGGCCACCTCTTCGAATGCGCCTGACCGTGATATTCCGCGCATTCCGCCGATCTCTAGCCTGTTTGGTTTGTCGGCATCGAACCAGTTTTTCAGCATTCGTTCTGAGATTGAATATGTGACGGCGCAAAATAATATTGCTAATTTTGAATTGCCAACGGATAGCTTTGTGTTCATTAACACATTCTTGTCGCTTCGCCCATTTGGTGAGCGCCGTGATATTTCTTTTGAAATTCGAGGGCGTAATCTGAGTAATAATGAAGGGCGTGTTGCTGCATCTTTCTTGAAAGATACAACGCCGCTGCCGGGGCGTGATATTCGCTTTACTATACGGGCCGGATTTTAAGTTTTAAAATTCAATCTGGGTAATAAATTATAACTCAGATATACATCAGGCGAATAGACCAGACATCTATATTAGACATATACACCAGATAGTGCATTTTGTGATGCATTGTCTGGTGAGGTTGATTTAATCTGGTTTGGTTTGGTTTGGTTGGTATTTTGGTAAGCCCGTTTCCAGCTTAGCCCGTGACCTGCTTGGCCCATACCTTGTTAGTTCGTGTTCAGCTTTATTCTTGTCAGGCGCGAATGGGCTGTCATATAAAGACGTGTTCCCTTTTCTCCAATGGTGACATTGGACACTGAAGACCTGGGATCAATAAGTCCTAACAATTTTCCCGATGGGGAAACAATATGCACCCCGCCGGGCCCTGTGAAAAACAGATTGCCATTATTGGCTGTGGCCATGCCGTCAGGGGCGCCTTCTAGATCATGCTCTCTGGCATAAGCGTAATCATAAAAAATGCGGGGGTTTTTAATGTCACCGTTTTTGTCTAAATCATAGGCCATAACGATCGGATTTTCTGCGTCCGTGACTAACACAAAAAGGGTTTTTTCGTCGATTGACAGACCAATGCCGTTTGGCTTGTTAATATTGTCAATTAGTAAATGGGTGAAGCCATCCGGGTCCGCTCTGTACACACCGTTTTGGGATAATTCCTTTTGCTCGGATTGGTCGCCCTTTTTTAAACCAAAGGGGGGGTCCGTGAAAAATATTTTCCCGTTAGATGCAAGGACCAAATCGTTAGGACTAGAAAATCTTTGTCCCTCATAATCGATGGCTAAACGGGTTTGGCCTTTTGATTTTAAATCCATTGCCACAATGGCCCGTTGTCCATGGTTTGCCATATAGATATGATTAAACTCTTCTCCCATGATCAGGCCGTTGGCGCCGGGGCTGCGCATATAGGGAACTTGGGTTAAGGGTGCGCCTGATGGTTTTAAGAACTCGGTTAAACCGTTCTCTTCATCCCAACGGTAGAGCGTATTTTCCGGCACATCGGTAAATAAAAGATAATTATCGTGTGGTACCCAAACCGGACCCTCGGACCATGTGAAGCCTTCGGCGATAATCTCAATCTTTGCATTTTTGTTGACGATTTTATCAAAAGCGGGATCAAGGCTTATTGTCTTTCCCGTTGTTTGATAGGGTGCGCACGAAACCAGAGCTAGGGTAAGTAATGCTGAGGTACCTAAAATGGAGGCAACCAAACGCCTTTTGATAGGCTGCAAAGAAAAATAAGATAGTGCTTTAATCATTACGGAAATTGCCGGTTAACTGATCCACAGCTTCAAACAAGGGTAGTTCACCGGCGGCAACGCGGTCTCTTGAAGGGGCTGGTTGTGCTAAACGGGCCCGATAAACCCAAAAATTTGTCAGCACATTTTCCACAAAATTACGGCTCTCAGTATTTGGAATACTTTCGATAAACAAAAGCGAATCCTCGATATTCATTTCCCGTTTCCAACGGCGCAAATTACCGGGGCCACCATTATAAGCGACAGCCATATGAAAAAGGTTACCTTTAGCCGCTGTATCCAGCAGGTGATTTACATATTTTTGGCCGAGTTCCATATTAAAAGCAGGGTCATATAACCGGTTGCGCCCGCTCGCTTGATGAAGACTGCGATCACGCCCGATAAAACTTGCTGTGCGCGGCATCAGTTGCATAAGACCGCGTGCGCCGACACGGCTTGTGGCTTCGGTTTTAAATTTCGATTCTTGACGCATTAAAGCGTAGAGCAAAGCGCGATCTGTTTTGAAACCTTTTTGGGGTTCATATTCTGGAATAGGATATAAAGCGGCTTGTCGATATTTTCCTTGCCCTAATAAAGCGATATCAATTTGTGCGGCAGGTAAATCTAAAGCCGCGGCCATCGCTATCAAATCGTAATCCTCATGGGCTTCAATTTCACCATTGGCCCAGCGTAATTCTAGGTCGGCTTCTTTTTTCTTTCCCACTAAGGCAAGGGCGGCGGCGCGGCGCACCCTTGGCGTGGTGCGGGATAATGAAGCAAAGCCTTCAACGGTGACGCTGGGGTCCGACCAGTTATAATCATAGGTGCGTCCGATTTGTGCCATGGCCAATTGACCATAAAAAGTAAAAGGATAACGCGCGGCTAAGTCCAGATTAGTCAGCATATCATCGGTATTGCCAGAGGCTAGCCCTGTGCGTGCCGCCCAGAATGCCGCGCCAGAACGCAAGCTATCTTCTTGATAGTCCACGTTTGCCATAGCTTGAAAGCGTTCATATGCTTTTTGGTTGTTACCTTCGCGAAAAGCAATCAGACCATCAATCCAATAGGCAAGAACTGCGGTGTCTCCGTTCCGGTCGGCGACGGCACTGGCCATGTTTTTCGCTTTGGCCACATAACCCTGATAGTAAAAACTGGCGGCGATCCACGATTTCATACGGTCATATTGACGGGTAGTGATATCGCGTTTTTGGGCATTGGCGTTAATATATTGAAAGGCTTTAGCCGCTTGACTTTTATTGATTAGATAGCGCACACGCCCTTCGATTTGGCGGACACGTGATTTTCGTTTCGCGTTATAATCTTGCTCTAATAGGGGGTGTAGGGATGAATTTTGTGCAACACGCCACTGTCTTTTTTCTGGGCGTATGGGGTTGCTGGCTGATTTGGGGCGGCGTCTCAAAGCGAGTTGATAGATCTCTTTTGCATCAGGATGATCGGCGTGATACGCCATCCATTTTTTTAATTCGGAGTATGAAGAACGATATTTGGTTGGATGCATTAATCGTTGAAAGTCAACATAGCCCATTAAAATAGGGTCTTGAACTTGGGCAATCTTCTTTTTAGCGCTGTTCCAGTTTCCGTCTTTTTGCAAGCTAAAGATCTCGCGATAGAGATTGATGTCTTCATCGCTTATGACCTTCAAAGGGTTTGAGTAGTCAATAACAATATTATCTTGAATTGCATTGTATGGCGATGGGGAAGTGATTTGGCTTGTGCTTGCATCAGATGCCAAAATTAAAGATGCGATATCGCGCTGGTTGTTATTGATATCTTGCCCATAGGCCAGAGTGCAAAAGGCGGCATTGCTAAAACTAAGTGTGGCAACAGCAGATAGAACAAGTTTTGAAAGGGAAAAGGGGGGTGAGTTTTTGAGCGCAGAATATAATTTTCCTAATGTCATCGCGATCCTGCCCTTTTTACTCTTTAAAGTATGATGGTCTTCATTTTAGCCATTATGGTGGTTTTAACGAAGAAATTGAAACTGATATATATGAAAAGCATTCTAATGGTTAATTTTATCTTAATTTTAGCTGTGATGATCGATGGTGTTTGACCTTCTATCCATCAAGGTTTTCGCTTAGCGCTGTTTGCTAGTGGAATTATTAATCTCTCAACCGTGCCGCCAGTTTTTGTAAGTCCTGCCAAACAAGACTTTTCGCCTTTGGAGTACGCAAAAGATAGGCCGGATGGAAAGTGGGCATAACGGGACATTCATATCCGTTTTGGGTGGTGATTTTTTGCCAGTGGCCACGGTTTTTCATAATCCCGCTTTTGTCTAACAGGCACTTGAGAGCTGTTGCCCCCGTAATCAGGATAATTTTTGGTTGGCTAAGTTCAATCAGCCGTTCAACAAAAGGTCGGCAAATCAATATTTCTTCTTGGTTTGGGGGGCGATTGCCCGGCGGTCGCCAATAGATTGTATTCGAAATATAGCAATTGGTTTTGCGGTCATGGTGAATGGCGGCAAGCATTTTATCTAATAATAGCCCCGCCCGCCCGATAAACGGTTTGCCCTCTCTATCCTCGTCAGCGCCGGGGGCTTCTCCCATCACCAATAAGGGTGCGCCGGGGACTCCGTCGGCAAAAACCGTGTTTCTAGCCCCTTTTTTTAGGGCACACCCATTAAAATCATGTACAGCCTTTTCAAGGGCTACAATATCTGGACTTTGTGTGGCTAACCGGCTGGCTTCTTCAATGGCTTTATCGGTGGGTAGAGCGTTGGCGTCTGGTCGCAATATGCCCGTATTGGGTTTTGGGGAGGGGCTGGTCCTTTTGGCAGGAGCATTTTGGTTTAGTGATCGCTGAGGATGCCCCTTGCCTGTGCGGGGCTGATTATCCGGTAAGAAATTATTATAAAAATCAACAGGTGCCGCACTCACAAGGTCGTTCACGCCCATATCTTCATACCAATGAAGTAAGGCGCGCAGGGCCTCTTCAACCTCATAGACTTCATCTTTGGATGTACCAGATATAGAAGAGGGAGATGATGTTGAGACGGGAGGTTGGGACATGGGGGGAGTATAAAACTTTTCTAGAGTTTAACAAATTAATTTCTGCGCCATCATTATCTGCGCCATCAATTTTTGCGCTTGTGGGCATCATAATTTACGCACCTTTCGTCTTTATTTTCTTATATGAGAGCAAACCATTGTGGTTGACCCTGAAAAGACAATTTTAAGGGGTATGTTTAGGGGTGATGTTGGCCAATATTCATGATAGATGTGGGTTTATAAAAGAGTTAGGATAAACCCTGACTTTGATGATCAAGAGTATAGCATGATAGACCCCTTTGGCAGGCATATAACCTATTTGCGGCTTTCCGTCACCGATCGGTGCGATTTGCGCTGTACATATTGTATGGCTGAAAAGATGACATTTTTGCCACGCAAAGACTTGCTAACTCTTGAAGAGTTAGACCGTTTGGCAACCTGCTTCATCGAAAAGGGTGTAAAAAAATTGCGCATCACGGGCGGCGAGCCATTAGTGCGGAAAAATATTATTCGACTATTCAATAATCTTGGACGTCACGTGAAAAGCGGTGCCCTTGAAGAACTGACCCTAACAACCAATGGCACGCAGCTAAAGCATTTTGCCGATGACTTATTCAAAGCGGGTGTGAGGCGTATTAATGTTTCAATTGATAGTCTTGATCTTGATGATTATAAAAGGATAACCCGTGGCGGCAATTTACCTGACGTGTTGGAAGGCATTCAAGCGGCAATTGATGTAGGCTTAGAGGTTAAATTAAATTGCGTTGCTTTAAAAAATGATAATGTTGAAATGATCGAGGAAATGATGGTGTGGGCTCATGCAAGGAATTGCACCATGACCTTGATTGAGGTGATGCCTCTTGGTGATGTGGGCGCTGATAGGCTTGATCAATATATACCGCTTACGGATATAAAAGATAAATTGCAGAAAAAATATACTTTAACAGCGATGGCTAAACGCACTGGCGGACCTTCGCGGTATATGCATGTGAAAGAAACAGGCGGAGAGATTGGTTTTATCACCCCGTTGACGCAAAATTTTTGTGAGGGGTGTAATCGGGTCAGAGTCACATGCACCGGCAAATTATATATGTGTCTTGGCCACGGTGATGCGGCTGATTTACGTCAAGTGATGCGGCAAGAGCAAACCATTGGGGGACATGATGCTTTAGCGCAAGCGGGAGCTTTAATTCAAAACCATGAGATGTCGTTTGATAATGGTTTGTTAAAGGCCGCGATTGATGAGGCGATTACCCGTAAACCCAAAGCGCATGACTTTAAAATTGAAAAGTCCAATCAACGCCCTGCTTTAGCGCGTCACATGTCAATGACGGGTGGCTAATAATGGTGGAAGTATGTTTTTTTGGCCGGTTGGCGGATATTGCTGGTAAACACCAACATGTTGAAATAACCAGCGATATACAAACCCTTGAGGATTTATTACAGCTTTTAGGGGCGCAAAATCAGGTTTTAAAAGAGGCATTTGACCAGCCGGGGAATTTTTTGGCAATTGATGATGTGATGGCCTCAAAAAATGATAAGATTATCAATGCACGAATGATTTCTATTGGGGCCCCAGTATCAGGTGGATAAGAATCAGGTGGATAAGCATCGGGGGATAATTTCGGCCCGCTTGATGGGGGGTGTTGGTTTTGCTGAAGGTAAATGGCTGTGGTTAAATGACTATAAGTGTAACGCAACATCTTTTTGATCCAGCGGTCGAGCTTGGCAATTTTAATAAAGCACTTTTGCCCAGTGTGGGTGCGGTTGTCTCGTTTGTGGGGCATGTACGAGGGCAGAAAAATTCTGATGATTGTTTAATTCTAGAACATCATCCGGTTATGACGCATAAAGTGATTGATGGTTTTAGGCAGCAAGCTATGTCGCGATGGACCTTGGCAGATGCGATGATTATCCACCGTTATGGCGTAATGATGGTTGGTGAACCGATTGTTTTTGTGGCCACAGCTGCCACCCATCGACGTGCGGCGTTTGAAGCCGCTGATTTTTTAATGGATGTGTTGAAAACCCAAACGCCGCTCTGGAAGAAAGAAAAAAACGGTGGGCAAGAACGCTGGATAGAACCGACGCAACAAGATTACGCTGATGTTCAAAAATGGAAATTATAAACAGGAATAATGATGATAGGTATTAATGAAAAGCTGGACTTTAAACCAATTAATATAGCGATTTTAACCGTGTCGGATACGCGCAATTTTGAAAACGATACCTCGGGCGCAACCCTTGAGGGCCGTATTAGAGACGCGGGGCATTTTGTAACAGCGCGTGAGATTGTCCCTGATAATGTTGGGCGCATTCAAGAAACTGTTAAGAAATGGTGTGATGATGATGACATTCATGTAGTGATCACCACAGGGGGCACCGGTTTAACGGGCCGTGATGTAACACCCCAAGCTGTCACACCTCTTTTCGATAAGGTGCTTGACGGGTTTCCCGTGATTTTTCATCAGGTCAGTTTTCAAAGCGTTGGCTTATCAACTTTGCAATCGCGTGCGTGTGCGGGGATTGTTTCCCATACATTTGTATTCTGTTTACCCGGATCGAACGGTGCGGTGAAAGATGGATGGGATAAAGTTATTCGTGATCAGTTGGACTCGCGTCATCGCCCTTGTAATCTGGTGGATATCATGCCGCGCCTTGCGGAGGTGTAAGTTCAGTGAAGAAACTATTGAGTGTGCATGAAGCCTTAGAGGCTTTATCTTTAGGGGCGCAAGATTATTTTAAGTCATCACTTGCCGATGACAAAAAAGAAATCGTGCCTTTATTTGCAGCACGAAATAGGGTTTTGGCAGTTGATGTGCGGGCCGAGCGGGCGCAACCCCCCCATGATCTATCCGCCATGGATGGCTATGGGGTGCGCACCCAGGATTTGCTTGATAATATTAAATCTTTCAAAATCATTGGTGAGGCCCCTGCGGGCGCACCCTTTGAGGGAACGGTTAAAACTGGTGAATGTGTACGGATTTTTACGGGGGCCCATTTGCCGCGCGGGGCCGACCGTGTAGTTGTTCAAGAAGAGGCCCAGCGTGATGGTGATCAAGTGATTTTTGATGCGAATCCGCAAGATCAAGATTGCGTGCGCCGTGCCGGAATTGATTTTTCTACGGATCAATTAATCGCTCGTAAAGGTGAAGCGGTAACGCCGGAAAAATGTGCGTTGCTAGCAGCGGCAAACAAAAGTGAATTATTGGTTTATCGGCGCCCTAAAGTGGGGGTCGTGGCCATCGGGGATGAGTTGGTTGAACCTGGCAATAAGCTTGATACGGATAGAATTGTAAATAGTGCCACTTATGGTGTATTTGCAAATCTGCAAGAATGGGGAGCAGATGTGCATTATCTGGGCATATTGCCTGATGAAATGGATCAAGCGGCGAACCATTTGAAACAAAAGAATATAGAAGATTTTGATCTTATTGTGCCTATTGGCGGTGCGTCAGTGGGGGATCGCGATATTACCAAACCCACATTGCGCTCGTTGGGGGCGACCATAAATTTTGAGGGGGTCGCCGTTAAACCGGGAAAGCCGATATGGTTTGCGACCTTTCCTGATCAGTCATTGATTTTAGGGTTACCGGGAAATCCAGCGTCGGCCTTGGTTTGTCTGCATTTGTTTGGACGTTCAGTGGTTCGGCAATTGGGAGGGAGATCGGGAGATCGTTCGCACCATCAGCAAATGATTATTCTGGACAATGAGCTTCCGGCCAATGGACCGCGAGAATGTTATTTAAGAGCGGAGTTGGTTGCTCATCAAGAAGGCGGATTAACCGTTAAAACGGCAACCCGGCAAGATAGCTCTTTGTTGCGGCCGTTTGCAAAAGCCCATGGTTTGGTTCAACGGATGCCAAACGCGCCAAAAGCGGAAAAAGGGGATCGGGTAAAGGTTTTGGTTTTACGCCTATGACCCTCACTATGAACCCTGTTGAAACTCTCGATGACCACGCCATTAGTTTGTTTGGTTTTCTTCTTGATAAAGTTGGTCATCAAGAAAACCAATTGCGACGTTGTGCGCTCGTGACAATTATCGATTTTAACGGTCCATCATCAAGGCGATTAGGCGCACATATGGTGGTGTGTGATGATGGGGAATATGCGGGATCTGTATCAAGTGGGTGCTTCGATCAAAATGTTGCTTTGATGGCAATGGAGACATTGAAAACCGGACAGGCAAAGCGGGTGAAGTTGGGGGAGGGGTCTGAATTTATTGATATGAAATTGCCATGCGGCGGCGGTATGGAGCTTTTGATCCAACCGGACCCTGATCGATTTATCGTAGAAAAAATTTTAAGGCGCCTTAAAAAACGCAGAGCGATTGCAGCTTATTTTGAGTCTGAAAATATGGGCTTGCTTGAAGATGGTAACGAAGCCATCAGCCCGCTAAAAGAGCCCGAGCTAAAAGAACCAGAGCCACAAGAGCGATCCTTAAAAGGAAAGACAGGTTGGTTTGGCGAGCGGTTTATTGTCAACTATATGCCAAAAATTCGTTTGATGATTGCTGGGCGCGGCCCCGAATTGATCATTTGTGTCAAGATTGCAATGGCATCAGGATTTGAGGTTATTGCTTATAGTCCCGACCAAGACGATCTTGATAAATGCGCCGCGTATAAAGCCCAAACGGTTTTGCTTTCAAAGATGGATGAGCAGCATGATTTTGAGGCTGATGGCTGGTCTGCATTTTGTGTTTTATTTCATGAACATGAATGGGAACCAGCTTTGTTAAAGGCTGCGATGCAAAGTGATGTTTTTTATATAGGGGCGCTGGGCAGCCGCGCCACCCACCAAAACCGTATCGAAGTTTTAAAGTCTCAAAATATCTGTGATCATGATATTAGCCGGATTTACGCCCCGATTGGTGTCGTATCGTCTATGCGTAGCCCATCGTTTTTAGCGGTTTCTGTTCTGGCTGAAATCATCAGCGTCTATCATAAAAAATGGCACTCACCATGAAATTCGATCAAACAGGCGTCATCATGTTGGCGAGTGGTTTGTCCACGCGATTTAAATTTTCCGGGATAAACAATAAACGTGACCTTTCATCCGGTTTGTCGTCAGATATAGCGCCCGAAAAAATTCCCAATAAATTGCTTGCCCCTCTTAAGGGCAAAGTTGTGGCCGAACATAGTGCGGCATGTATTGTTGAGGCAGGCATTAAAAACCGCATTGCGGTGGTGCCGGCTGGTGAATTTGATTTGCATCATCTGTATAAAGACTATAGCTTTAGTCTTTGTTATAATAATAATCCCTCTTTGGGGCAAGGCGTGTCTTTGGGATTAGGCGCGGCCGCGATGAGTATGCGTTCTGTGGAGCAGGTTTTTGTCTGTTTGGCGGATATGCCGTTAATCACGCCCTCTATGCTTCATGCGCTTGAGGCAGGGTTGAGTAATAATGATGCTGCAATTTGCGCGCAGGGGGGCGTCATGACACCACCGGCGCTGTTTCGGGCTGGGCTTTTGTCTTCTATGATAAAGCTCACGGGGGATCAGGGTGCACGGGCTTTGCTGCGTAAACTTGACCATGTGGCCTATGTGGAGGTGCCTGAAACAGGGGTGCGCGATATTGATTGCCTCGATGATTTGGCCAGAATTGAGGAGGAAAGCCACGAATTATGAGGATGAATAAGGGGTTGAACAGCTCGAAAATTATGGTTTTTGCGGTTTTTGCGATTAGTTGCTCGGATCATACGCTGAATGGTATAGCAAATTGATAAATGTCATGTAGGTTGAAATCAGGGTGAATTGATAAGGCGAGTCTGGCACAATAACAGATTTGGCCTTGTGAGATTTGTTTTAGGTAATGTTTATATTAGGCTATGTGGACATTAGGCTATGGGCGGCGAATTAGGAGTTTTTTGTGTTATTTCGCTTGATGATATTATTGGTGATTAGTGGGTTTTTGGGGTTAAAAACCCCTGTGGCTGGGGCTTATATCGCTCAAGATGAAAGACAGGCTGAATCCGGCCACAATAAACCTAATGGGGCAAAATCTAATCAGGCAAAATCTAATCAGACTGGCCCTAATCAGACTGGCTCTAATCAAAAACAATCCCCCCCTATTCGCTATAAAGATTTTGAAAATATTGACGTTGCTGGCGTTTATGAAATCAAAGTTGTCAGCGGCGCTGATTTTGATGTTCAGCTTATGGGCAGCAAAGCCGCCCTTGCCCGCGCGAAAGTGCGGGTAGAGGATAAAACGCTTTATCTGGGGCGTATGAAAAAACGCGGTAGTCGCGGTAAAAAAACGGTTTATGCAACCATTTCACTACCCATGTTAAAACAGGTGCAGGTTTCAGGGGTGGTTGAGGGACGTATAAAAGGTGTTGATACGGATAATTTTGAAGTGAATGTCTCTGGCGTTGGCGATTTAACAATTGAAGGGCGATGTGGGCGGCTGGTTGCAACCTTGTCTGGCGTCGGTGATCTAAATGCCCGCGGATTAAAATGTCAGGTGGTTGATGTGTCAGTTTCCGGCGTGGGTGACGCAAAGGTCTACGCAACCCAATCGCTGAATGCACGGGTAAGCGGTATTGGTGATTTAACCTGTTACGGGTCACCCCGGGAGGTGCGTAAAAACCGCAATTTCTTTTCTAGTATTCGCGTGCATTAAAGATAAAATCATTACCTCTTTACGGTTCTAATGTGGTTCGTGTTGAAAGGGCTTATTTTTTAAATCAGGCCGGTTTTGTTACGCATTGTTTTG
The DNA here is from genome assembly GCA_938015425.1 of uncultured Parvularculaceae bacterium. Lineage (GTDB taxonomy): Bacteria > Pseudomonadota > Alphaproteobacteria > Caulobacterales > Parvularculaceae > CALLPQ01. Next base: position 9,755 of record CALLPQ010000174.1, on the reverse strand, counting down.
GTGTTGCGATTTTTGCGAGGGGGCTTTTAAATTATATTTTCTCACTAATCCGCGTAGTTGGTCATAGCTTAATTGCGTGAATTTAGCGGCGCGTTTTTGATGCCAATCATTAGCCTCTAAGGCCTTAATGGTTAATTCCTTTTCGAATTCTTCAACCTGATCTTTTAGGTTAAACGACTTTTTGGAAATTATATTCGGGTTTGATATCGGGTCGAAATTAGTTTGCTCTGCCAACTGAGGAATTGTGTTTTTGGCGTTTATGGTCGATGTTTCACCTTCAAAATGATGGTCGAAATAGCCTTCAAAAGGATCAAGGATAATCTGGCTTACAGGGGCTGGTGAGTTCGAGTTTATCCAACGATAGATAGAACGTTCCACCGTGTTTTTAAGTTCTCTTATGTTGCCATGCCATGTGTGACTTAGCAAAGTTTTTGCCGCCTCGGGGGTGAAGCCAATAAAGGCTGGTGCCGTCATGTAGGTTGACAGTTCACTGATGAAAGTGGCGGCAAAATGTGCTGCTAATAAAGGAATATCTGTGCGACGGGCGCGCAATGGGGGGGCATGAATAACTTCAAATGATAACCGGTCAAGCAGGTCCGCCCGAAATTTTTGTTGTTGGGCAGCGCGGCGCAAATCAATATTTGCTGCTGCCACAATGCGCACATTTGCTTTTCGGGTTTGTTCACCGCCAAGGCGTTCATATTCACCATATTCAATCACCCTTAATAGTTTTTCTTGGGTGCGCACAGAAATAGTTGCGATTTCATCAAGGAATAAAGTTCCTCCCTCGGCCCGTTCAAACCGGCCTTGATGGCGTTTGCTGGCTCCCGTAAACGCCCCGGCCTCGTGGCCGAATAATTCACTTTCCAGTAAATCGTCGGAAAGCGCGGCGCAGTTGACCTTTATAAAAGGGGCTTCCCAGCGTTGCGATAGATAATGTAACCGATTGGCTAGTAATTCCTTTCCGGTGCCGCGTTCGCCTGTAATTAAGGCGGGGCGGTCCACCATCGCGATGGCCGAGGCATGGCTAAGGGCATCAAGAAATGCCGGGGATTGGCCAATCATATCCGGGCTGGAATCATTATTCATAGGTGAAAAATACCACTATTCTTAGGTAAAAGATACCATTATATAGGTGAATAACACCTTAAAATTATTTGAAATTGCTTGGTGGAAAAATAAAATTCAATGAAAACAATAGGTTAAAATTTTATCTCAAACTGGCACGGTTCTCGCAATGTAACTATTAACCAAGCGCCAAATGGCGAAAATGGGTGATGAGCAACGAACCATGCTGAAACGAACCATGCTGAAAAGGAGATAGATATGAGAAACCGCTACGAAGATCGTTATGAGGATCATTATTGGGATACACGCATCGAACGCGCCTTAAGGTCACGCGGTGGTTTTGCGTGGGGGACTTTTTTTCTGGGTCTGATTGTCGGCGGTATTTTATTTTAACGTATACGGACAGTTCATAGATAAATTATTATTCTAAGGAGTTTGAAATGGGAATTTTTTCGAGATTAAGTGATATCGTAAATTCTAACTTAAGTGCACTTTTGGATCGGGCTGAGGACCCTGAAAAAATTGTCCGTTTAATTATACAAGAGATGGAAGATACGTTGATTGAAGTGCGTTCCAGAGCAGCGCGCTCTATTGCCGACCGTAAAGAGGTTGAGCGTAAAAAAGATGATTTTGAAAAACGCGCCCATGATTGGGAAGCCAAAGCGGAACTTGCTATTACCAAGGGGCGTGATGATCTTGCCAGAGGGGCGATTTCAGCGAAACGTAAAGCGCAAGAAATGGTTGAATTGCTAGACCGCGAATTGGAAACTATTGCAACTGTCAGTGCCAAAACTTCTGAAGATTTGGAGAAATTACAAAACAAGTTGAAAGAAGCAAAAACCAAACAACGCTCAATGGAAATGCGTCATAGTTCAGCAAGTGATAGTGTGCGGATTAATCGGCAAATTCATGACGGCAAGATTGATGAAGCCCTATCACGGTTTGATCGATATGAACGGCGGATTGACGATCTGGAAGGAGAAGCAGAAAGCTGGACCATGGGTAAGCCGCGCACATTAGAACAAGAATTTATCGAGCTTGAAGCGGAAGACAGTGTGAATGCCGAGTTAGAAGCCTTAAAGCAACGCGTCTCGCAACGCGGTGGTCAATGATAGATATCCTTGAAGGTGCATATTAAAACCTGATGATCGGGTTGCATATTTTCAAGATAGTGTTTTCGAAATTCTACGCGGTTCAGCTCTTGAATATAGCGACCCCCGTTATTACCTGAATTAGTAAACCAGAACTTATAACAAAAAGGAAACCCATGGCAGAAGGTCCATTTATAATAGCGATTGTTGCAATTATTTTTGTTGCTATGCCCGCAACGATCTTAAAATACGTCACAGAGTGGAGAAAAGTAAAAGCTTTGTCTACTGATGATGAGAGGTTAATTGATGATCTTTGGCAAACCGCTCAACGTTTAGAGCGAAGAGTTGAAACCCTGGAAACCATTTTGGATAAAGAAGCACCAGAATGGCGCGAACCACAAAGGAGATCATAAATGACAAATGATAAAAAACATCATCATCACCATCATCATTATTATGATCAAGCGGGTCAACGGGATGGATATGCCTATCGTGCGGGGGAGCCCGGGCCTGGACCTAACCCATTCCAAATTCGCAGAGATATGAAGGATCACAAGATTGCGGGTGTTTGTTCCGGCATTGCAAAATATTTTGGATGGAATACCGGATGGCTTCGTATTGGTTGGATATTGGCAACATTGATAACATTTCCCTTTCCGGTGTTTGCTTATGTGGCGGCCGCTATTTTTATTAAACCCGCTCATGAGAGAGTGAAATATGAAAACCCTGAAGATGAACGGTTCTGGCGAGATTTCTCACGTCAACCACGGGCAACATTTTCTGAGCTGAAACATCGTTTTCGGGCTTTGGATGCGCGAATTGGGGATATGGAATATGAAGTCACCTCAAGCGAACGGGGATTGCATAAAGCATTTTCCGATCTTGAGAAAAGTCCTTGATATAATATCTATAAAGAGTTTCTAATATTCATTTTTAAATCAATATGGTTTTAGGGGAGTGATATCAAGATGGATGGACATCATGGAGCTGGAAAGCGGTTTACTTCAGCAATTTTGATTGCCCAGATTATTGCCGCGATTATAATATTAGGATTAATTATCTACGGTATTGGCGCTGTGGGCATGATTGCGAATGACCAAGCGCCCCTTGTTCAAGGAAATATTATCAAGAGTTCACTTTGTGTAATTTGGTAAAACGGTTTTTTGGCGAGTTTTCGGGGATTGAGGCTTGATTTGTGTGTAAGGTCACGTTTAGACTTTTTTCAAGGAACGCTTAATGTTCCTGAGCGAGGACGCAAACGTGACAACGAAACCAGACAATAAAGCTGTTATTGCTAGAGATAGCCAAGGTTCTTCAAAAGAAAACCTCTCCTCTAAAAACCTCTCTTCCAAAAATCTCTCTTCCAAAAATCTGGCTTCTCAAAATCTGCCCCCAAAAAATTTGCCCCTAAAAGACACATCTGCGAAAAGCGCACACCTGAAAAATTCTTCTGGAAGCCAACCCCTTTCACAAAAACCGGATTTCAAAGGCGATCCTCATCCAAAGAAATCAACCCATCGGCCTTATCGGCGTCGTCAATATTCACCGCGTTTTGCTGCTTTGGATCTTGGCACTAATAATTGCAGATTGTTAATTGCAAATCCGCGCGGGAAATCAATGCGGATTATTGATGCTTATTCCCAAATCGTGCGCTTGGGGGAAAATCTTTCTACAACGGGCGAGTTATCCGATGCCGCGATGGAACGCACAATTGCCGTATTAAAAATATGCGCAGAAAAAATAAAATATCGCGAAGTGACCCATATGCGCTGCGTCGCAACACAGGCTTGCCGCGGGGCTCGTAATGCGGATATTTTTTTAAAGCGCGCGCAAGAAGAAGCGGGCATTACATTAGAAATTATTAGTGCGGAAGAAGAGGCCCGTTTGGCAATGAATGGGTGCCGTGATTTATTTGATGAAAAGGCAAAGGCTGCACTGGTGTTTGATATTGGCGGGGGGTCCACAGAAATTTCGTGGGTTAAACTGCCAGAGACCGACGCCGACCATAAAGATCATCAAAATAATTCGCATCAAAGTAAAGAGCATGCGGGCGCTACGGTTCACCCAAAAGCGGAGATGAAGGCGTGGTTTTCCCTCCCCTTTGGTGTGGTCAATATTAGTGAAAAATGGGGCGGGCACGAGATGAGCCGCGAGACTTATGATCTTATTGTGGCCGAGGTTAGTCACGCGGTGAGGACCATTGGAGACAGCGCCGAAATGAAAGACTATTTCGAGCAAGGTTATGCCCATTTAGTGGGCACCTCTGGCACAGTGACCTCTATTGCCGGGGTTTATCTGGAACTGGACCGATATCGTAGGATGGCGGTAGACGGTTTATGGTTAAGCCGCGAGAATGTTTATAAAGTGAGCGAGCGCTTAAGGGCGATGGATTTTCAAACGCGTGCCCAAGAACCGTGTATTGGTGAAGAGCGTGCAGATCTGGTGATTTGCGGATGTGCAATTTTAGAAGGTATTTTAAAAGAATGGCCAAGTGAGCGCATCCGCGTTGCGGATAGAGGGTTGCGGGAAGGCATTCTTGTAGAGTTGGGGCAAATATCCCGCCGCTCTAATCATAAAAACCGAAAACCCCAAAACCGAAAACCCCAAAACCGAAAGCCTCATAACCGAAAACCTCAATACGGAAAGTAAAATACTAACCCTAAATCACCATTGGGTTGAGGAATAGTTTAGTAAAATAATATCTATACGTATTGTTTATTCCCCGGGGTGATATTTGCGGACTGCGCGTTTTTCAACGTCATCGCGATAATAGGCAACATCTTTAAATTGCTTATTAATATAGGGTAATATTTGATCATTAAAATGTTTCGAGGTGGGGTTACCACTTTGGCCGCCCGCTAGAAGGCTTTTGGCCTTTACCTTATCACCAAATTCAACAACCGCTACAAAGCTATTACCGCGATAGCCATAAAGCTTCTTGGTAGAATTGGTTGCTCTGGCACCAAAAGCAGCCAGCGCCCCCCACCGTCCGGATGCCATGGGAACGCCATGGCTTGGTGCATTATCATCAAAGGGGTGGTCAATGTCGCCAGTGATGCGTTGAAAACGGTTAATTTCCCCCCATGGGGTATTCCACGTGCCAAAATCTTCATCCATTTTTTTCATTGCCTTACGGAGCAATTCAATTTGTGATGCATTGGATGCGGTTCGGGAATAATATTCATAGGTCTCAAGACGCGATAATCCACTTGGACGCTCTTTTGAGGTTAGCATTTCCATTCCATAAAAGTGGGCTAATGCCATGGCAACGGAGTCCCCCGAGACGCTATGGTCCCAATTTTCGAGCTTGCTGATGGCCTCATTCAGGTCGGGGTCTTTGTTAGAGGCATTGTAGGCTTCTAACAGGCTGGGAATGATCATCTCAAAGGCGGGTAATTTTGGGTCATAAGCAAGGTCAATCAAACTATCGAGGCTAACATTGCTGGCATTTTGCAGAATCTGCACGGCGTGAAGTCCGCGTGTGTTTTCTTTGTCGGGCGCCATATAGGGCGGATAGTTTTCGCGTTTGGGACTGTACTCTCCAGCCGCTGTAAAGGGGGTTGAGTTGGCATTTTGTATCCAGCCATTTGCCGGATTAAGCAAAGTAATAGCCTCGTCAACGCTATGGGTGCCTTGCCAGTCGGTTTTAGGATTTGCACCGTCTACTGATTTTGAATAATTAAATTGCGGATCGCGCACAGGAATAAAATTTCCGTGATAATAGGCAATATTGCCTTGTTGATCTGCATAGACCGTATTGTTTGATGAATTTGTGCGAATATCCATCATTTGATTAAATTCTGAATGACCATTTGTTTTGGTTCGCAGAAATGATTGTTTGAGGGCGTTTACGGGGTCCCAATTAATTTTTGTGACAACCCATTGATTGTTACCATCTGGCCCTTCTTCCATATGGGTAATGGGGCCATGATGGGTGTGATACATGGGGAAGGTGCGTTCTTTCATTGTGTTATTGTCTTTATATTTCAACGTTACGCTTGAAACTTTGACGCGGCGAGCTTCATCACCATAACGATAATATAACTCACCTTCTTTATCAAAAACCTCTTGCCGAAAATGATCGATAAAATCCACATAGGTAGAGGTGTGCATCCAGCCATTTTTCTCGCTAAAGCCTTGATATACAAAAAACTGCCCCCATGTCACGGCGCCATAGGCGTTTAATCCTTCTTCGCTGACCACATGAACTTCCGGTCTGAAGTAAAAAGATGTATGCGGATTGATGAGTAGCATTGCATTGCCGGATTGTGTGCGCGTTCCAGAAAGGGCGAAGCCGTTCGACCCTGACGGTTCTTCATATTCGACGGGTCGGGTTGGTGCCTTTAAAGGGGCGGTGCGCGGTGTGCCGTCTTCGTAAAACGCTTTGATGCCTTGCAAAGGAATTTGTTCGATATCGCCGCCGATGGATCCTTCGGAAAAAAACATCGGCATCCAGGGTTCGAAGCGGGTTAGTAATTTGGGTTTTACGTCGGGGTTGGCTTGCAGATAAAAATTCAACCCGTCGGCAAAAGCATCACATAGGGATTTTACATCGTCGGGTGCGGTATTATAAGCGGCTTTTGCTTCGTCAATCGTCATATATAATCTGGCACGCAGATCACTATAAAGGGCTTCTTCTCCTTCTATTTCGGCCAATCTTCCCGTTGCCCAGATATAATTGCGTTCAATTCTGGGAAAGTCGTCCTCCGCTTGGGCATATAATAATCCAAACACAGCGTCGGCATCGGTTTTTGCATAAATATGGGGGACACCGTAATCGTCACGAATGATTTCAATATTTTTTGCCCTCGCCGCTAGGCGTTCTCGTGTGTTTGCCGCTAGGCGTTCTTGTGTGTTTTGGGGAGAGGTCTCTTGTGATGAGGCAGTTTGGCTAGCAGCGGTTGGTTTTTCAGTGTCCTTGCCGCACGCCACTAAAGATAAAGCCAAAAGGCTAACGCTCATAAGGGTGATTATTTTCATAGTGACGCCTTTCATAACGCAATGTGCGAAGGTAGAGGATAAAACTAGGTCTTATTTGGGGGGAGGACAAGCCGGAAATTGCGTGGTTTGGCAAAATTCATCGGTAGGCATTGATATTTTAATCTATCCTATGATGGATAGTGTCTTGATATGATAGATAGCATCCGCGGTAAATATTTGGTAGAAATTTGCCGAAAGTCGATAAACGATAATGGGGCTTCAGTCTTCCCCACGAGGGTCTTTTTAAAAAAGATGAAACGATCAGTAAAATATTGCAGCGCTAGCATTATGATATTCGCCAATATTGTTGGCGTTTATAGCTGTGACTCACGCAATGGCCCGCTTGATTTACAGGCAGAGCCTGTTTTTGAATCAGAAAATAAATTTGAAGCGGGGCAAAATTATCCTAATCGTCGGGTTAATAGTCAGGAAAGTTCCTTAAAACCAAAGCGGGTGATTAGTCTTGATTTTTGTGCGGATCAATATGTGTTGCAATTTGTTGATCGCGAAAATATTCTTGCACTTTCTATGGATGCCGAGGCAGAGTTTTCTTATTTAAAAGAAAAAGCAAAAGGCATCAAAAAAACTCGCTCAACCGCAGAAGATGCGCTTATTTTGGAGCCGGATCTTATCGTTCGTTCTTATGGGGGCGGCGCAAATGCAGCAGCTTTTTTTGAAAAAGCGGGGGTGCGGGTTTTAAATGTCGGCTGGGCCGGAGATTTTAATGACATTAAAAAGGTAACCCGTGAAATGGCGAAAGGCCTTGGCGCCGACGAACGGGGGGAGGAATTAATTGCGGAGATAGACAGCCGTTTGGCCGCCATTCGACAATATCAATCGGATCAATCATTAGCACCGGATAATCATCAAGTGCTGTATCTAACGCCGTCGGGCACCACAACGGGGTCAGGCTCCTTAATCCATGAAATGTTGCGCGAGGCGGGGCTGGTTAATTTTCAATCCATGGCTGGTTGGCGCTCTCTCCCCTTAGAGCGATTGGTTTATGAACAACCTAATATTATTGCTGCCGGTTTTTTTGATGATAGCGCCAGCCAAGCAGGGGGGTGGAGTTCAATGCGGCACCCGATTGCACGTCAACAATTAAAAAATAAACCTGTTATTGGTTTAAAGGGGAGTTGGCTGTCTTGTGGGGCATGGTTTGCGATGGATGGTGTGGAGGCTTTGGCTTATGCAGAAGGCGCCTCCGCCAAAAATTCGACGCGCAATGATCCTCAAGTCAATCAAGGGGATGATTAATGAGTAATGGGGTAAAACCGAAAGTGGCAAGTTTGAAAAAACCCTTTGGCCGTGATGCGCGGTTAATCACACTTTTGGTTTTGCTTTTGGTGTTGAGCTTATTTCTATCCTGTTTATTGGGCGCTACTCCATTAGGAGCGGGGCGGGTTTTGGGGGCTTTGTTTGGTCAGGGGAACACGGGTGATATTTTGGTGGTTTGGCAAATCCGGTTGCCACGCGCGGTAGCGGCTTTGTTGGTGGGGCTCGCCCTTGGGACTAGCGGCGCGGCGTTGCAAGGGTTGTTACGCAACCCGCTAGCAGAACCGGGGGTCTTGGGTGTATCCGCAAGTGCGTCCTTGGCGGCAACTTATGGTCTTTATTATGGTTTTATCGGTCCGGGTTCTTTTGGGGTGAAAACTTTTTCAGCGTCTATTGGTCTACCCATCGCGGCAATAATTGGTGCTTTAGGGGCAACACTGATTATTGCTGTAGCGGCTATTAAAGTGCGCTCCATTGTGACACTAATTTTAATTGGTGTTGGCTTGTCCAGTTTTGCAGGGGCGGCCATGAGCTTATTGTTAAACCTTGCGCCCAATCCTTTTTCAATAGCCGAGATGATTAATTGGACATTGGGGTCTGTTGCCAATCGCAGTTTTGAGGATATTTATTTTTCTGCGCCCTTTATAGGGATTGGCATAGGCATTTTATATTTTTCCCGGTCAGGCTTGTCGGCTTTAACGTTGGGGGAAGAAGCTGCAAACGGGGTGGGGGTGAATTTAAATCGCTTACGATTTTTGATCATTCTGGGCGCGGGTCTGGCCACGGGGGCTAGTGTGGCTTTGGCGGGGGCGATTGGGTTTGTGGGGATTGTGGCGCCGCATCTTGCGCGTTCTTTCGTGGATTATGATCCCGCACGCGCTTTGGTGCCTTCGGCTTTAATGGCGGCACTCTTTTTAATATTGGCAGATATCGGTGTGCGCATCATCCCGACGCAAAATGAACTAAAACTGGGTGTGGTGGCGGCCCTTATTGGTGCGCCCGCTTTCGTGTGGATTGCGATGCAAAGGCGGGCTAATCATGACTAAGCTGGTTTGGAAAAATATCTCGGTCACGTTAGCCGAAAAAACAAAAGGCAAAAAAACAAAAGCCGAGAAAGCAAAAGAATCTAAAAAACTAAGGGAGAAAAAAGCCACACCGGATTCAAAAATCAATAAACTTATTTTAAATGATGTGTCCTTAACGCTTGAACCGGGATCATTGAAAATTGTGTTAGGGCCAAACGGAGCCGGAAAAACCACATTGTTGCGGGCGGGATTGGGGTTTATCAAGCCTGCTAAACATGAAAAACAATATGGTCTTATCAGTGGGGATTGTTTTTAT
>CALLPQ010000173.1 GCA_938015425.1 uncultured Parvularculaceae bacterium | reverse complement strand
TTTTTTTAATAGTCACCGCATCAATGAACATTATTTGTTTTTAGGGAGCGAATAGAAGGTTTATAATCTGTAGACGTACCAAGCGTACAAAGCCATATTTTTACGGTTAAACGCTCTTCATCATTTTTATGAATCGGCGATAAAGTTTGCGAGCGCACATAATCCAGACCAGCACGCTGACACCAATCACGCACCTCATCATCAGAAAATCCAAGCCGGCGATGGGCGTGGTCTTCGCGTAAAAATTCTAAATCATGGGGGGCAAAATCCGTGATAATCAGCCGCCCGTGAGGTTTTAAAATTTTGCTCGCCTCCCGCACTGCCAGACCCGGCTCGGTCAGGAAATGTAAGACCTGATGGATACACACAAGATCCGCAGAGCTTGAGGCTAAAGGCAGGGTAAAAATATCGCCAAACCGGACCTGCGCATGATCAATGGCACTGGCATCAAGATTTGCGCGCGCCACCGCAAGCATCTCCCGTGAGGCATCATATCCGATGGCTTGCTCATACAAGTCAGAAAAAACTTCCAACATGCGGCCTGTGCCGGTGCCTAAATCGACAAACAATTCTATTTTTTCTTGACCGATCATTGCCTTGATTTGGGTTTCTATATCGGACTCAGGCAGATGAAGCCGGCGTATTTCATCCCAATGGGCTGCATTTTGTTCAAAATAAGCAGCCGCGATTGCCGCACGCGCTTCGCGGCTTTGCGTGAAGCGGTCACGATCACGGGCCAGCACACGGTCACTAGACGCGGCCAATGCATCTAAAGTTGCATAAATCGCGCACATACCCGCGGTTTCGGCATTGGACGCCATCTCCCCCTTTACGGTCATTTCCGACATTTTTGCTATTTCAGTTTGACCTTGAAGGTTTATGGTGGATTTGAAGCCCACATGATCATGGCGGTTTATAAGTTGCGGCAAAAGCCGATAAAACATCCACGCCCCTTCCCGATACCGCTCCACGAGACCCGCATCAGCCAAGATCTTTAAATGGCGGGACACACGAGGCTGACTTTGACCCAAAATCTGGGTCAGTTCGGTAACCGTTAACTCCCCCCGCGACAGCAATACAGCAATACGCAGGCGGGTTTCCTCACCCACAGCGCGATATATATTCAAGGTCGTATCAAGCATGGACATCAATATGGGGTACATTTATTGTTAATATTCAATTCATATAAACATATCTTTATATGTAAGGCAACAAATTCACCCCTATCAGGTGGAAATAACCTTAATCTCCGAGTTTTTCAAAATTTTGTCCCCAAAACCGTTTAATCCATATTAGGCCTTGTCGGCTAAACCGGATATGGTTCTAATTTGATCGATCCACATCATGACTATCTCATGATTTTGTGAAACCCATAACCATAAGTTGTGCTGACTGCACCAACAATAAACACTATATACATAGATTACACTCACTTCAGGGGGCTTCCTTGTTAAGACGGCCATACTATTTTATGAAATATTTCTGTTTGATTTCGAGCGCATTGTTCGTCAGCCTGTTCCTTAATAATAAGGTCGAGGCGATGGTCTATCCATCCACCATTATTCACAACGCAAAGGCTGTAGAAGCCTCAAGTGCCAATAGCGACCCATCAGCTTCAACAGCATCTTTTAGACCCGTTAATCAGGTCGTTGCGATTAACAATACGGCAAGTGCTTTAATCCTCATTCAAGACAAGAAACAGCCAGCCCATCGCACCATCGCGGCCGATGACTGGGAGGGGTTAAATCGTTTTACATTCAAATTGAATGACAAGACCGATAAATTACTCTTTGTGCCTCTTTCCAAAGGCTATCGCAAAATCACCACCCGGAAAATGCGTAAAGCCTTGAGAAATTTTCTTTCGAACCTCAACACCCCTGTTGTATTGGTGAATGATCTTTTGCAAGGGCAATTCAAACGCGCCGGACAAACCACGGGGCGATTTATTATTAACACATCCATTGGCTTGGGCGGGGTTGCTGACCCAGCCAAGCATTTGGGAATACCGGGCCACACGGAAGATTTTGGGCAGACACTGGCGGTTTGGGGCATACCATCCGGCCCTTATGTGGTGTTGCCTTTATTTGGGCCCAGTACGGTACGTGACGCCGTTGGTCTTGTTGTCGACAGTGTCGCCCTTAGCCCCTTAAATTATATCCAGACCGGTGCGGCCAGCAATGCCCGTCTCTCTCGCTTCGGGGCCACTTTGGTTGCCACACGGGAGCCATTGATTGAACCCCTTCAAGAAATTGAAAACAACTCTCTGGACTATTATTCCTCCTTCAAAAGTTTTTATCTACAAGCCAGACGGCGTGATATTTTAAACGGGAATAGTGCCTTGGAAAGCTTACCGGATATTGGAGACGGTTTTGATGAATTTGACGAATTCGACGAATTCGACGAATTTGATGAAGATATAGATGGCAGTATCGACAGCGCAACAGAAAACAGTAATTAGGAAAAATAGGCTAAAGGCTTATCAACAAACCGTGAGTAGCCATTTAACCTGCCTCACGGCACTCAAGAAACACCGATGATAGTATGATGACATTCTATGGTCACAATTTTCTCTATAATAAAAATGCAAATTTAGAATAAAGACTGAAAAACTCAAATTAACCATTAAGATTATCGACTATAGAGCTCACAACGACCCTAAGGCTCTACCACCTAAAACCGAGGCGTACTATGTCCATCACTTACAGTAAACAGATCATGCTTGCGATCATGGTTTTCTTTCTCACCATCGTAACGCCCAAAACCCATTACGCATATGCTGATGAGGCCGCAGAAACATTTATGCGGGAAGTCCTATTGCTTTCCAACAAAGCCATGACCGCCGACACAATCGAAGCTAAGCTGGCGGGGGTTGAAGAACTTGTTGATGAATATGCCGACATAAGACGCACAGGGCGCTTTGTGCTTGGGCAATATGCGCGCAGAATGACAAAAGAACAGGCGGCACAATATTACCCCCTATTTCGCACTTACGCGACAACGATCTATCAGGAAGTTTTATTACAATATTCTGGAGAGCAATTAGAAGTCACAGGTTCTATTGATCGCTCGGCCCGCGACATTATCGTCAATTCGAAAATATCCAATGCCGGCGCCGGCAGCCCATTTGCCGATACCAATTTTCAATGGCGCCTGTATAAAACCCCAAAAGGGTTCAAAGTGGTTGATGCGGGGGCCAATAATATCTGGCTAGCGATTGAACAACGCAGTCAGTTTACGTCCATCATATCCAACAATGGCGGTGGCACCCAAGGCATAGACAGCTTGATCTCCCAACTAGCGGCCCGCGTTGGAAAATAAAAGTAAGTAAATAAAATTAAGTAAAAAAGCTTTAAAACACATAAACCCATAAAAAAGCCGCCCCAAAATCAAGGCGGCTTTTATTTATTTTCATGGGCTTAAATAAAACTATTCAAACCCTGATCACTATCATTATGAAGAGTAATATTCGACGACCAGATTAGGTTCCATCGTACACGGATAAGGAACTTCGGCAAATTCAGGAATGCGGACCAATGTTGCCGTCATTTTCTTGGGGTCAACATCAACATATTCCGGAATGTCGCGCTCAGGGCTTTGTAAAGCTTCCAAAACAAGAGCCATATTTTTTGACTTGTCTTTGACTTCAACCACATCACCCGGTTTTACACGGAAAGACGGGATATTGGTTTTTACACCGTTCACCAAGACATGCCCGTGATTAACGAACTGACGGGCGGCAAAAACCGTCGGAACAAATTTGGCGCGATAAACAAGCGCATCCAGACGCGATTCAAGCAAGCCAATCAGGTTCTCAGCCGTGTTGCCACGGCGGCGATCGGCTTCATTGTAAATCCGCTCGAAATGCTTCTCAAGAATATTACCATAATATCCTTTTAGCTTTTGCTTGGCCATCAACTGTAAACCGAAATCCGAAGGTTTACCTTTGCGGCGCTGACCGTGCATGCCGGGGCCATAATCACGTTTATTAATGGGAGATTTGGGGCGACCCCAAACATTTTCGCCAACACGGCGGTCGAGCTTATATTTAGCGTTAATACGCTTTGACATATCGTCCTCTTTATCCAATGTGGGCCGGCACTAAGGACAATCCCTAATGCGATCACAACGGCGGCGCCACACCACCCGTTTAGAGGCTGTTTGCCTCGTTTAGGGCCTGCTTGCCCCATTTAGTGCCTGCTTGCTAAGCGGAAGAAGGGGGTTTGTCAAGCATATCCCTGTTCTATTTATCCCTGATGAAGACCCAGAGCCTGAATCAAAAATGGTTAAACACCTTCAGCAGATTGTAAATCAGACATTCATTTCAACAATCTCACACGATTACGGCTCTCATTCTTTAAAGTGAGAGCCTGAGGTGTAACGAGTTGGGGCAAACTGACGTCTGATCCACTGCTTTTTATATCTTATCTCACTTTACTGTTTAGGCTCTGATTCTTTAAAGTGAGAGCCTGAGGTGTAACGAGTTGGGGCAAACTGACGTCTGATCCACTGCTTTTATATCTTATCTCGCTTTTCCGTTTAGGCTCTCAAATTATGTTTCTAGAGACCAGGTTAATGTTTCCCCCGCATGGAAGGGGACAATTGATAGAGGCGTAACACCGTTTTTGGGCTCAAAATCAATTGTTTGCGGCACGCGGTTTGGTTTTTTAACCAGCGTTACCTGCCCCTCATTCACCGGCAATCCATAAAATGCGGGGCCATTTAAACTCGCAAACGCTTCTAATCTGTCTAACGCTCCTTCTTCTTCAAAGGTCTTGGAATAAGCTTCCAAGGCAAAAGGGGCATTAAAAAGCCCCGCACACCCACAAGCCGATTGCTTGTCACCCATTAAATGGGGCGCACTATCCGTGCCGAGAAAGAACTTTTTTGACCCCGATGTCACCGCTTTTCGTAAGGCAAGACGGTGTTGCTCGCGCTTGGCAATAGGCAAGCAATAAAAATGCGGCCTGATCCCGCCTGCAAAAAGGGCGTTGCGGTTAAATTCCAAATGATGGGGCGTCACCGTGGCAGCAATGTTGGCACCGCTTTCCGTGACAAAATCAGCGGCGTCTTTAGTCGTAATATGTTCAAAGACGATTTTTAGATCGGGAAAGTTTTTAATAATCTGCGACATAACCCGCTCGATAAAAACCGCTTCACGATCAAATATATCAATATGGCTATCTGTCACCTCCCCATGTACTAATAGGGGCATGCCAATTTTTTGCATAATATCCAACGTACCATGAATATTAGCCACATCACTAACCCCGTGACTGGAATTGGTTGTGGCATTGGCCGGATATAATTTGCACGCCGTAAAAACACCTTCTTCAAAACCGGCTTGCACCTCTGCTGGATCAATATCATCGGTTAGATAACATGTCATGAGCGGTTCAAAAGAGAATGAAGCCGACACCGCTTTTAAAATGCGGTCCCGATAGGCAATGCCCGCCGCCATCGTAGTAATCGGCGTTGACAGATTTGGCATAATAATCGCGCGCCTAAATTGCCGCGCCGTGTAATCGGCCACACCCTCAAGCATGGCCCCATCGCGCAAATGCACATGCCAATCATCAGGCTGACGCATGACCAACCGGTCAAGATTTTGAGCAAAAGCTTGTTTTTGAACGCCGCCCGCTTGGGTATTAT
>CALLPQ010000172.1 GCA_938015425.1 uncultured Parvularculaceae bacterium | reverse complement strand
CCGCAATCTCCAGACAATGGTATTACACCTAAAAGTCGGGCCGCAACTGAAGACCCAACCAGCGCCGTTTTGTCAAAAATAAATCCAAAGGCAAAAAAAAAACCCTCCGTTAAAAGGAAAAAACCGATAACAAAAAATAAAAGCAATGGCGCTGCACCATCAAAGAGGATAGCAAAGCCAGTCAATAAAACTTCCTCAAACAAGACCTTAAAATCAAACCCACCAAACGCAAACCCCTCTGAAGTTGTGGAATAAGGGTGGCGCTTGTAACCCTAGATTAAAGCAGATATCAGCTAAACAATGCCGTGCTTTGACAAACGTCTGGTAGGGAAGGCGACCTCAAAAAATCGACGCAACGCTCAGCAAGCTATCCCGATTTTGACTTCGGGCTAAAGCGTGTAATTGCAAAAGCATAAACCCCAGTAAATGTCAGTGCAAACATCATAATTGCAATGATTTCCAGAAAAGCAATTTTTTTGGTAGAAGCTCCATAGAATGCATTCCCAAGCGCAAACTGGAGTATTGCCAGACCAAATAATATAACAGCTACAGTTCCGGCTATACGTATAAGAGGCTTTTGTGCTAAAAAACCCAGTGACAAGAAGGCAATTAAAAAAGTCAAATACCAAGAATTAAAAAGCCAACTTGTGCCCCAATAGACAATGAAATCTATAGTCTCAATTGGAGTCGCAACCAACGCGTATATCGCGGTACATACGACATGATTGAATTGGGCTTCAGAGGAAGGCTCGGACAATGCTGCATACGAGGCAATGCCACCAGCCATAACAAGTAGCAAAATCGACAATAACGGACGGTATAGCACGTTCAATAACTTCATACTCTGTTGAGTTCCCTGTCTAGCATCCGCATAGTGAAAATCATTACAGAGGACACATCCGCCCACGATTCAAAGCTACCCAATAAGCCCTTATCGAGCAAGAAAAAATCAGAATTGGCTGCAATGCTTGCTTAGGATTAGTTACCTTCCAAAGGCTTGGCCAGATAAGCAGTATGCTTTTTTAACACTCTGTATACCAATTTGAGATTGCGGCAGCTAATTTACTCCCTCCTTTTGCTGAAGGTTCAATTGGGTTCGCGAAATCATCATCTTGAGTAAAAATTTCCCGAAGTTCCAATATATCACAACTAAACTTTCGCGCATTCATTTGAATTACATCATTAAATGTACTCAAACTCGCTTCACCCGCGTATTGATCTTCAATATCCATACCTGTGGAAAAAAATGCAGGGTCATAGATTGTGCAAACCAAAACTCGAGGGGAATACTTGATGAGCTTTTTCAATAGGTTCTCATGGCATAGTTGAAACTCCTTTCGAATGTTCCATAGCTTCACCAATACATCCCTAGATTTTGTATCAAAAACACTATCAAGAATTTCCACATTCGAAAGTGCATCATTTCCTCCCGAACTAACCACAATGGCGTCAGTTTCGTCGATGTTGCTAGTTTGCACATCCAACACCTCTTGTGTAATAGCACCATCAATCGCCCTTCTCACCACTTTAATAGATGGCTTTAGTGCTTGTAATTGTTCGCTTACGTCAGGTTCACCGAGATTAACATATTTTCCATTATCGATGATTGAATCACCGAGTAATAATAATCTGGACATGATAAGTATCCTTAAGCTCTATCACCAGCGGTGATAACAGTTATAATAAATTTGGAAGTGCCGGAAACTTCAGAGCAAAACTGATGAAGTTGTGTAATTAAATGGCGGGACACCGGATAAAGCATCTAAAATAATTCAAGTCAACCAAAAAATCATAATTACGTTTGATTATTTTAAAAGGGAAATTGTTGATAACTATTTCAACTTATTTTTCTACTATTTTATTCTGTGTACCCTTAATTTTTTCAGTCACAACTTCTGAAACAAAATGAAACGGATATTGAAACAGACGCAACAGTATGCAACTGACATTAAAGGATGCTGATAATGAGGAATATAAAATTCAATTTTTCGCATACCCCTAATTTAATTTATTGTGTGGGTTCGAATACAAACACTGATTAATCATGATTAATTTAACAGTATAAACTTATCATCGACACTTCACATCCAAATTAGCAGCTTTAAACATTTGTAAAAGCCTCCCAACCTCCGTAGCCGCCAATGTTGTACTTAACCCCTCTTCAATAAAATCAACCATCTCACCAAATGTCAAAACCTTAATTGAGTTACCATTTAAGGCCTCTTGGAATTTGACCTCCCTCTCCCAAAGCGCCTTATCACCTTTACAATGAGAGACCGCAACAACATAAGTAAACTGACGACTTCCAGTCATTTCATAAATCACATCACAAAACGCCTCTGACCATTTCGGGCTAGTCAGTTCTCGAAAAGCTTTCCATGCAGGCCGCCCACTACTTTTTTTGTTTTCCTGAATATTTTTAAGCCACGTGTCTGGTTTAAATCCACCTTGCCAGCTTTTACAACTTACAGCGACAACTTTATCAACGCCAGGTTTTCTCGGGTGATAACCAAGAACATCAATATCAGAGTGATTACTATCTTCTTTTTTTCGATAATCTTTATGATTAGGATCAGGTAGAAATTTTACATTATGCTGAACGAAATATCCTTTATGAATTAAATACTCCTCAGTGATTTGCTCTAAAATATCTTCTTTTGTAGCCATAGCCTCCTCCTCTTTTCGATCTAACTCCGTATACCTATAGGTATCGCCGCAATTATTTATCAATAATCCAAACCATCACTTCCCGGTACTAAACACCTAGTCTGCGAGTGAACGGCAATGTCTGTCCCTTTTGGCGAATATTGACGCAAAAGGCGACCCCCATTTTCTCGTATCATCTCCATCAACAGGGCGCTTGATCTTTAATATCTCGGCGCCTAAATCTCCTAATTGCTGGCTCGCAAACGGGCCCGCCAAAATACGGCTTAAATCTAACACCCTAACGCCTGTCAATGGCCCGTTTAGGTTTTGGCCTGACCCTTTAGAGGGGGGTTGGTTTTGATCCTGATGTTTCGTTCTATTATCTTTGCCCATTTGCGTCATAAATTTTACTTTCCCATGGCTCCACCCAAAAACCCGATAAGGCATAAACCCTTATGATCATAACTCTTTATGGTCTTAAATCATTATACCTATAAACCACATTATATGTGTCATAGTCTTGACCTTTTCCGCAAGCGGCATACCCTAATACCCTACTAAAACTCTTAATCTATTCATGCTTAAGGTGGTCCATGAAGTTAACAATCAATGGCAAAAACTATAAGATCTCGGCAGAGCCTGAAACACCCTTATTATGGGTATTGAGAGACGAAATCGGCCTTACGGGTACGAAATATGGATGCGGTATAGCCATGTGCGGCGCATGCACCGTTCATGTGGATGGTCAACCCGTGCGCTCATGTTCTCTTCCCCTTGATCAAGTAGAGGGGGAAATCACCACCATCGAAGGGTTAGGCACACCCGAAGCCTTAAACATTATTCAACAAACATGGATAGATCATCAAGTGGCACAATGTGGCTACTGTCAATCAGGCCAGGTCATGAGCGCCGCCGCTTTATTATCAACAATTGATACCCCTACGGATAAAGATATTGATGAGGCCATGTCAGGCAATTTATGTCGCTGCGGCACTTATCCACGCATCCGTGCAGCCATTCATGATGCTGCATCAAAACTGAAGGACGCATAATGGGAAAAATTTTACGGCGTTCTTTTTTAATTGGATCAACCGCCATTGCCGGCGGCGTTGCCTTTGGATATTGGTCATATAAAAACCCTCATCCTAATCCCCTTCAAAAAAGCTTGAACCCCGATCAAACCAGCCTAACCCCTTACGTTCTTATTGATCAATCAGGGATTACAATCATCGCGCCCCGCGCTGAAATGGGACAGGGGGTCCACACCACACTTGCGGCTTTGGTGGCCGAAGAACTTGATGTGGCCCTAAAAGATGTCAACATTATTCACGGCCCCGCGTCAAAAGCCTACTATAACGCTGCCATTTTAAAAGAAGGTATCTCAAAACCATCAACAGATGTCAGCAAAGGCGCGGAACGCCAACGCGCTTTTATGGATATACCGGCAAAATTTTTAGGCATGCAAGTTACCGGAGGATCAACCTCAATCCCCGATGCCTATACAAAAATGCGTAAAGCCGGCGCCGCCGCGCGCATTGCCCTGATCAAAGCAGCCGCAAAAGAATGGAATGAAAAGCCATCCACATTAAAAACTGCAAATGGGCATGTCATTGCGCCGGACGGGCGCACCCTGAGCTATCAAGAATTAGCGCCGCTTGCGCGGTCCATTAAACTACCACGCAATCCGGCGTTAAAACCAAAATCCGCTTGGAAGATATTGGGGAAATCACAACGCCGCCATGACATCGTCGGAAAATCGACGGGTACCGCACTCTATTCAATGGATGTGCGTTTACCGGATATGGTATATGCCACCGTTAAAATGAACCCACACATCGATGCAGGAATGAAATCCTTCAATGCCGATCATGCCCGCACCATGGCAGGGGTGCAAAAAATTGTCGCCCTTGATAATGGTATTGCCGTCATCGCCAATAATAGCTGGAATGCCTTTCGCGCCGCGAACGAGGTCGATTGCGATTGGGAACCCGCTGCCTATCATACCTCGTCAGAGGAAATAGAAAAATCAATACTCAATTCTTTCGCTGCAGATTTTAAAGATAGTCAATTTAAAAATGAGGGCAATGTTACGAAAATTTTTGAAGAAACCCGTTCTGGTGAAAATACCTTACTGGAAGGGACTTACAAAGTTCCCTATTTAGCCCACGCCACTATGGAGCCTATGAACGCTGTTGCCCATTTGCGTGATGGCAAGCTTGATATATGGGTGGGAACGCAATTACCGACCCAAGTCGTAAAAGAAGCCGAGGCGATTACAAAACTGAAAGAAAAAAACATTACGGTGCACACAACCTATATGGGGGGCGGATTTGGCCGGCGCGCTGAAATGGACTTCGTTATACAAGCCATAAAGATCGCAAAAATAATGGAAGGCACCCCCGTTAAGCTGGTCTGGTCCCGCGAAGAAGATATGCGTCATGATGTCTATCGTCCGGCGGCTATGGCCAAGTTTAAAGCGGTCACAAAGGACGGTAAAATAAGCGCAATTGATTTGCAGGTGAGCGCAAGCTCGGTGGTGGATTCGCAAATGGGACGGATCGGAATATCAATACCTGGGCCTGATTCAACCATCGCTCAATCCGCATGGGATCAACCTTATGCTATACCCAATTATCGCGTCACCGCGTATAAAGCGCCGATCATGTTGCCCGTTGGGTCTTGGCGATCGGTGGGCGCATCACAAAATGCTTTCTTTCAGGAAACCATGTTAGATGAAATCGCCACTGCTGGCGGGATGGACCCAATCGCCATGCGATTAGCCATGATTAATCATGAACCAAGTTATAAAGTTGTTGAAACCGTTTCTAAACTATCTAACTGGGACAAACCCCTACCGGCGGGGCAAGCTCGCGGCATGGCCTTTTGTTTATCTTTCGGCGTACCCGTTGCCCAAGTGATCGAAATTGAACAAACTCCCGATGGTCTTAAGCTCGCAAAAATCTTTGCCGCAGTAGATGTGGGGACGGCCTTGGATCCGGCCAACATTAGAGCACAAGTGAAATCAGCCATCATTTACGGCCTATCAGCCGCCATTATGGGGGAGATAACGATTGCAGACGGACAAGTGGAGCAATCCAATTTTCATGATTATGACGCCATGCGACTTTATCAAGTTCCTGCAATGGAGGTGGCTATTTTAGAAAATAATCCGCACATTCATGGTATTGGTGAACCCGGCCTTCCCCCCATTGCCCCCGCACTCGGCAACGCAATTTTTGCCTTAACCGGAGAGCGTATTCGCGCCCTGCCCATGAACAAAAGCATAACATTTATTTAATCATGAAATAATGGTCAATATACGGAAATAAATTCATACCCATTAAACACAATCGTGAAAACGGTTCAACAAGGCAGCATTTATTGGAAACCATTAGGCAGGTTTTTTAAAACCCATCCTATAGACTTGATCATAAGAAGGTTGGGCAACCCCTTCGACCATGCGAGGTGAAAACCGCCAGCGTTTAATAGCATTAAGCGCAGAGCGCTCGAAACAGGCATTTGTGGAAGATAAAACACGTGTACCCGCCACACGCCCATCAGCCGTAATATTAAAACTGATTTCTACATTTTCATTTGGCGCCGCACGTCCTTCACATAAGCGGGGATAAATCGGCGTTACCTTTTCAACGAGCCGCGCCAATAAATCAGCGTCAGATTGTAAAACCTCGATTGCTTGTTGATCGATATCGATGATGGCCGGCGCAACAGTGGCAAGAGAAGGTTTTGGAAACCCTTCTAGCTGATCCGCAGGTGAAGTCGCATCTTGCGGTATGGCAATTTTCCAGCCGCACCAAAACATAAACCCAAGAATAGCAATCACAGCCCACAAAGACATTTCTCGTGGTTCAAGCTCATCTACTGTGTCACTAACATCAAAAGAGCTTGCCTCGACCTCTACTGTCGTGATCAGACCAACATCTTCTTTAAAGCGGGTCACAATCGGGGAAGCATCAAGACCAAGATGCTCCGCATAGGTCTTTACGAAACCACTGACATAAGCACGCGCTGGCAACAATGAAAGGTCGCCGGTCTCGATACCGTTTAGGTGGTTTGTTTTAATATGGGTTTTCTTTGAAACATCTTCTAGGGACAAGCCAAGGGCCTCACGCTCCCCTTTTAAATAGGCTCCAGCAGTATCAAACCCTGTATTCGCAGCAAAATCCTGTCGCTTTGCACGAGCGGCTTCCATATTTAGAATTTCTGCACTCTTCCCCGTCATCACACCAAATCCACTCATTTACCCCAGAATTTGCCCTCTTACCTGAACCATCAAGAAGAGACTCATCCGTTATAGTCTAACTTTTTTTTTGCACCAAAGCGACTCTAAAAGATCTAAAAACCCGTGACCAATCACATATCTCAATCAAAATCTCGACTTTTCGCGCATTACGACTTGTTAAGTTACCTAAAACAAGTTTTTGATGCGTAAATATTTCGACAATTAATGATTTTTTTGAGCTGAATTTCTGGTTGTGAATAAAGGCTGTATTATCCCGAACCATTCATCAAATGAAGCCTGTCTCATAGTGAAACAGAATTTTGACAATATACAGTTATAATAACCCCTAAGAATGGGCCGTATAACTATAAGTCTTCAACCTTAATATCTTCAGATTTTAGATAGTTTTGTAAATCAATCCGTAAACTATCCCGCGACGATAAAAGTTGATCATCAAACCACTCTTCAAGGCGGTCCATATGAAGATGACGCACTAATCGCCTAAAAGGCCCAACCATGGTTGCGGGCACAGAAAAATGTTTGATGCCCACACCAAGCAATCCAACTGCAACCAACGGATCAGACACTTGCTCCCCGCAATAACCAAGCGGCACTTTTGCTTCTTCCGATTTACTTACAATACGCTTCAAGAAACTTAAGAAGCCCGTATTTAACGGATCAAACCGTCTCGTAACAGCAGGGGTCTCGCGATCAGCAGCAAAATAAAATTGCGCCAGGTCATTTCCGCCTACGGAGAAAAAATCAACCTTGGGGGCAATATGCTCCAACGCCCAAGCCGCAGCAGGGGTTTCAATCATCGCGCCAATCTTAATCGTTTTTGGCAAAGGTTTATTCCGCTTTTTATGCCAATTGATTTCCAGATCAAGCATATGTCTGGCTTCATCAATTTCAGACCCCAATGTCACCATAGGCAGCATGACATTTAAATACCCCCCCGCCGTAGCCGATAAAAGCGCGCGGAGTTGCGGACGGAAAAGCCCTGGCCGATCCACCGCCATGCGCAAGCCGCGCCAGCCCATAGCTGGGTTCACTTCTTGACTACGGTGCATATATTCAGCCGTTTTATCACCGCCAAGATCAGCCGTGCGGAAAATCACAGGTTTCCCGTTAGCATAATCCATCACCTCGCGGTAAAGGGTTTCTTGCTGCTCCACACTTGGTAATTGCGAGCCAATTAAAAATTGTAACTCGGTTCGAAATAACCCAACCCCCACCGCGCCTGTTGAGACCAGATGCGGCATATCCAACACCAAACCCGCATTCATCAATATATCTATCTCCCGCCCGTCTAAAGAGACAGAAGCGAGATGGCGCTCTTTGGCATAGCGCGCCTGTTTTTCAGATTGTAATTCTTGCTTATTCTTATAACTGGTTAAAACATCTTGGTTCGGACGAATGTGTAAATCACCCGTGGTACCATCAATGATAATTGTATCGCCTTCTTCGATCCGGTCAAAGGCTTGCGATAAACCGCCCAGCATCGGGATTTCCATTGCCCGGGCAACGATCGCCACATGGGAGGTCTGGGACGCATCCGCCAAGACAACCCCTTTTAACTTTTCACGGTCATATTCAAGCAACTCCGCAGGGCCCATTGTTTCCGCAAACAAAATCGCATTCTCGGGCAATGCTCGCGGCGTATCAGGAGATTCCCCGTTCATTAAACGGATTAACCGATTAGCCAGATCATCAAGATCATAAAGGCGTTCGCGCAAATAGGGATCCGCAGATTTATTCATCCGCTCACGGTTTTCCGCTTTAACCCGCAACACCGCTGTTTCCGCGCTTAGGCCAGAAAAAACCGCCGTACGCAATCGTTCTTTCCAGCCCCGATCATAGGCAAACAAGCGATAAGTCTCCAAGACTTCGCGAGAAACCCCCTTCAGGTCTTTCTTCAACAACATATTGTCCACCGACTCGCGTAATAATTCCAAGCCGGTTTCTAATTTCTTTGCCTCTACACTCACATCCCCTGCAAAAACCCTATGTTTTGGAATAGGAGCTTCATGGGTCGCTGCTTGGGCAATTACAATGCCGGGCACAACACCGCTACCTTTTAATGACTCAGGGCGGTGCAGCACCTCATCAACTTCTTGGGTCTCGGCCCTATCAAGAAGTTCACCAGAAGCGGCAATTTCAGCCAATAAAGTTGCCACCGCTTGGGCCGCACCCACTTCATCTTCTTTATACTGACGGGCTTTGTGGTTTTGCAAAACCAAAACACCCAACACCTGCCCTGAATGTAATAAGGGAACCCCCAAAAAGGATTGCAATAAATCTTCACCTGTTTCAGGGCGATAAGAAAAAGCAGGATGGGCCGGTGCATTATCGGTCACAAGCGGTTGTTGATTATCCGCCACAAGACCAACAAGCCCCTCGCCCCAAGTCAGGCGTGTTATATGGACCGCTTCGGTTTTTAGGCCAGTGGTCGCAAATAATTCCAGTCGATCATCACTACGGCGTAAATAAATCGAGCAAACATCGGCCACCACATGGTTGGCAATGATCGTGGTTAAATGATCAAGGCGTTCTTGTGCGTTTACATCATCGGCCACCACATCATGCATTTTCTTTAGCAAGACCGTAATGCCGCGATCACCATGGCCGCCATAAGGCGGCCTTGTTTTCTCGATATTCATCTTTTTACCATTCGTAAATCAAAGTTATAGTCTAGAGCCTGAATCAAAAATCGTAAAACCTTATTAGCAGGGTGTAAATCAGACGATCGTTTCACTATCGGGTTGGCGCAAACTGACGGTGGACTCACTCTCTTTATATCTCATCTCGATGTTCTGGTTAGGCCCTTACACATATCATAACCAAGATAGTCTTGTTGCACTATATTTCATACCATAAAGACCAAACCAATTAGCCGCCAAGCTGGTCAAGCCCATAAGCTTGATGCAAGGCCCGCACAGCCAATTCCGTATATTCAGAATCAATTAGCACACTAATTTTAATTTCTGATGTAGAAATATTTTGAATGTTAATGCCCCGATCAGCCAGGGTTTTAAACATAACCGACGCAACACCAGTATGGCTCTTCATGCCCACGCCAATAACCGAAACCTTGGCAATTTCTTTATCCAGCGTGATGTCGGAAAACCCGATTTCACCTTTGCGCTTATTCAACAAGTCAGCCGCAGTTTCAATATCGTTAACATGCATTGTAAAAGAAATATTGGCCGAGTCCGGCGATCGCGATGGACTTTGAACAATCATATCCACATTGATGTTTGCATCCGCCAGATAGATAAATATCGATGCTGCCCGCCCCGGTTCATTCGGTACAGCGATTAAACTAATCTTCGCTTCATCTCGTGACGGTGTAATAGCACTAACGATTTCCTGTTCCACAATTTCATCCTCACCACAAATAACAGTACCGGTGCCACTCTCGTCAGCAAAACCCGGCTCTTCAAAACTTGATAATACACGCAGTCGCACAGAATAGGCCATGGCCAGCTCGACAGACCGCGTTTGTAAAACCTTCGCGCCAACTGACGCCATCTCCAACATTTCCTCATATGATATTCGCGGGATACGTCGGGCATTTTTAGCAATCCGTGGGTCCGTCGTATACACACCATCAACATCTGTATAGATATCACAGCGCTCCGCCCCTATTGCCGCCGCCAGCGCCACCGCCGTAGTATCCGAGCCCCCGCGGCCCAAGGTTGTTATCCGGCTATTTTTTTCTATTCCCTGAAAACCAGCCACAATAGCGACCTCCCCACCATCAATAGCAGGGCCGATATTGGTTTCAGGAATTTCCAGAATACGCGCCTTACCATGGGCGTTATTTGTTTTAAGCGGAATTTGCCATCCCTGCCATGAACGCGCCCGAAACCCGAGGTTTTGCAATGTTAAAGCCAGTAATGCCGAAGTCACTTGCTCACCACTGGAAACCACTGCGTCATATTCAATATTCTGCATGTCCAAGGCGGGGCTGGGGCTACCGACATTCTTGCAAAACTCAACTAATTTATTGGTTTGCCCCGCCATAGCCGACACGACCACCACGACGCTATGGCCCGATTCCACTTCACGGCGCACGAAACGGGCAACATTTCGAATGCGATCAACATCGGCAACTGATGTTCCGCCAAATTTCATGACAATGCGCGCCATGTCTTCTTACTTTCTATTATTAGACCAAAATATCATGATACATTAATAAATGACATAAAATCATCAAATAATCATCATTTTTTGGTGAATATATCTATTTTACGTTTATTTCTACAATATTGCGCCAACTTGCCGCCTTGCTATCCTTATTGTGTCCATTTGATAAGGGGGCATTAGCAAATGCACAAGCGTGATTAGACAATTATGGACATATTATTGTCATTGTGAACATGCTAACGGCACCAGATTATCATTCCTTTTAACAATAATCGCGTTTAACAATCATCCCGCTTAATAATCAATAAGGCCCCAATAAGAGTTTAAATTCATGGCAGATATGAAAACCACCATAGATCCCGCCTCCATCGACCCCACCACCAACCCCACCACCATTGATCCTGACGAGGTCGAAAAATTTACGAAAATTGCCGAAGAATGGTGGGACCCCCATGGCAAGTTCAAGCCATTACATAAATTCAATCCGGTACGGTTAGAATTTATTCGCGACACCATATGCCAACATTTTGGTAATGACCCTAAAGCACCCGTCCCCCTTAAGGGGTTAAGGTTAATTGATATCGGGTGTGGCGGCGGCCTAGTGGCCGAACCCATGTGCCGGATGGGCGCTACGGTTAGCGCCATTGATGCTTCGGAGCGGAATATAAAAACCGCAATGGCCCATGCGGCCCCGACTAATCTTGATATTGACTATCGGGCAACCACGGTAGAAGCATTAGTGGCAAACGATGAACCCAAGTTTGATGTTGTTTTAAATTTGGAAGTGGTTGAACACGTAGCTGATGTAGATTTATTTTTGCAAAGCTCTGCACACCTCGTAAAGCCGGGCGGCTTAATGATTGTCGCCACGATCAACCGCACCTTGAAAGCTTTTGCCCTCGCCAAGGTGGGTGCAGAATATATTTTAAGATGGCTACCCGCTGGCACCCATGACCCAAAGAAATTTGTTAAACCCCAAGAAGCCGCCACCGCCCTTGAAAACGCCCAAATGACCATAAGCGGCAAAACCGGCGTCACATACAATCCCCTTATGGATCAATGGAAGTTGAGTAAGGATATGAACATTAATTATATGCTAACAGCCACAAAAGAAGCATAAAATTTTGCGCGTTATCACATAAATATTCTGGCCAGAAAATTTCAAAAAAACCCATATGAAAACAAACCGTAACACTGGCACAAAACCGTTTACCAACACCAAAATTTTTATAGTTTTTTAGGAATTATAAAAATTCATAGTTAAAAATATTAACTATTCTTCCTTACTGTCATAGCCAACAATAAGAAACCCTCGTCAAGTCGCGTTCTTTATGAATGCATTAAGGCCTATTATGTTTAAGCAATTTAAAACCAACCGCGCTTCACACAAGCAAGGCCGTTCATTTTTAAAAGATGAATCTGGTGCTTCTGCAATCGAATACGGGCTCATCCTCGGGCTTATATTTCTTGTTGTGATCACCGCATGGCAACGTGTTGGCACAGCCCAAGAAGAGCAATATGATAAAATTTCTACAGCGGTAGATGACGCAACCAGCTAAAATTTAACCAGCTGCATACTGATTAGTTTTACAAATACTCAAAATCTATAAAAAAGGGGTGAAGATAATAATTATCTTCACCCCTTTTTATTGTTCCCGATTTTGGGCAGTCTTCAATAATCACCCCCCAAATGATCAACCCGAAGACCGGTCTATTATTTTAAAAAGCAAGATCAAAAAGCTTCCGCCTCCAACGCCATCATTGATGCGGAGCCGGATTTAATCTTTGCTAAATGCGCACTACTATCAGGCAACATGCGATCCAGAAAATATTGCCCTGTGATGATTTTATTCGCGTAAAATCCGCTATCATCACCGGCCTGTTTTTCTATCGCGACTTTTGCCATTTGTGCCCAGCTAAACGATAGCGCGGTCAAAGCAAAAAGATGTAGATAATCCATAGACCCCGCCCCGGCATTATCAAAATTTTGCATTGCATTCGCGCCCATCCATTGGGTGGCCTCCAGCAATTTAGCCTTCGTGTCGCCAAGCCCTTCAAGGAAAGGCTTTAAAGCATCCACATCACCATTATCAGCAATAAAGTCATCAATATTTTTAAAATAGGCTTGCCATGCACGGCCACCATCTTGCATTAATTTACGGCCAACCAAATCCAGTGCCTGAATACCGTTGGCTCCTTCATAGATCATCGCAATACGGGCATCACGGACAAATTGCTCCATACCCCACTCTTGAATATAACCGTGACCACCAAGCACCTGTTGGGCGTTCGAGGCATGCCAATATCCTTTTTCCGTTAAGTATGCTTTCAAGATCGGTGTCATTAATCCTAAATAATCATCAGAAGATTGCTGTTCGTTCTCGTCAGGAGATTTATGATGTAAATCAGCATAAAGACCCGCTGAATACATCCAATGGCGCGCCCCTTCATTAAAGGCGCGTTGGTCCATTAACATCCGCCGAATATCGGGGTGCACAATCAGCGGATCCGCTGGTTTTTCAGGCTCCTTCGGTCCGGTCAATGCCCGCCCCTGCAATCGCTCCAATGCGTAATCAGCACCATTTTCATAAGATATTTGCGACATCGATAACCCTTGCAACGCCACCCCGAGGCGGGCCTCGTTCATCATCACAAACATCGCCTTAAGGCCCTTATGTTCCTGGCCAAGCAAGTAACCCGTTGCATTATCATAATTCATAACGCACGTAGAATTGGCGTGAATACCCATTTTTTCTTCGATAGATCCGCACGTCACCCCGTTAACGTCCCCTGAGCTACCGTCATCTTTAACATGTAATTTAGGAACAATGAAAAGAGAAATCCCTTTAACGCCCTCTGGGGCACCATCTATCCGTGCAAGGACCAAATGAATAATATTATCCGTCAGGTCGTGCTCCCCCGCAGAAATAAATATCTTTGTTCCATTAATTTTATAAGTGCCATCAGATTGAGGTGTCGCTTTGGTGCGCAGCAAACCCAGATCGGTGCCGCAATGGGGTTCGGTCAAGTTCATCGTCCCCCCCCATTCACCTGATACCATTTTGGGTAAATATGTTTCTTTTTGCGCGTCACTACCGTGGGCAAGGATGGTTTGCGCTGCCCCCATTGCAAGGCCTGGATACATGCCAAAGGCCATGTTAGAGGCCGAAACCATTTCGTTCATGGCCAATGACAATATATAGGGTAATCCCTGACCGCCATATTGGGTATCGAAAGATAAACCCTGCCACCCGCCCTCGCGGAACGCATCATAAGCCTCGCGAAACCCTTTCGGCGTTGTCACCGAACCATCATTATGACGCACGCATCCTTCTTTATCACCTGAATGGTTGAGCGGATGCAGCACATTCGTCGTCAGTTTGGACCCTTCCTCCAAAATGGCATCAATCAGATCCTGACTAACGTCGGTGAATCCGGGTAAGTTCGAGTATTTTGAAATATCCAACACTTCATTTAAAACAAACTGCATATCCCGGATTGGTGCATTATAAGTCGTCATTTGGGACTTTCCTTCTAAATATTCTCTATCATCTTCGCCATTCTTATCCGGGACTTACTCCCCCAAACAAATGGCCCTAAACTATTGTTTTACTAAATTATTCTTGATCAACGGTTTAGAACTGATCATTAAATTCCTAACTTTGGGTCCAAGCCATTAATATTAAGTCATGGTTACTGAACATTGTCACAAAACAATGCCAATATCCCGTATATATTCCGAACCTTTTACAATAGATAAACATTGAAGATCCGCAAAGCGCTATAAGCAGTACAATTTCAGCTTAAGGCAGATAATCTACCCTCCATATAACAATCCTTAAATTCACCAATATCCCAAGCCATATCGGGTCCCATGATCTTAATGCAAAAATCACTGTATAAAAATTACTATCAAAGATCGCCGAATAAAGCCCGGTGACTTGACCGTGAGGTGGTAATCGCTTTACGAGTGAAGGTGATTATTATTTTGTAAAATACCCCATCAAGATCGCTAAACTTGCCGCTCTACATTATTCGGGAAAAACATTATTCGGGAAAACTATTTCATATAATATGTATAAAAATCGTATTTTCCCTTTGCGAATTGCCCGAAGCACCTTACCGATTAAATTCTTTATATAAAATTTTATGCCGTCTAGTTTTATTGATATTCTAGCTGCAAGGAAATGATTCGGTGGCAAATATGAAGTCCAATGCACCATGGAGCGTCAAAGGCATTGCCCGCGACTCACGTGAAACCGCGAAGGAAGCGGCACGTAAAGAAGGTAAAACCGTTGGCGAATGGCTCAACCAAGCCATCGCAGAAGCCGCACAAAGCGGGCAAAATGAAGGACTGACCAAAGAATTGGTCGTCGCCATCAGCCACCTTAACGACCAGCTTATAAAAAACGAAGAAAACAATAAAAAACAAGCCGACACTGTGGAGAAAAACATCTCCGGCCTTGCTCAAAGGCTGGAGGGGCTAGAGAAAAACACAAATCAGGGCATTAAATCAAACCTCGATAATGCTGGTACGGACCCTGATCTATTGGCGCGCCTGAATAAATTAGAAGAAAAAACCAACGATCGTAACAGAATTGAGGCCTTGCGAGCACTTGAAAAAGCTGTTGGGCAAATGGCGGTACAGTTCGAAACCAGCCACAAAACGTCGCTGACTAGAATTGAGGCTAATGAGCAGAGCCAAAAAGACATGACTGCGTGTCTAAACGATATCAACGCAAAGCTCTCGGCTAAACCAAGTGGTAAAGCCTCACCCGAAATTAGCGATGAAAAAGATAAACAGACTAAAGCCTCTTTATTGCAAATCGTCAGCTCAATAAAAACCCTTGATGCACGCCTTGATACAATCGAGAGCCAGCAAAACGAAAAAACAGATAAAACACCTGAAAACGGGGAGAATGACGGCCATATTGAAGATCCCCATTTTGCCGAGCGAACCGGCAAAAGATTAAGAGTTCTGGGCGATGAGATTAAGCGCGGCGGGGATCAGATACGCTCCCTCGAAACTTTAATTAGCAAACTCAATGACCAAATCGATGCAGCAGAACAGCGTAACGCTGAAGGATTGCAAAAAGTAACCGACCTCATGACCAGCTTGCGCGGGCAAGTATCCCACAAGGCGGCCGAACCTAAACAGATTGATCAAGCGACAATTAAATCATTGATTGCTACCCAGATCGGGGAACATCTTGCCAATCAATCTTCTAATCAGCAAACTACTAGCGCAGAGGTTAAACCCACAAACACTCTCGACAACGATCTGGATCTTGATGAAAGCCTAGAGCAAACCAGCGCTGAAAGTATCGGATTAGGGGATTTTGATTTCGAAGATGACAATCAAGAAGGTAATTTTGGCAATACACAAAACCCTGATGAACAATCTACTCCGCTAACGGATGCTCACTCTAACACCCAATCCCATATGACGGCTGCTGCAAAGGGTTCTCTCTACGAAGAAGAGGAAGACCTTACGGTGGAAAGCGTTCTAGACCATCAATCCACTCCTCATAACAGCGAGATTGATAATACAATCAATGATGCATTCGAGCTCAACGATTTTTATGACAATGAACCCACTCAGGAGCTTGGTACTCCGGAGCCAGCGACACCGGACTATAATAATGATGCATTGTCCCTTGCCGACGATGAAAACGAAACCATCAGGGCAGAAATCAACCAGATTTTAGATGACAATAGTGCTGAACCGGGATTGGAAGAGTTCGAGCCGGAAGAGTATAAATCAGGCAGTCAGGCAGATATTGATAATCAGTTAAATGAAGCTGATGACGGGTTTGACCCTTTTTCAAGTGTCAATGAAACAATCACACAACCTTTAAATCAGCAAACAAACCAGCAAAACCCATCAGTCAGTAATAACCCTCCTCAAGATACGCAGGTAGAAGCACAGGCGGAAACACATAGGCAAGTACCGGCGCAAGCACGGGCGCAAACACGGGCAGAGGCGGCACAGGAAGAACAGAGAAAAACACAACCAGCGCGCCAAAAAGCAACACTTGGTCCCCTTCCTCGCACCTCTGATGGACGGCTTGATGTTGCTAAACTAACCCCGAAGCAAAAAGCAATATTAGCGGCACGTGCCCGTAAAAAACGTGAAGCAAATACCTTAAAGGCAAGCAAAGACCAGGAACAAAATAAAATAACCGCTCACAGTGCCAACTATCGTGACGATCGCTATAATGATGACGAAGAAGAACACCATGGTTTAATGGCTAACCTTAAGGGAACGTTTCTTAAAAAACGCAAAACCCAGTCCGATATTCCCTCAGGCAGAGCATCTAAAAAAAAAAATGACACACTAAACGATGAAGATACATCTGGCGTAAACATCATTAGTCGTAATCGGGTTATTGACGCGGAAATTGATGATGATAGAGGCTTATTACAACGCTCTTTCATCACACCTCATGGGTCGCTAACGCTATTATCCGCTGCATTAATCGGCTTTACGATATTAGCGCTCGCCTTGTTTGCTGTTTACAAAATTGCTCTACCCTTCCTTTTCAACAAGCCTGCCCCTTCATCATCCATCCCGACGATCAGTACTGCTGATACAAGTAGGGGCACGACCCCCGTCGGCACCCCTAATAGGACCCGACCAAACATCAATAATGCAAGGATTGATGGGACCGACAGTGTCACACTTGGTGCTCCGCTTGGCTCAACCACGCCATTTGACCCTAACGAGGTCAGCGTCCCGTCAGCTGTAGACCCGACAACGCGCCCTGAAACATTATTTACCCAAAGCGTTGAGATTTTGAACACCAACCCAACTGGTGAAGTCGCATCAGATGCCTTTAACGACCTTCGCAATGCAGCTCTTTTAGGATATCCTCCTGCTCAATTCCAGCTCGCAGAATATTACAAGAATGGTAATTTTACCGAGAAAAATGCAGTAGAATCCAGAAAATGGTTCCTTCGCGCAGCAACAGCCGGCAATGTCTATGCAATGCATCGCCTTGCCTATCTATATGCAGAAGGTGAAGGCGGTAGCGCCGATATCACAACGGCCATTAGCTGGTTCGAAAAAGCCGCAAATTTCGGATTTCTTGATTCCCAGTTTAACCTTGGCGCAATTTATGATCCAGGTCTTGGCAATGACCCTCAAGGCATTCAAGATATTGAAAAAGCCTATTACTGGTATGCACTTGCTTCATTAAATGGCGACGGCCAAGCGGGTGCAAAATCTGCCGCTTTATCTGCACGGTTAAGCCGAGGACAAAGAGAAAGAATTAATATTGACGTTAATAAATGGCGCAGCAATCCGGTCAATACGCAGGCAAACCAAAACCTTTCTCAATAATCAAGATTATTATAAAAAAACGACATTTACCCATTGTTGATTGGGGCCAGTCGTTTTAAAAGCACACAATGCAGATTTATCTCCCCATTGCGGAGATGCCGGTCGACCCTTTTATTGTTATGGCAATGGGCGGCGGCGTTGGTTTCCTGTCCGGCATGTTTGGTGTCGGCGGTGGCTTTTTAATGACTCCCCTTTTGATATTCTTCGGTATTCCCGCCCCCGTTGCCGTGGGTACTGAAGCCAGCCAGATTGTTGCCTCTTCGGTTTCCGGTGTTGCTGCGCATTTAAAGCGCAAAAGCGTCGATTTCCAAATGGGCGGGTTTTTGGTTTTCGGCGGCGCCATTGGCGCACTTTTGGGGATTATCCTGTTTAAATATCTGCGCTCTTTAGGCCAGATCGATATGGTGATCTCTCTTTCCTATGTCTCTTTCTTGGGGGTTATTGGCGGGTTAATGCTGGTAGAAAGCATCAACACCTTACTCAAAACCAAGAATGTTCGCCCATATGGGTCGCGAAAACGGTCAGCACCGTGGATGGCGGCCCTTCCCTTCCCAATGCGGTTTCGCCGATCCGGCCTTTATATTAGCCCGATCCCGCCTATTGTTTTGGGCATCTTGGTTGGCATTCTCTCGGCCATTATGGGGGTCGGCGGCGGCTTTATCATGGTTCCGGCAATGATTTATATCTTGAAAATGCCAACCAATGTGGTGATTGGCACATCGCTTTTTCAAATCATCTTTGTCACCGCGATCACCACAGTTTTACATGCAACAGCAAACCAGACAGTGGATATTGTACTTGCACTTTTATTATTAATTGGCGGAGTCCTTGGGGCGCAAATTGGCGCACGGGCGGGCGTTCATTTAAAGGCAGAATATTTACGGGCCTTATTGGCGGTTCTGGTTTTAGGGGTGTGCTTGCGCCTTTTAGTAAGCCTTGTATCCGCCCCCGCAATTCCATTTATTATTGAGGCCGTATGATAAAAAACCTCATTATACGAATGGCTGCTTTAAGCACCCTCATTTTATATTGTGTCGTCACATTCCCCAACGGGATTGCCCGCCAAGCCCCATCTGATACGGTAACAATTGATCTTGCCCAAAGGAATATCGACATCAATGTCAGCTTCAAAGGGGCAAAGTTTACCCTATTCGGGGTCATCGGGGAAGATAATAACACCACTAGTCACAGTCAAACTTCAAGCATGCCCCATATCATCGCAATGATAAAAGGGCCCTCAAAGAATATCAGTATCCGTCCTATTGAACAATCAGGGCTTATTTATATTCCTGGTCAGTCAACCATTATCCGCGATATACCCACCCTTTATTTTATTTCCAGTTCAACTGAGCTAAGCACCATCTTGCCGGAAAAACAGCAAATCGAATATGGGTTTGATTTAAAAAATCTAAAATTTTTTCTGGATGATAACCCAACCACATACGCAGACGATAAAATCCGTAATGCGATAGTCGAGACCGCCCAAAAAGATGGTTTATATGCCATCAAAGCCCATTCAGTCCGGTTTTTGGAAAACGGATTATTCTCTTTTGAGTTGTCATTACCAAAACAAACACCCGTTGGCGACTATTCAATCGAAGTCACCGCATGGCGCAACGGCACGCTTATTGGCCAAGATAGCGCCAAACTAACTGTGAAAAAAACCGGCATAGAGCGACAAATCTACGAGATTGCGCACCAATATTCTTTTATATATGGTGTTTTATGCGTCTTATTATCTTTATTGGCGGGTTGGGTGGTTTCCGTGATCTTTCGTCGTTCCTAAGTTTTGTAGCGGGCTTAAGTTTATAGCGGGTTTAAGTTTAATGAATGGCTTAAGTTTTATAACGGACTTAAATTCTATGGCAGACTTTTAATAATGATTGAAAACGGTATGCACTCGAAAGCCATTATACTACCACGCGGCCCGATTTCTAGAACGCATACATACTATGATGTTAGCAGTGCGGAGAATATCCATGCATAATCTATCACCATCATCAAACGATAAAGAAATTAAAATAAATCATGCCCTTGTCCGGCTTGGTTATATTGCGTTAATCCCCTTTGGTTTCGGGGTTTTATGTGTGTGGTTAAGTCCATGGATTTTACAAACGGGGCGTGCGCTTATTATCGCACAAGGGACATTATTTTATGCAGCGATAACCGCGTCTTACCTAGCCGGTATGGGTAGCGGCAATAGTCTTTCAAAAAAACAAAAATCTATTGCATCTTACCTGCCCGATATGATGATAAGTGCTATTGCGTGGCTGGCTATTATACCTCAAGGATATTTCT
The DNA here is from genome assembly GCA_938015425.1 of uncultured Parvularculaceae bacterium. Classification (GTDB taxonomy): domain Bacteria; phylum Pseudomonadota; class Alphaproteobacteria; order Caulobacterales; family Parvularculaceae; genus CALLPQ01. The sequence continues at coordinate 11,604 of CALLPQ010000172.1, read as the reverse complement.
TTATCTCTATACAACCGGCATGGCGGGCCATATTATTGGTTTGCGTGTTTTCGTGGCTTTACTTTCGCGATATGACTTTAAGCGGGCGCGGTGTCTGGCCAAAATGGTATGGCAAACTTCGTTTCCGGTTATCGGCATGGATTATTATCTCCCTAATGGCAATTTTCGCCCGACTTATTTTATGGCACCAATATTAAACCCAGCCCGTACAATTAAATATCTCCTATATTTAAAAACCCCTTATTATTAAAAAATATGACTGGAAGTTCCTCAATGTCCCAAGACTTCGTGATTACCTCTATCGATCAAAATGGCATCGCTAGGGTCACCTTAAACAATCCTGAAATTCGCAATGCCTTTAACGAAGAAATGATTGGTCAGATCTGCGACACAATGGGTCAACTTTCCAACAATGAAGATGTAAGGGTGATCGTTCTAACAGGTGCCGGTAAAGCGTTTTCTGCTGGCGCAGACTTGAACATGATGAAACGGGTTGCCCAATATTCGCCAGCTGAAAATAAAGATGACGCACGCCGCCTCGCCCATATGCTTGATTCCATTTATAACGCCCCCAAACCGACCATTGCACTTGTCAATGGCCCTGCCATTGGCGGGGGACTTGGGCTTATCGCTGCGTGCGACATTGCCATTGCTAGTGAGGATGCCTTCTTTGCTTTATCGGAAGTGCGTGTGGGTCTTATTCCCGCAGTGATTTCACCCTATGTGATCGAAGCCATCGGCGTGCGCCAAGCAAGGCGGTTTTTTCTAACAGGGGAACGCTTTGATGCCACAACCGCCCGCCGCATCGAACTTGTCCATAAAGTGGTAATGCCAGTCCAGTTAGAAGCAAGTCTGGAAGAAACAGTCGCTGACCTTTTGGTTTGCGCACCCAGCGCCCAAACCCACGCAAAAGATTTAATCCGCACTGTGGCCTTTGAACCCATTGATCATAAATTGACCGATGAAACCGCAACCCGCATCGCCGCGTTACGCGCCAGCCCCGAGGGTCGAGAAGGCATAAGCGCCTATCTGGAAAAAAGAAAACCGAATTGGGTTAAAGCGTAATACGGCAAAGGTAAATCATATGAGTGATCAAATAACTTTAGTTGAAGTCGGCCCGCGCGATGGCCTGCAAAATGAAAAACAAACCATACCCCCTGATCTAAAAATTGACCTGATAAACCGCCTTTCACAAACCGGCCTTTCTATTATCGAGGCAGGCGCGTTCGTGTCACCCAAATGGGTACCGCAAATGGCGAGTACGGATGAAGTGATGCAAAAGATCACCCGCAATCCCGATATTTCATATCCGGTATTAACCCCGAATTTAAAAGGATATGAAAAAGCAATCGACAACAAAGCCGATCATGTCGCCATCTTTGCTGCTGCATCCCAGAGTTTTAGCAAGAAAAATATTAATGCCACGATAGAAGAAAGCCTTGAACGGTTTAAGCCCGTGCTAGAGCGGGCAAAAGCCGACGATGTTAAAGTGCGCGGATATGTAAGCTGCGTTTTAGGCTGCCCCTATGAAGGCGAGATAGCCATAAAGGATGTCATAAAAGTTGCCAAAGCCTTGTATGAAATGGGGTGTTACGAAATATCTTTAGGGGATACAATCGGTGTTGGCACAGCGGGTAAAACAAATCAATTAATGGACGCCATCACCAAAGAGATCCCCGCGGGCGCGATTGCCGGGCATTTTCACGACACATACGGACAATCATTAGCTAATATTCACGCTAGTCTTGAACATGATATCCGCACTTTTGATACATCCGTTTCAGGACTTGGGGGCTGCCCTTATGCGCCCGGTGCTTCCGGCAATGTGGCCAGCGAAGACGTCATTTATATGCTAGAGGGGTCCGGCTTTAAAACCGGAGTCAATCTTGATTTGATGAGAGAAATCAGCATTTGGATATCCCAAAAATTAAACCGCGCACCAGCTTCAAAAGTGACATTGGCTCATCAAGCAAGTTGCGCGATTTAAAATTTTACTTCAAACTCATCTATAAAGATTTCAATATATCGCTGGCAAATTTCGCAATATCGAATTGCGCGCCGCCATTATCGTCAAATCCGCGGCGAATGACCAGTATGTTTTTAGAGGGGATAATAATCAAATATTGCCCACGATTGCCAAGCGCTGCGTACGTGTCTTCCGGCAAACCTTCAAAACCACCCAGCAACCAAAACTGCGCACCATAGCCAAATCGTTTAGACCCATCACGGCGGTTGGGGGGTTGCACCGGAGCAGGCGTTGCCACATATTCGCTCCACCCTTCAGCTAGAATACGCTCCCCATTCCAGACACCGTCATTAAGGTAAAGCAAACCCAAGCGGGCCAAGTCGCGCGACGTCGTATAGACCTGACTGGAAAGAATAAAATCGCCGTTCCAGTCGGTTTCCAGAAAAGTTTTATTCATCCCTATTTTATTCAAAACACTTTCATAGGGAAACTTTGCAAAGGCTTCATCATCATTCATGCGCTCTCGCAAGGCCCGTATGGCAAGCATTGTATCATTATTAGCATAATACCAACGCGATGCTGGCGCGACAACCAAGCGCCTTGTGACCGCATGATCAACCACACGCCCTCCGCCAAAATAGATATCGTCCGTACGGTTACCACGCGGACCATTATCAAGCCCGCTTCCCATGTGAAGAAGGTTTTCAAGAGTGATCTCTCCGCGTGGATCCCCCGCCGCTAACCATTGCGCCAATCCTGCTTTTTCTTTTACATCAATCATATTCTGGTGCACAGCCGCGCCCAATATGCTTGCCATAATTGATTTGGCTACAGACCATGTGCGCTGCCCGGTATATTTATCAAACCCTTCACGGTATTTTTCAGCGATGATCTTACCATCCCGCACCACCAAAACAGCTGTGGTTTCAGTACCTTCCCCATAAGTTTCACGGTCAAATGCATCTTCTACTTTAGCCCGCAAGCCCCGTCCCGCTCTGGTTTTCGAGAATAACCGACCCTTAACCTTATCTCCAACGGGCCAATCACGTTTGCTGAGTGGGGTTGTTTCTATATCAACCGCGGGTAGCGGATTTGCGTTTTTAAAACTGGCAACATCACTTCCCGTTGGTAATTGCGTACATCCAAACCGGCCACGATATAACGAAACTCGTGGTGGGAAAGCATCAGCAAATTTAACACTTACGGTCTTCGCATCCCGATCAATCACCGCTGATGGTAATTGCGCCAATGCCTCGCGATAATCCGGATAGATACGATTTAACTCATCATTATTGATTTGCGCCACCGAGCGCCCTGAATTAAAAACTGACGAGCATGTAAACGTCGCTTTATATCCAGCGGCTAAGGACAATTTGGCAGGATCACTTTCTTGTGCGTAGGCGTTAATATTTTGCAAACCCAACATTTGCAAGCCAACCATAAGGCCGGAAACGACCATTAAGCTTTTACCAATTTTGAGGGGTGAACGCGATAGAATTATCCCACGCTTCAAGCTTTTTGAAGGCTTCAGACTTATTGAAAGCTTCAGGCTAAGGTTTTTTGATAAAAATGAATGGCTCATAAGGGCTCCTATTTTTTAGCAAACTACCAAAAACAAACCCGATAAGCAAAACAAGAATAGCAAGTCGCTTAAGAAATTCACAGACTTGCAAATTCATAGACACGCAAAATCACGCCCCGGATCTTCCAATTTAGAGCCCGCTTTTATAATGGCCTAACCGACCGTTAATCCATCACGCAAATCAGTCAACACATAAACACGCAAGGCCGAGGCCAAAGACGTTGAAGAAAATGATCGGGATAAAGTGTCACCATCATTTCCCTCATTACCGCGAACCCGTTGGCGGTCGATCAAGGCAATTAAAGCTGGCACTGATAATGATTTTACTTTTGCAATCCGCTCCAATTGCTCCCAGAATTCATCTTCTAATAACAGGCTGGTGCGGTGCCCCTGAATAGAGATAGAGCGTTTTTGCATCATGCTTCGCCTACTCGATTATTTTTTTATAATGATCACGCTTTATTGCGTAACAAAGCGGCTTCGGCGGCCTTAATGACATCTTCAGCCTGATCAATAAACTGGATACTGTCCATCATACTTTCCGGCGCAAATTGCCGTGATACGACGTGACTAAGCAACTCTTTCAGTGGTGACCAGAATCCGTTTATATTGGCAATAATCATCGGTTTTTGATGTAAGGATAAACGCGCCCAAGACAAGGTTTCAATGATCTCTTCCAATGTGCCAATGCCGCCGGGCAAGGTACAAAAAACATCGGACTCTTCAAACATCAGCATTTTGCGTTCATGCATGGTGTCAACAATCTTATGTTCAACATCCCGCAAAACCCCCTCTTTTTCGATTAGAAACTGGGGGATAATGCCGTATACATCCCCGCCCGCATCACGGGCACTGATGGCGGTTTCACCCATTAAACCCATATCGCCGCCGCCATAAACCACACGCCAGCCCGCTTGGGCCGCCATTTTACCGATCGTATGCGCTGCTTTTCTAAAGGCAGGTTCATCCCCAAACTGGGACCCGCAATATACACAGATTGTTTTCATAGTATTTTTCAATTTTAAAAAGGAAGGTTTTGCTTATTGCTCATGATTCGGGCTATTGTAGAGACAAATTCTAATCGGTAAAGTCAAATTGGTTTATGGAACTGATTTATTGGTGCTCCTCAATTGGAACCCATTTAGGGGAACTCATCTATTGGTATTAAAACCAAATCTTTGATATACTGACTTTGGTGCATCTTAACCTTGTTAAGGCTTAATTTTATCAAGGTTATATTTCGTCAAGACTATATTTCGTCGAGACTAGATCGACACAAAATAACAGGAACAAGCCATCATGCGATATCTGATTTTACTCTTATTGCTGATCATTCTAGGGTTTATCACATGGAAAGCCGTTGACAGGTTTCAACTATTGGGCCCTGAACCAACACCCACCCAACAAACCAGCCCTCAGCCTCAAGATACGCCGGAGCAACCAGCGGTACTTGACGTTGTCCCCCCTAGCTTTGATCTAGTCCGTGTGGGACGTGACGGGTTTGCGGTTATTGCTGGCCGCGGAGAAGGCGGAGCAACGATCGAGCTGCTCGCCAATAGCGATCCTATCGCCTCAACTGAAATCGAATCTAATGGCTCATGGGTTATCTCCACCGACACACCCTTGACCTCCGGCACGGTCGAACTTGCGCTTTCCATGACCACGGTGACGGGGTTGGTCATTCAATCTGAAGAAACAATTGTAATTTATGTGCCCGAAGCGGGTGAGCGCCCACTGGTCGTAAGAACCACACCCGGGGGGGCAACCCAGGTATTACAAACCCCAACGGATCGCGATGCCGGCTATGGTCCTCTAAGTCTTGATTCTATTGACTATGATAATTCGGAAAGCGTTATTTTTTCCGGCAGAGCCGAACCCAATAGACGGGTGGAAGTTTTGGCGAACCGGCAAAGTGTTGGCATTGTCACTTCTGATGCAACGGGCAATTGGACTTTAACAAGCGCTATGGCACCGGGTATTTATACACTTCTAATTATTCAGTATGATGAAGAGAGACGCCCCCTTTACGTGATCGAACTTCCTTTCGAACGGGCCACCTCGGACCAGATTGAACTCCGCGATGGGCGGGTGATTGTTCAACCGGGTAATAGTCTATGGCGTATTGCAAGACGTGCCTATGGAACCGGAGCGCAATATACAGTGATTTATCAAGCCAATATCGATCAAATCCGCGATCCGGATTTAATTTTCCCGGGGCAGATTTTTTCAGTCCCCGACGATGAAGAAACACAAAATTAAAGAGAATACATCAAATTATAAAGGGTACATATTGATTTTCTTTAAATGAAAATCTAACCGATCGATTAATTCTTCACCGGTTATTTCCGGCATACGGGTATGGCGATAAATATGGGCAGGGCGCTGCTTGCGATCAAACCAGATAACATTTTCTCCAGTGCCCGGGCGTCTTTGGGCAAGCCATAATGCTGTCTCTCCCCCCTGCATTGGAGTACGCAATATAGCGCCAAGGGTTTTTGAAAATTCCGGCAAACTGGTGGCCACCCCGCTTGTACGCACCCACCCGGGATGCATCGTATAGACAAACCGTTCTTCACCCATGCTAGAGCGCCGCCAATGGTCCGTCAGGGTTATCTGCGCCCTCTTATGGGAAGCATAAGCCAGCATACCATCAAAATTTTTAGCGGGTTGGTTTAAAAATCTAGCATTTAATCCGACATTATAAAGCCCACCAGAAGACATATTGATAATTAAGGGAGAGCGCGCAAAAACATTTTTATGAAATATTAGTTCCGTTAAAAAATATTGCCCCAGCAAATTAACCGCGTAACTTTGTTCAAATCCATCTGGAGAGGCGCGGTGTTGATTGTTTAGAATTCCTACATTATTAATCAGTACATCAATTTTTACTTTGCGTTGTAACGTTTCAACCAACTGCTGAATATCACCCATGGACGATAAATCAGCTGGTGCAGTCAAGATAGAGCCAATTGATTTGCCATAGCGTGATGGCCCTAGTTCAAAAGAACGGTATGAGGCGACAAACTTTTTTAATGCCATCATTTTATCTTGCGAGCGAGCAACCGTAATGACGCGCGCCCCCGCTAATGCGGCCTCTTGCGCCATCGCTGCCCCAATACCGTCTGATGCCCCGGTGATTAACCATGTTTGACCCGAATAGTCAGGCAGAAAAGGGCGCGTTTTTATCTTGCGCGCGAAATACCCAATGGCAGAAAACGAGGGTAATTTTCCGGCAAAAAACTTTATTCCGTTACTGGTCGACATACATTTTAGCCTTAAAGGAACATTTAATGCCCCTTATATTTTATGCTCTTTTAACTAGAAGTCTTAATCAATAATAGGTATGTGCAAAATCTGTTCCGTTTAAACCCATTTTGCAAACGTTCATCTATAAACAAACCATAAAGGATTTCACACACCCAATAGGTGATATAAGATAGGTAGTAATCGCCCATAAAAACGGGTTTATAAAACACCGCATACATCACATCAGGGGGACCATTAACCAAAAAAAGCTGGTAATCGCACACTCTATCAAAGTTGAATACGTTTAATATGCACAACCCGATCACCCGCTTGCCTTGGAATTGCTTCAGCAGGACGCCCCTTCGCAAAAGCTGCCCCGGTTTCACCCGCACCATACTGGCTGGCATTAATAATCCATTCATGGGATTTAGGATTTCCAAGGGTGAATTTAAGGCTCTTTTTATGGCAAGACTGTCCCAAACACCGAAAAAGCTTATCATTCCGGCTTTGGTCTGTAGGGCTTAATATCTGGGTAATTCCGTCAAACTCGAATGACTTTAACTGAGCCGCATCAGGAATTCGAATATCCAATCTTTGGGTATTTTGCAGGGCTAATGAAATTATCACTTCGCGCTCGCCATTTTCGGTAATAAAATCCTTTAAAACGGTGAGTTTTGGCCCCTCCCCTTGAGAGGAGATAGCCACCCCATAATCACTTTCATGATGCCAAACCCGCCCCGAGACGGCAGGGATAATATTATCAGGACCAGAAAATTTTCCGGCTTCTTCCATCCCTTTGGGTAGGGGACTGCCTCCCCCAAAAGTCACAAAAGCTTTTTTCAAATCATGGTCGATCAAGGTAACAATATTTAAATGGCGTGGCAGTTTTTTCGAATAGGCGGGCAAAATGGCTGACAAAACCACAAACCCAATTAACACACTTAATCCCGTATAAAGCGGCAAAGAGTGTTTCAAAGATTGTGTTAAAGTTTGTGGTTGGTCAGGCTTGGTAATGGGTGTTAACACGGCTATCCATGGTAACAGTGCCAGAGCCGTCAAAATAGAAATGACAAAAGCAATATCATACCCCATTGCTGTGCCCAAAGTTGTCACCGTAGGAACAAGAAACACCAAGGCGATCAAGGCTGCCGCAATTTCCAGAATAATAGCCTTAGGCATGCCAAATATTGCGGAAAACACACCCACAATAAACAATATTGCTGCGGGTACGAATAAAATTGCAGCCCCCGGCAATAACCAAGCAAGAACAAGACCGAAAATACAAAACCAAACCCACCCTATTGTCAGTAAGTGCAAACGATTGACTTTCGAGCCCATAAATTTGGGGACAATAAAAGCACTGATGATTGCGACCATCACGGACCAGCCATGGCTGGCCCATGCGTAGGCACGCCAATAATCGGGCTCAACCCGAAATGCCCCGATAGTAAATTGTAACCCATAGGATAATAAGCCCGCCACACCTACAATCAATAAAGGCGTCACAAAAACACGTATCTTATAAGCAATGGATAATCTATCTGATGAAAGGCGCGAGACCTGCCAAAAACCCAATAGCCCCGCAATCACACCAAGACCTAAGACAGGTATCGACACCCATTGCGGCAATGCAATCATCCCCATAGTGAATATATCGGAATAAATCAGCTTGTTATCATTTCCGAATGCGTCTTCATCTTGGCTGAATGTGCGTAAAGTAGATAACCCCAAGTCCCCCATATGTTGTAATGAGGGTAAGCTTAAATTCTCAAGATTATCCAAAGGTGTGTGATAATAGGTTTCATTGCCTATCACCGCAAAATTCAATGCTTCATAGCCATCGGGCAAATAAACAGCCACATCCGTAGAATTGGGCAAACGCTCATAAACTGCGGCCATCACCGAATTGGCCGCAGGACTTTTGGCCCGCTTCATAAAGGCCGGAATCACACGGCCATTGGGCTGGCTGGTTTCAAACATATAAGCGGGACCAGAAGTGCCACGGGCTTCAAAATTGATGATCGTGCTAACCGTTTGCATGCGCGGATCAAATTGCGCAAAGGCGCGCGCACCCAACAGGCCCGCTTCTTCTCCATCGGTTATTAAAAATAAAATGGGGCGTTTGCGCTCCTCTTTAGACAAATGAAACGCCGCCTCTAACAACACAGCCACCCCCATTTGGGCATCTCCCGCCCCCGGGCCCGCGCCAACACTATCATAATGGCTGGTGGCTAATATTACATTTCCCTTTTGGGTTTCCTCCGATACATTAGTTACCTCCGGTACATTCGGCTTAAGCATAAAGGAAACATTTTTGACCTGCGTACACACATTGTAGGTCAAGGTGGGCCGAGAGTAACAAATGGGCGAGGATGTAATAATCGGCGTTAATCCCAAACTCTCGATCTGCTGTAGTAAACGCTCTCTGATTTGATCATTGGCCGGACTATCAACAGGGTGCGGTTGCTCGTCTCCCAAAATAAATTCTATTCGCTCTAGGGCACGGTGCGTATCAAAATGATCGGTTTTATTATTCAGGCGAACTTTCCCCGGTTGGGTAAAATGGCCCCCGATCATAAATATGAACAGCAACACACCAGGAATAATGAGTTTTATAAAATCTTGTTTCTCTATAGATACAAATTTTTTAACCATAACCCGCTCCCATACCCCATTCTCATACCCCATTCTCATGCGCCATCACATCATAATCATGTGGTTTATCCGCTTGATGTTTTCCAATCAGCTTCAATGGATTTTGATAACCGCCAAAATAATATAATGCTCACCATCAATACGATAACAGTGCTGGTCAGTGCCCATCGTAACCCAGGCACATCCCCGAGATTAAAAGCATCGCTCAAAATATTACTAATGAAACCAATATAGGCCGGCCCCATACCAAGGGCAATCAAATTAATAACAAAGAACGAGATCGCGGTCGCAAATGCACGCATAGAAACCGGCGCTAAGGTTTGGGCTAAAGCAAACGAAGGCCCAAGATATATTCCGAATAATAAATTTACCGGCCAGAAAAATACCAAAGCCATCGGCGCATTTCCAACCCATAACACCATCAAAAAACAAGGCAACAAGATTAAAAAAGCAACCGCCGGTACAAGGCCGTAAGCGGAACGATTTTTAAGGGCTAATCTATCGACAATCCGCCCGCCCAAAAACGCTCCCATGACATATGCGGTGCCCGACAAAATACCAAGCCATATAAAGACTTTATAAATTGAAAAATCAGGGTGTGTGCGCTGGAAGAAAACAACAATCCAATTCCCCACCGAATAAGAAACAAATGACCCCGCTGTCAGGGCACAGACAACCAACCGATAAGAACGGATTGAAAAAAGATGTTTTGCTGCTTCCCAAACACTGATCTGGCTTGCCTGTTTCCCATCTTCCTTTTTGAGGGGCCCTTTTTTCAGGTGGCCTCTTTTTGGTTCGGCCACAGTCAATTTTAGCAATAGAGCCAAGGCAATTCCCGGAACACCCACAAGGAAAAACGCCTCACGCCAGCCAACCGCTTGGGTTATCCACCCTCCTCCCAAATAAGCCAGTGTAATCCCGATAGGAATTCCAAGAGCATAAACCGATAAAGCCCCCGCTCGTTTTTCCTTTGGATATAAATCAGAAATCAGGGAATGTGACGGGGGTGACCCCCCTGCTTCGCCAATCCCCACGCCAATTCGCGCCAACGCCAATTGTCCAAAATTTTGGGCAAAGCCTGACAAAGCCGTAAACCCCGACCAGCAAATCAATGCAATAGTAATTATCGATACGCGGTTCCAGCGGTCGGCCAATCGCGCAATAGGAATACCCATCACCGCATAAAGAACCGCAAAAGCAGGGCCTAATAATAAACCCAATTGCCAATCTGCCAGTTTTAAATCCGCCTGGATGGCAGGGGCAATAATACCCATAATTTGCCGGTCAATAAAATTAAATGTGTAAACCGCTGTAAGGAGTAATAAAACATAGAGGCGATAAAACCCTGCCTTGGGAACCACTTTGGAGCCCGCTTTGCGGTCATCAAAGCCAGCCTCCGTTTCCGTCTTCATATACTTATTCCATTTTTAGGCACTTGAAATAATTTCATAACCATTGGCTCAAACGCCTCTAACGGCATATTATCATAATTAGGGTCAAAAGAGTTTTGATCATATTTTTCGCAAAATTCAGCTGTATATTGAAAATATGGGTGGTCTTTATACTGATCTCTCTTGTTTCTATCGCCTCCTAAGTAATGGGCATAATAATAAGCCTGGAAAATACCATGATTAGCCACCATCCAATGGTTTTGCTCAGAGACAAATGGTTTTAAAATGGCGGCGGCAATATCGGGGTGATTATAGGCGCCTAGTAAATCACCAATATCGTGCAACAAAGCACACACAACATATTCTTCGTCACGCCCGTCACGATAGGCTCTGGTCGCGGTTTGTATACTATGATCCACCCGGCTGACAGGAAACCCGCCATGGTCATTACCAAGCTCGCGGAAATGATCCAACACCCGCTTTCCCCCTTGGGCCGCAAACGGTAAATATTGTCCGGCAATAGTTTGCCAATCTTTTTGCGTACTAGTTTCCATGTCTGTAAAGTGCGCACGCGGGGCTTCCTTATGTTCGCCGCCGCTATCGTTAGTTTTATCGTTAGCTTTTTTGTTGTTTATCTTATTATTCGTATTAGTTTCATCAAGGCTCATGGTAAAAATCCATCAATTACGATTTCCATCGCAAAATCCTAGTGCAACTTTATCCAAGAAGAAAGGCGCAATTACACCCGATTGGGTTGGCTTTTG
>CALLPQ010000171.1 GCA_938015425.1 uncultured Parvularculaceae bacterium | reverse complement strand
GCTTTTCGCAAGCACACATTGTTGCGATTGATCGCACATCAAAGTTTGTCTTTGTCGAACTCTATGAAAAAGCAGGCAAGATGAACGCGGCGAAATTCCTTCGGCATCTGATCGAAGCCTGCCCCTATAAAATACACACTATACTGACTGATAATGGTATTTAGTTTACCGAAAGAAAAGGGAACTCACGTGCATTCGAACATATCTTTGATCGTGTTTGCCGAGAAAATAAAATCGAGCACAGATTGACCAAAGTGAACCATCCCTGGAGCTGCGAGGATCAACAAAAGGTCCGGTGGACCTTTTGTCCGAGTGGCGGACAAGTCGAGCGCATGAACCGAACTCTCAAAGAAGCCACCGTCAAACGGTATCATTATTCATCGCATGATCAATGGCGCGAGCATCTCCAGACATTCGTCGATGCTTATAATTTTGCGAAGCGTCTAAAAACGCTCAAAGGCCTCACCGTTTTCGAATATGTCAACAAATGCTGGACCGAAAAGCCAAAGCAATTTATCGATAATCTAAACCATCACTTCCCGGGACTAAACATCTAGGGCAATAATGGCATAGTACAATTTCTGTTTAATATCTTTAAGTGTTTACGTTGTAACCACACGTTTGAGGTAGGATTATTTTAAGTGGTTTTTAGGTGCTACATTTATCAGCGAATATAATAAATACTTGGGAGGCTACAAATGCTCCGAAGGCGAAGCTAAGAAACATTGAGGCCCAAAAAGTTTGAGTAGATAGTGGTTTCTTCATGCTTGTTGTCCTTATGTGTATATTCTATTGATTATTTCAAATTCATTTATCTTTTACGTATTAAGGGGTTGTTTTTTATAATAAAGATATTGAATCTAAAAATTGAATTTTTGTGGGTAAAAAACACGATTTTTGGATTAACTAATCACTGTCAAACATATCTTGTAGATCTATGGTTGTTTTTTTACCGATATGGTCAAAATTTTCTTTTAACCATGTATCGGCTATGGCCCGCCCACGTTGTTTAAGCATGGTTAAAAATTCCCATTCCACATTAAACTTGCTGGAAACCGATAAATCTTCCAATTCCATATCACTTCGGATTGAGTGAACATGCACATTGCGCAGTTTATGTTTATGTTCATCTTTTATCCAGTCTTCATCTAATAGTTTGTGGACGAAATTGATGGCTCTAAATTCTTTTAGAAGGGCTGAATTAAAACTGATTTCATTAATGCGGTTCATAATGTCTGACGAGCTTTTAGGTAATTCAGACCTGTTGATCGGGTTAATGTGAACGATGACAATATCGGAAGATTTTGAATCATAGATAAATGGAAACAAAACCGGGTTTCCCATATATCCACCATCCCAATAATGTTCTCCGTCTATCTCGACGGCTTTAAACAAAAAGGGCAAACAAGCTGAAGCGCAAACCACATCAAGGCTAACTTCTTTAGTGGTAAAAACTTTCACTTTGCCGGTGCGAACATTGGTGGCGTTGAGATGAAGGTTTTGCTTGGTGCATGCTTTTAAGGTTTCAAAATCTATGCATTCTTCAAGAACATCACGCAACGGATTAATATCAAACGGGTTATATTGATAAGGTGAAAAGGTCCGCGTCATCGTGTCGAACATATGATAGGATAGGGATTGATCGAGATTGAAAATCCCCATCATCTTTTCAATTGGTCCCCGTGTGATGGGACTGTAATGTTTGCCTGAATTTGAAATGGCGGTCCATAATTTATCTAATATTTTTCTTGCCCCATCGCACCCATCTAGATGGTGACCATAGGCAACGGCAACCGCGTTTAATGCGCCAGCACTGGTGCCGGAAAGTGCATCAATATCCAGCCGTGCGTCTTCCAATAGGCGATCGAGAACCCCCCAAGTGATTGCGCCATGGGCGCCGCCGCCTTGAAGGGCTATGTTGATTTTTTTATTGTGAGGGGATTTAGCCATTAATGAGCGACCCATCCGCCATCAATCTGCATGGCTGTACCCGTGATTGAAGAAGCTTCTTTGGAGCTTAAAAACAAAGCAAGGGCACCGACTTCTTCCAGTTCCACAAATTTTTTGGTGGGTTGCGCCGCTAGTAAGACATTTTGCACCACTTCTTCTTCGGTGATGCCACGTGCTTTGGCGGTGTCGGGGATTTGTTTTTCAACGAGTGGCGTTTTAACATAACCTGGGCAAATTGCGTTTACAGTGACCCCGAATTCGGCCCCTTCCAGTGCCAGAGTTTTTGTGAGGCCAACCATGCCGTGTTTTGCGGCGACATAGGCAGATTTGTAAGGAGAGGCAACTAATCCGTGGGCTGATGCTATATTGATGATGCGGCCAAAGCCACGTTTTTTCATGCCGGCAAAAACAGCCTTGGATGTATGAAAGGAAGAGGAGAGGTTTATCGCCATAATGGCGTCCCACTTGCCTTCAGGGAACTCTTCGATAGGGCCAACAAACTGTATACCGGCATTATTAACCAGCACGTCGATTTGTCCAAATGCGTTTTCTGCATTGGAAATCAAATCGCGGATTTCATCCGGCTTGGTCATATCCGCCCCATGATAGAGGACTTTGACTTTATAATCTGCTTCAAGACGTTTGCGATTTGCTTCGATTTCTGTGGCGTCACCGAAACCATTAATCATGATGTTTAATCCGGCTTTGGCGAAGGCTTCGGCAATGCCAAGGCCAATACCGCTGGTTGAACCGGTGATGACGGCGTTAAGAGGGGGGGTCATGGGGAATTCCTATCATTGTTTTAAAAGAAGTATCGGTCTTGCCTGAGTCACGGTTAAATGGCCAGAAGATAAAGACAGATAGATTGTATTAAGGTTTTGTATTCTATTCGGCGAGCGCGCTTTCATCAGGCATGCCCACCATATGGAACCCGCCATCAACGTGATGGGTTTCTCCAGTGCAAGACGTCCCTAAATCCGAAAGTAGATATAGCGCAGCCCCGGCAACGCCGCGTGGATCGGTGTCATTGAGGGGCGCTGCTTTTCTGTTAAAAGAGAACATGTGCCGCCCTGAGGATATGCCTGCAGCCGCCAGGGTTTTGACGGGACCAGCGGAGATTGCATTGACGCGAATATTAGCGGGGCCAAGGTCGCGGGCGATGTAGCGCGTCGAGGCTTCAAGGGCTGCTTTGGCAACCCCCATAACATTATAATTTGGAATGGTCCGCTCACTGCCCAAATAGGTGAGGGTGATCATTGACCCGCCATTGGGCATTAATTTTGCTGAACGGTTAGCGGCATCAACAAAGGAAAATGCAGAAATATCCATAGTATCTTTAAAGATTTGCCGACTTGTGTTTTCGATGAATGATCCTTCAAGAGCAGTTTTATCGGTAAAAGCGATGGCGTGAACCAGAAAATCCATGGTTCCCCATTCTTTTTCTACGGCTGCAAACGTAGCATCCATTGAAGCGTCAGAGGCGACATCACATTCAATAATAATTTTGGCCCCTAAACTTTCAGCCAACGGGCGTACACGGCGTTCCATTGCCGCGTTTACATACGTAAAGGCGAGTTCGGCGCCCATAGCGTGAAGTTGTTGGGCAATATACCAAGCAATCGAATTTTTATTAGCAACCCCCATAATCAGGCCGCGTTTGCCTTTCATTAAATCACCAGTTGCCGGAAAGGGTATGTTTTGCTCGGATGAAGAACTCATTTATATCTCCTGTTAAAAGTCTCAGTATCTGATGATTGATCGTTTAAGTTTAAGAAAATAGTCAATCGATGTTTGTTTTTCTATGGGTGCATTAAATTAAAGTGCACCATAAGTCTGTTGGATGATGATCAGAACCAGAACGAAATAGGCAATCCAGATTGCTGCGTAAATGCCATAGCGCGTCGTGGGAGAGCGCATGGGGGCAGGTTTGGTTTTTATGGAGCCTATCACCGTTGAAAACCACCACAATCCTGCACTGGCAATGAACAGTGCAACAATAATACTCATAATCGTAAAATTGCTTGTTCCAAGCGTCATGATTATACCCGTGTCACCGCAAGACACCCATTTGTGCCCCCAAAGCCAAAGCTATTGGTCAGGAAACTATCAATCTTTGCATTATCAATTCGCTCACGTATAATGGGAAGGTCCGCAAATTCCGGATCAATCTCTTCAATATGGCATGAAGCCGCTAAAAATTTATCTCGCATCATGATTAATGAATAAATGGTCTCTTGGGCGCCAGTTGCGCCAAGGGAGTGCCCGGTCAGGGATTTTGTGGAAGAGAAGGGCGGTATTGTGTCACCAAAAACTTCGCGGATCGCCCCTGTTTCCTTGCTATCGCCAACCGGTGTCGAAGTCCCGTGTGTATTAATGTAATCGATAGGGGTTTTGCATGTTTTAATGGTCTCGCGCATGCACCGGACGGCACCTTCACCAGAGGGGGCCACCATATCCGCGCCATCAGAATTAGCGCCATATCCTGTGATCTCGCCATAGATGGTTGCGCCGCGTTTTTTCGCCCGCTCATATTCTTCAAGAATAACCACGCCAGCGCCGCCGGAAATGACAAATCCATCGCGATTAACATCATAGGCCCTTGAGGCGACCTCGGGGCGATCATTAAATTTTGTCGACATAGCGCCCATCGCGTCAAAAAGGCCGGACATAGACCAATCCAGCTCTTCGCCGCCGCCCGCCAGAATTACGTCTTGCTTGCCCCATTGGATCTGTTCTGCGGCAGCGCCTATGCAATGGATAGAAGTGGCGCATGCGGATGAAATTGAATAATTCACCCCTAATATTTTCAAAAGAACCGCAAGGGTTGCCGAGTTTGTAGATGACATAGCCCGTGGCACTTGGGTTGGGCCCACACGTTTGGTGCTTTTTTGGTCGCGCATTTTGTCAGCGGCTTCAATGATGGCTTTTGTGCAGGGCCCGCCAGAGCCCATGACAATACCGGTTCGGGGATTTGAGATATCGTTTTCTTCCAATCCGGCATCTTCAATGGCTTGCATGGCGGCAATATAATTCCACGATGCACCTTCGCCCATGAAACGGCGTGTTTTGCGATCTAGAACTTCTTCTACATCCAGCGTGGGGGGGGCATAAACTTGTGAGCGAAACCCTAAATCAATATGGGGTTGAGATTTGCGTAAGCCTGAGGTCCCCTCTTTGAGCGACCGCGAGACCTCTTCAATATTATTGCCAATCGAGGACACAATCCCCATACCGGTGATGACGACACGACGCATAATCAATATACTCCTAATAGTAAAATCGTTCTAATACCGATTATTATACTAAATTCCGGCGTCCAATTGTTCACGCGAAAATAATCCGACGCGTAAATCTTTGGCTTCATATATTTTTTTGTCATCCGCAAACATTACTCCATCGGCGACGCCTAATATTAAAGGGCGCTTCATGAGTTTACGCATGTTAATCTCGTACCGGACGGTTTTGACTTTAGGCGTTACCATGCCGGAAAACTTTATATCTTTTGCGCCTAGAGCGCGGCCATGACCGGGGATTTTTGACCAAGTGAGAAAGAACCCGATTAACTGCCACAATGCGTCTAACCCTAAACATCCCGGCATAACTGGATCGCCGGGAAAATGGCAATCGAAGAACCAGATATCAGGATGGATATCAAGTTCGGCGATAATATGGCCTTTATTATATTCGCCCCCTTGTTCGGTGATTGACGTTATCCGATCGAACATGAGCATGGGAGGGACAGGCAATTGGGCAGTTCCGGGGCCGTGTAACCCATGATAACCGCATTGCAAAAGTTCTTCTCGTGAATACTCATTTTTATCGGTCATAGTGAGGTCAGATTCCTTTTGCGCTAGCCAGATTTTCTGGTGATTATTATTATGCTGTTTATAACGGTGAATTTGGCTCATCTCTATAGATTGTTGCCTTCAATGTCACCCTTTATAGCACCTCGAATACAGATCAGTAGGTAATGATCTGAAGGTGTTGGGTCAATATGAGAGATGAAAGATGGGGAGAATTTCGCAAATTAAGGCTGGAACAAGTGTCGGGTTTAGCCTTTGTAACCCCAAATTGATTGCTTTAGCACCCAGCCTTTTGACTTCTGGATCTTGATTTGACACCAGTTTAAACGGCATTTGGTGATTTTACCGACGACGCGGCTGGCCAATTTAGCGACTATCTTACTGCTTTGATCAGGAGAGGCGTATAGAATAGTCTCTGATGTGTTGATCATGGCTGTATGTTCACCAGACAAAAGGGTTGCATGCACCCAACAATGGTCCCCGTCACTATCTTCAATTTTTCGCCAATGGTCGGTGGTTTCCGCAATAATCTTAACAGGCAACCCCTTGCGCGAATAAGTAAGGCGTCGGGGGTGTTGCAGGGAAGGGCCGATCCGGCAGTTGGTCGTGTTGGACTTTAAGGAAACAAACCGCGGTACGGCAAGGCCTGATGGTGTGTCGGTTCTAACTTGCTTGTTATTTGTACGGGTCTCTGGCTTATCCTCTTGAATTTCTGTTTTATGAGAAATCTTGTTACGGGCTGTTTTTGTGGCTTCTAACAAGGCAGCGCCGCTAAAACCATATGAAGCGATGGGATTTAGAGTGTTGAGGTTCGAGGCAACAGCATGGGGCGCCCCCAAAAGGGCCGTCACGAAACCGAGAATCGCTAGTTTTAGAGAGTAAGGGTAATGATACATAGGGGCCGGATAATGCGGGATGAGGCTTAAAAATGTTAAAACCTTAAATCGATGCCGAACGAGCTTAAGTCAGTTTCATCAACGCTTAGCGGATCATGAAACCATTATAACCAAGTCACTGATAACGAAGTGGTAATAGAAGTGAATAAAGTCTAATCTTATTGAAAATCTATTAACGGTTGGTTAACTATCTTGAAACCATCTAATATTTGCGGCTTGATTCTGGCTTATCTAGATATGCTTTAATCTTACTCATTAAGTTCCCAGCTTGGAGATCGATATATGGCGATGCCGCCAGAAAATTCAGACAATAAAGAAAACTCAGACCATGAAGAAAGTCTGAGCCTTAAAAATGGGCCGATATCCTCCAAGCGGCTTGTGGTGGGGGTTACAAGGCGGTTGCCGGAGGCAACATTTAAACGGCTTGGTGATTTATTCGAAATTATTGGCAATGAAAGCGATGCACCCCTTAGCGCGCAAGAGCTTGTTTCTTTGGCCCGCAGGGTAGATGTGTTGTCTCCCACCTTGGGGGATGATTTGAATACGCATTTTTTTGAAAATGCGGGTAGCCGGCTAAAAATGATCGCAAACTTTGGCTCAGGAACAGATCATATTGATATTGATAAAGCAGCCGCAGCCAAGATTGTTGTAACGAACACACCGTCGGTTCTGTCAGAAGATGCGGCGGACATGGCCATGGCCTTAATTTTAGCAGTGCCAAGGCGATTGGTTGAAGGGGTTCACTCTATTGAACGCGGGGAATTTTCCGGCTGGTCGCCAACATGGATGTTGGGCAGTCGGGTGCGCGGTAAAAAGCTGGGGATCATCGGCCTTGGACGGGTAGGGCAAGCCGTTGCCCGAAGGGCAAAAGCGTTTGGTCTTGAGATAAATTATCATAATCGAAAGCCGATTAATCAACATATGGAACGGGAATTAGAGGCTACATACTGGGAGAGCCTTGATCAAATGTTACATCGGGTGGATATAGTTTCGGTTAATTGTCCGCATACCCCCGCAACCTATCATTTATTATCGCGGCGTCGGTTGCAAAAACTGCAACCCCACGCCTATGTGGTGAATATATCGCGTAGCGAGATTATTGATGAGGAAGCCCTATCGGATATGATCCTCGAGGGTCGTCTTGCCGGTGCAGGGCTTGATGTTTTCAAGCGGGATTTGAAAGATATTAATCGATTAATGAATGAGCCCAATGTGGTGTTATTACCCCATATGGCTTCCGCCACGGTTGAGAGCCGATTAGAAATGGGAGAGCGGGTGATCATTAATATCAAGATGTGGGTGGATGGCCATCCCCCACCAGACCGGATTATCCCCGGGCTGGATTAAGCCGTATAATATCGAACATATTTGGCGTTTTTGGCGTTGTTCAAAAGTTATGTTCAAAAGCTGTTTTGAGCCATTAACCCTTTATTTACCTTAAATTATATATGAAAAGCTGAATTATGGGTTCCGTAATATTGGCGTATACTCTACGGTTTTTATCTTCCTTGTGATTTTATAGGTCTTAATCCGCATAAATTGCCGAATTGTAACCTTTTGATCACAAAAATATGAACCTTTTTGTATTCGTTTTTGGGCTGGATAATATTATATAATTAGCACGCATTAAAGAACAGGCGGGATTTTCAAAGAACCAATTTAAGGGCTGGGCCTAAGTAAGCAAAAACCGTTTGGCCTGAGTGTATTTTTGATAGACTGCCTATAGTTTTGATGATGAGAGACACTGGATTAACATAAAGAGACTTTTGGACGCTAAGTGATGATGGCAATTTTGAACATATTCAAAATTAAAATGCTGGGGTTGATCATGGCCGCCGGGCTTATCATCACTATGGCTGTGCCGTCTTATGGTGATGATTTGGTTGTTCCTGATCCGTTTCAAAAATTCAGCAATCCTGATCATGCTATTTTGCTTGTGCAAACAACTTTTGATGTTTCTAAGGGGCGCATTCGCCTCACCGTCTATAAAGATGAAACCTCATTTCTTGAGCAATCAGCCGCTAAATTTGATGCTCCGCTGGATGATACAGGCTTAGCCTTGTTTGCATTAGAGGGGTTAGAGGCAGGCGATTACGCCTTTATTACCTATCTGGACGAAAATAATGACGGTAAGCTGAACCGGAATATTTTAGGTAAGCCCAAAGAACCTTATATTTTTTCCAATAATTTTAAACCAAAATTACGTAAACCCGAATTTGACGATACAAAAATATTTGTCAGTGCCGGGAAGGTAAACGTTTTGACTTTAGATAAGTAATAAAACCGTTTAATGGTGACCGTCTTAATAATGACCGTATGCCAGGTGATTGATAAAAACCGTTAAGACGTGATTAACCATACTCTCTAAAGAAGTTTTAAGACTATCCATGGTAAGGATTATTATTCTATTCAATGGAGAGTTTGCATGTTTGATTCATATTACGATGTATTTTCTGTAGCTTTATTCATTGCGACAGCTTCGATTTATTTCTTGAGGTTCCGTCACGAGGATCCGGTTTTACTGCCTTATTTATTGATTTGTTTTGGTTGTGCTGTGGCGAACTGGTTAGGGGAAGCGGGGGCCGGTATTGCAAGTGTGGCTATACTTGGTTTAGCCTCTTGTGTGTTGCTTCACATTACAAGCCTGCCTTATGCAGAAGATCCCTCTGAAAATACGCCTTCTTAAAAGCGCATAATCATTGCTTTGGCTGGTCTGTTTATTTCGCTATAAAATAAAGGCTTCCCAAAGCCGGTTCTGGATCTTTGCAGCGCACGGTGTTGATGGTGCATAATCTAATTAAGTGGGCATAGACATTTAAAGCAGCGGCGGTGTGCAATCGCTTATCAATATCTGCGTAAAGAACATTTACAATTTCTTTTATCGTGTGGGGCCCTTTGTTTAAACGGGCTATGATTTGTCCATCACGCATATGCCGATGGGCTTTTATGGCGCGGGTAAAGCGGTGGGGATTATTTATGGGCGCGCCATGGGTCGGCAGATAAAGATGCTCATCGCGCTTTAGAAGTTTATCAAGACTATCAAAATAATCCGACATAGAGCCATCAGGGGGTAGGATGACCGTGGTGGCCCAACCCATAATGTGATCACCGGTAAATAGTATTTTCTCGTTTAGAAGGCTAAAACATAAATGGTTCGAGATATGGCCCGGGGTCGCCACGACTTCAATAGAAAAGCCATCGCCCTTAATAATCTCTCCATCAGTGATTAAAATATCTGGTACAAATCCGTAATCAGCGCCTTCATCAAGGGCGGGTGCGTCGTCCATTTTGTCTTCAACGGGATGGGGGCCAAATCCATAAATGGGTGCGCCGCATAATTCGCTGAGTGCCCGCGCGCCGCCGCAATGGTCACTATGGGTATGGGTGATTAATATGTGGCTGACGCCTCTTTCTTTGGTGGCGTCATGTAATGCATTAATGTGGGGAATATCGTTTGGACCCGGATCAATAATAGCGCAAGGGCCGACGGGTTCGCCCTGTTTACCCTCACCTTGTGTTTCCACCTGATTTAAAGGCGCCGTGATAATATAGGTTCCACTACCAGTATACGTAAAAGGACCGGGATTGTTAGCAATTATTCTTTGTACATAGGGGGTGAGTTGATCACATATCCCATAAGAAAAATCAAACTTGTGAACGAAAGGAACTTGCGTGGAGCTAGTGGGGTTTGCCATGGGGAGATGTGCCAAAATTGGGATTAATACCAAACTTTGCTATCATATTAAAATCGGTTTCGCTATCTCTTATCTGGTCTGAATTAGACTACCTTAAAGCCAAGAGCTTGTTACGTTTCGGCTTGGGGCGAACAGACGTCTAACCCACAGTCCATTATATCTTATCAGACTTTTTCGGTTAGGCTCTTGGAGGCGGTGAGTTTACTATCAACCAGTTTTGAAAATGCTTCGGCTAATCCGCGGATAGCGATTAGCTTGTCTTTACCGGATAAAGCTGTGGGGGGCCCCATATCTGTTTTATTGACATCGACGATATAGATTTTTCCGTCTGTTCGGTTCCGCAACACATCGAGGCCGCCAAAGTCAAGCTGCATCAGTTTGGCGAAACGGATAATGTTTTTTTGTTCTTCAGGAGATAACATTGTGTCGGGTTCAACAATATCGACTTGATGGTTATCGTTAAGAAAACGCTCATCATGATAGCGGTGTTTGATATAGACAAACGGGATGGTTCCACCAACAATAGGTGTTCTGATATCAATATAATCCTTACCGTCAAATGTGTTATCCACAAGCACTTGATATACGCGATCCTCGCGTGGGTCTTCTAAGGGGCACTGAACAATCCGGCCATCATGTTTTCCATTGGCTTCGGACTTTTCGACTGCTGGGCCGGTATAGGTTTTAGGATCAACAGCAAGATTATATCCGAAAACTTCTTTAAACGTGCGCGCCACGACACTTTTTCTAATATCATAACAGCCTGCATTAAAAGCGTGCTTTGTACTGGGCGCGGGGCGCGGGGCGGTTAGGAATTCTCTATCTTCAAAATAGAAATGTAGGTCTGCCTCTTGTGGGTCATCGACAATTTTTACATTGGCCATTTGGCATACCGGCCAGATAGCATAAAACGAGTTGGGTTTTTTGGGGAAGAATGAAATTTTTGCCCGGGGTTCTTGCCCCCGCATAAAACGGGTCGCTTTCAAAGCATTGACGAACCATACAAAGCTCGTGACACGAACAACATCTTTAACCAGTTTTTTGGTCACGGGGATATGGGTGCCCGTTTCCTTGGCGATAATGACATTGCCTTGTAATTCGTAATTACCAAATACTGCCATACTCTCCACCTAGCCTGTTACCGTTTTATCATTCGCTGTTTGAGCGGGTAATTATTAAATATCTGAAATCTTCATCTTTTGGTTTGTCTATGTGTATTCATACCATGTTTTTGGGTTTGTGGAATAAAAATTAAATAAACAAAACGCGATCAATAGTTTACCAGAATGGGTCTAAATGGCGCGTAATTTGCTGATATCATGGCATGTGTCTCTATAGTAAACATTTTATTAACAGACGGATTTGCCAAGCGTATAGCCGGCCAAATCTGGCTTTTAGCCCGTTTATAGGCCTCAAAAGTATGGGCCTCAAAAGCTTGGTTAAACCATTATTGCCTTTACTGGCGATTATAGGGACGACGAGCTCATTTGCCCAAACACAACCATCATCAAACGATATCTTGAACAACACCAAGCATCATGTTGATTATACTAAACAAAATGAATTTGAAACCGCGGGGGGATTAGCACCGGGAGAGAGTAGTGGCGGCGTGATTGATACGCTTTTCGTAACCGCGCCGCCACACTGGTTCTATGTGGTGGAAAAACAGGCAGGTAGTTTTGTAGATTGTGGAAATGGAAGTGATTACCGCTCTACCGATCACAATGGCCGTGATAGTGCGGCCCTCACATGTGGTGTGACACTGACGGAAACACTTGTTGTTCCTGCAGCATCACAAAGCGCCCGTCTTATCGTTCACTATTAGACTTAATTCTCACAAATAAAATTCCCCCAAAACAAAACTCTTTCAGAGCCTGATCTTGCTTTTCAGTATAGGCTCTCAGGTAAAAAGGTTTCCCGTCATGAGGGTTTGTCATATTTTATCGACCCTTATGAGGGCACAAGCTTGATTATAGCAGGAATCCTAAAACCAGAAAAATAACCAATCCAAGCCCTGAAGTTAGGGCGGTTTTAGCACGTAGGACGGGGGAAGAATAACCGAGCCAGAAGCCGCTTAAGACCACGAATAGTAATCCAATCGCGGCGAATTTTTGATAGAGTATAAAAAGGTTGGGACCATGACCCTTATGAAGTTCTATCATTTTCCTTTGAAAACTGGGTGTATTACGGGTGAGGGTCAGTTGGTTATCACGCATTGTGAACTCGTAAAAAGTGCGGGTAGAAGGACGTGTCAAAGCGCGAGTGGCGTTTGAGCGAATAGAATCAAATTTATAATTAAGATCCATGTCTTTAAAGGCGGCCCGAATATCGCTTTCCAATGTCCCGGATTGAAAGTCTATGGTGATGCTTTCGGGCAATGGGACTTTTTCCGTGGTGACGCTGCCTTCTTGATCAATTAGATAAAGCCCCCCAGAAACGGCTACTAATATAAACATAGGTGCCAGAAAAGCGGCTAGAAATAGATGCGTTAATATCAGGGTGCGTCTCAACATTTGATGAACCTTTACCGGTTTATGGAGTTTAACTGTTTGGGAGCGGCGTTACGGTTGAATGCCTGATTTGTTTCCACTAATAGGCCCTAAAGTCAATATTGCCCGTTGCCCTGTGCTTGGCCAATGCGTATATCACTAGTGTGGTTTCACTTATTAGAGCTGAACCGAAGCAGTGAGATAAGTCTTAAAAGTAGGTGGTTTACGATTTTTGATTAAGACTCTAATTTTTATAGATCAATAATATTTTAGAAAAAGAGACAAAGTGGTTGGACTTAAAAACTATAAACCCTTGCGGTTAATTGCAGCGGATCAAGATGATTTGCAGATTATCTCGGCTTGTTTGCAAGATGCGGTGGGTAAGGTGGGTGATTTTGCGTATTTACCTGAAAAGCGCCGTTTTGCCTTTGTGACGAACCGCTTTGTTTGGGAGGTCGCCACCCATAAAAAACGGGGGCCGTTTGCGCGTGTGCGGGCGGGGCTTCACTTTGATGATGTTTTAAGCGTGAAACAGATGCACATTAAAACAGATGCGCCGGATGCCGTGGTGGCATTATTATCTATTAATTATGCGGTGGTTGAGGATGATAAGACTGCAACCATAACATTGCGTTTTGCGGGTGGTGGTAGTATCCGTCTCGAGGTTGAAGCGGTAAATGTTCAAATGAATGATATGTCGGACCCGTGGCAAACCCGCTCCAAGCCTGATCATCAATCATAATTTCGTTTTGATGAGACATTTTTATAATATTGTATTTTATACCTAGCAGGGTTTTCCATGGTTGCGCGTCTTACGGATACTGATCAAAATTTCGAAACTGCTTTTAAGGCTTTGCTGGCATTAAAACGCGAAACCTCTAAAGACGTGAACGATAGCGCCGCCGCGATTATTGCCGATGTGTTAGAAAAAGGCGATGCAGCTTTGTTTGACTATACGACAAAGTTTGATGGTTTTGAGGCTAATAGACAATCAGTGTTGATCACACCGCAAATGTGTGATGAAGCCGAGCAGGCGTGCGCACCAGAATTACTGGCGGCGTTGCGTATGGCCGCAAAGCGCATTCACGACTATCATGAAAAGCAAAAACCGCAAGATATCCGCTATACGGATGATCAAGGGGTCGAGCTAGGGTGGCGGTGGACGCCGGTGGACGCAGCCGGATTATATGTTCCGGGTGGGTTAGCGTCTTACCCATCCAGTGTTTTGATGAATGCAATTCCGGCTAAGGTGGCGGGGGTGAAAAGATTGGTCATGACGGCGCCAGCGCCGAAAGGTATTATGAACCCATTGGTTTTAGCAGCGGCAAAACTTGCGGGCATTAGCGAGATTTATTGTGTTGGCGGTGCGCAAGCCGTGGCGGCTTTGGCCTATGGCACGAAAACAATCGCCCCGGTGGATAAGATTGTTGGTCCCGGCAATGCCTATGTTGCGGCAGCAAAACGTCAGGTCTTTGGTAAAGTAGGGATAGACTCGATTGCTGGCCCATCAGAAATTCTGGTTGTTGCTGATGCGAAGAACGACCCCGAATGGATTGCGGCTGATTTGTTAAGCCAAGCGGAACATGATCCATCATCCCAATCCATTTTAATTACCGATGATCATGATTTTGCGGACAGAGTTGCGCAAGCAGCTAGCAACCAGATTGAAACCTCTCCGCGTCAGGATATTACGGCAGCGGCATGGGCTGATAATTCAGCCATAATTGTGGTTCGGTCTCTTGATGATGCGCCCGCTTTGGTGAATAGGCTAGCGCCAGAACATCTGGAATTGGCGGTTGATGATCCTGATGCAATGGCGCTTGAAGTCCGCCATGCGGGGGCAATCTTTTTAGGGCGGCACACCCCGGAGGCGG
Source organism: uncultured Parvularculaceae bacterium (assembly GCA_938015425.1). Taxonomy (GTDB): domain Bacteria; phylum Pseudomonadota; class Alphaproteobacteria; order Caulobacterales; family Parvularculaceae; genus CALLPQ01. The sequence continues at coordinate 23,535 of CALLPQ010000171.1, read as the reverse complement.
TGGGTGATTATGTGGCTGGGCCCGACCATGTTTTACCCACGGCACAAGCCGCGCGCTATGCGTCTGGCCTGTCCGTTATTGACTTTATGAAACGCACCTCTTTGATTGGGTGCACGCCCGCCGCATTGCGCAATATTGGTCCGGCGGGGGCAATCCTTGCGGATGCAGAAGGGTTACCGGCTCATGCTCATTCTATTCGTGTGCGTCTTAATGATAAAAAAGACGATGCTTAATCTATTTGCGGCGTTTCTTTTGTTTTGAAACCTTTTTGTTTAACGATAAAGCCTCTTCCATCACATGGAAAATATAACTTTGCTCCACCACGCCGCCAAATAGATAGGCGTGGGGGCCATTGGCATATATGGTAACATCTTGCCCGCCATGGGTTTCAGAACCAAGAGGAATGACAGCTTGCTGCTGAAAGTCTTTGTCCGTCACTTGTTCGGCTGTTAATCGGGCTCTCCCGATATTATGACCACCATCATCATCACCTTCGGATTTGCCTTTATTAAGGATTGAGCCGGGACCATTTGCATAGGTCAGGGTTGTATAGGGTTTTCCGTCACTGGCGTGGGATAATCCGTCCTCAGCTTCAAAGCGCTTATAAGGCGGCGCCACAAGGCCCAAAATATTATTTCCCTTTTTAGGGTAGCCTTGAAAAGCTAAAGTATGACCGTGGTCAGCGGTTGCGATAATCAAAGTGTCTTTCGAGTTGGTCATTGACAAAGCTGTTGCAATGGCTTGGGAAAACATTTGTGCATCATGTAGAGCCCTTGCGGCATTGCCCCCATGATGGGCGTGATCAACACGGCCTGCTTCCACCATTAGGAAAAACCCGTCTTTATCATTTGATAAGATCTCGATGGCTTTGGCTGTCATCTGCGCAAGGGAGGGCTCATTTGGTTTGTTGTTTTGGTTGCGGTCCAGTTCATATTGCATGTGGGAGCGCTCAAACAGTCCCAATATTTTTGGGTTAGTGCTTGGGTCGATCTGATCAAATTGTTGCTTATTCCAAACCCATTTGTGGGCGGATGATTTATCCGACCATTCACTTGCCAGATTGCGGTTATCTTTACGCGATCCTGTTGCTTTGCTATTTTCCGGATCTTGCATGCTCTGCGGTAAAAAATTGCGCCGTCCGCCGCCCATCGCCACTTCAAGCCCGTCCCCATAAGGAAATTCTATTAATTGGCGGGCTATATCGGTGCAGCCATTTGTTTTGGCTTCGTCGGTAAGGTCACCATCATTTTCCCAGTTTCGGCTGGCGGCGTGGGCGTAAACGGCGGCTGGCGTAGCATGGGTCAATCGCGCCGTAGAAACAACGCCTGTAGCCATGCCGATTTGCTCGGCTAGCTCGGCGATGGTTTCAATACCGGCATTCGCGGCGGAGGCGCAATTTTCTGTGGTGACATGATCAGTCAGGGAAATAACCCCGCTTTTGGTTTTAACACCCGTTACCATTGCGGACATGGTGCCCGCTGAGTCAGGGGTTTGTGCATTGGTATTATAGGTTTTGGACATGGCAAGGTAGGGAAATTTTTCAAATGAGAGGAAATTTTCTTCTCCTTCTTCGCCGCGGGTTTGCCCGTCATAAATACGGGCTGCCGCGACCGTGGTTGGGTCCATCCCGTCGGCGACAAATAAGATAACGTTCTTGGCGCGTCTTTTATTAGGCTTAATCGCTTTGCGTTGACCAAGGGTTGTCTTGCCGTCTTCGATCCACCTTTGCACTTTTTCTTCTTGTTCTTCTTGGGCCAAGGCTTTGGTCATGAATGGCGTGACTGGTTGTTCACGAAGCGGAGGGGTGATGATTGTCGTTGCTAGAGGCAGAAGAGTTAAAAGAATTTTATTTCTCATTATACGGCTCTTTTTTTAAAATGGTTTAGAAAATCTGGCGCCTGAAAAAGGTACAGAACTTGAAAAGGGTGTAGAACTTGAAAAGGGTGTAGAACTAGAAAAGGGTATAGAAAATGTGATTAAAATAGTGCCAATAAGGCCATCAGGATCAAGGTTATAGTGGAAAGAACAAACACAATAAAGCGCAGAGGTACGAAATTGACACTAACTTGAATAAGCGAGTGTATCACCCGCAATAGGACATAACTCCACCCCAAGCCAATCACCATCGATGGCACCTGTCCGGTTGGGGATACGGCGAGGTGATGGAAAAAACACAAGGCATAAAAAATGGTTGGCTGTTCGTGTAGATGATTGTAGTTATCTGCTGCTGCGCGTGTGGTAGAAGGCAAGCTTGAAAGCGCACCGGGATGGGCGGCATTTTGGGGAAGAATGCCCGCTTTACGCATAGCGGGGAGGCGGCGTGAATACATCAAACCCCAAATCAAAAGCGACCAGATGATTAGGGCCAATACCGGATTTAGAATGGAAGTGAACATAATGTTTCTTTCTTATGTTTTTCTTGAGCGCATCAATAAATGATAGCAACATTTTTTGTATTTTTTTGCCCTTGTTTGGTGTCATTATTTTAGGAATACAAATTCAATCCTGCCCTGAGTTTTTAAGGGTATGCATTCGAGCTTGTACCTCTTTTTGTCTAAGCCTATAAGAGATGGATGACGATTACCATCACCCATAACATGAATGCCCATAACATTAATATTTGTAACATTAATGCTCGTAACAGGGGCGCTAAAATCACCTTGAGAAACAAGGTTGCGATTGCGCCTATGTCGGGGATTAGTGATCTTGCATTTCGCCGTGCTGCGTGGCGCGAAGGGGCAGGGCTTGTGGTGTCTGAAATGGTTGCCAGTGAAGAGTTGGCACGGGCAAGGCCTGACGTGGTGCGACGTGCCATGGGCGGGTTAATCCAGAAACCGGAAGATGATGCAGAAGAACAAACGCCCTTTCCGTTTGTTATTCAGCTTGCAGGCCGGGAAGCAAAATGGATGGCGGCAGGGGCAAAGCTGGCCCAAAAAGCGGGCGCGGATTGTATTGATATTAATATGGGGTGCCCTTCGCGGCAGGTGACGGGCGGACTTTCCGGCTCGGCCTTGATGCGTGATCCTGATCGGGCCCTAGACTTGATCAAAGCTGTGATCGGTGAAACGGATTTGCCGGTGACGTTGAAAATGCGTCTTGGGTGGAGCCATGAAATGTTAAATGCGCCAGAAATCGGGGCGCGGGCAGAGCAAGCCGGCATTACCATGATCACGGTGCATGGACGCACCCGAAACCAGTTCTATAAAGGGGTTGCGGATTGGCGGGCTGTGCGTGACACAAAGCAAGCGGTTTCCATTCCTGTATTGGTCAATGGTGATATTCACACACTTGAAGATGCACGCAATGCGTTGGCGCTATCTGGCGCGGACGGGTTGATGATTGGCCGCGCCGCCGTGGGTCGCCCATGGTTAGCCGGAGCCATCGCTGAAGCTATTGATAATCATTGCAAGAATATCCAGATACCAACTTTAGAGCGCCAAGGCCAGATTGCACTGCGACATTATAAAGAGATGTTGGCATTATATGGGGAGCCATTAGGGGTGCGGATGGCCCGCAAACATTTGGCAGCTTATATTGATTATGCCCCCGTTCAAATGGACGATTCCATAAGGCGCGAATTTCGAAGCAAGCTGTGTCAGATATCATCCCCTAATAAGGTGATAGAAGCCCTTGGCCATTTTTATTCGGGAATTCTTGATGATGGAGTTTCGAGAAATGAAGGTAAGTTAAGCCTGAGGGCTTAAGGGCGGATATTTCAGATTTGATAGCAGGACGCATAAAGCTATTATTTTGGTGTTGCTTTCCCTCTATCCTATTGAAAATAATATGATTTCGCAAAAATGCGCTATATAAGCAACAATAAGTGTTGATTTTTTGCAACAAACATATGAACATCATAACATTACAGGTTTGGGCGCGGCCAATAAGCTCTTGGCGGCAAATGGTTTAACGGAATTCATTTTTTCAAAATCCGTAAATGTTTGATGTCCGTAAAGGAAGTGAAGAGGATAATGGCGGTAGAAGATCAGCCCTCTAAAAATGATCAGCGACGTGATAGCGAGTATGCTGAGTTAGGTGCTGAAAATCGCAAAGCAGCGGCCGAAGATATTCACGTTGTTGACACCGCAACGGTGGAGCGTGCGGTGTATCTGCCCCAGTGGGCACAATCCAATATATTGGCGGCGATTGTTTTAACCATCGCTGGTGTTGGGTCTTTCTTTTCTACCTGGTTCTTGATGTCTCCTGCGGTTGAAACGACCCAGCGTAGTATTTTGATCGCCCTTATTGTCGCGAATATTATTATTGCATTGGGGTTTGCCGCCTTAGTGGGCGCACGGCTGTTTAATGTTTGGTCTAATAGGCGCAACCGGCTTGCGGGCTCGCGCATGCATATGCAGTTGGTGCGGTTATTTTCGTTGATTGCCATTGTGCCGGCGGCTATTGCGTTTCTATTTGCGTTTACGATTTTGCGAACCAGTTTAAATGATGTGTTCAGTGAGCGGATTGATAATTATCAAGAGACCGCCCGCGAGATTGCCAATGGTCTTGTGGAATATGTTTCAGAAGAAACCCGGCAGAGCCTTGTTTTGATGGCGGTGGATATCCACCGAAATGAAGAGCAAAATTTGGGGTTTGGTAGTACGCCCATTGGGTTTCGTGAATATTTAAAAGAAATTCAAACCCGTGGGCGTGGTTTTGTAGCGCTTTATGTGATGGACTCAAACCGGAATATTATTTCGAGGATTGAACTAGAAGAGGGGAATTATTCATTACCAAGTGCCAGCGTGTTTGATCAGGTGGATGCAATTTCTCCTTACGGGGGGTCAGGGCAGGGGATTGATGCTGATGCGTATCGTTTTGGCGCGAATGATTTTGAAAAGCTGGATTTTTGGCGTGGGGTCATAAAAACCCCCACTTATGGCGGTGGATATCTGGTGGTGTACAGACCAATTGTGCCTGCGGTTGCCCAACGATTGCAGCAAGTGCGGTTAATGGCGGCTGACTGGGAAGAGGCAGAACGGGGGCGTAGACGACTTGAGCGGGTTTTTGTTGTTGGGTACATCATCTTGGGGCTGACTATATTGTTCGGAGCGATTTGGCTTGGTTTAACGGCAGCCAATCAAATTGTTAGCCCGATTGGGCGATTGGTGGGCATGGCCGATAAAGTCTCCGGCGGTGATTTGGGCGCGCGGGTTTCCGTCTTGAAAAATGATGGAGAAGTGGGAGAATTAGCCCGTTCTATGAACCGGATGACCGCCCAGTTACAAACCCAGCGGAATGATTTGATCGACACAAACAGACAGTTTGATCGTCGTCGTCGTTTCACCGAGGCTGTTTTGTCTGGTGTGACATCAGGTGTTTTAGGGATCAGTGCGCAAGGGCGCATTACGATTGCGAACCAATCTGCTGCGGATTTGTTGGGCGTTGATATCTTAAGGATCAATGGGGTTTCTTTAACGCAAATGGTTCCCGAATTTAGTGCCTTGTTCGAGACTGCAAAATTTTCATTGGATAAAGAGGTTGGCGGGCAAGTCGATCTTATTCGCAATGGCAGTGCGCAGATTTTTAACGTGCGGATTGTGCGCGACGGTGCGGAAGCCGAGCGGACTTTTGTTATGACGATTGATGATATCACACAGCTTATCTCTGCCCAGCGGAATGCCGCTTGGGGGGATGTCGCGCGGCGTATTGCCCATGAGATTAAGAACCCGTTGACCCCTATCCAGCTTTCAGCCGAACGCCTTCGCCGTAAATATCTGGCAGATATAAAAGATGCTCCGGAAGTTTTTGATAAATGTACTGACACCATCATACGGCAAGTGCATGATATTGGCCGGATGGTTGATGAGTTTTCGTCTTTTGCGCGGATGCCGGCACCAGATATTTCGGCGGAAGATATACGCGAACTTGTGAAATCTGCCTTGTTCCCCCAGCGGGTTACCTTTCCTGACATTACATTTGATACAAAAATGCCCCCTACGGAGGTTATGGTCGATTGTGATGGTAGATTGATTGTGCAGGCTTTAACCAATCTTTTGAAAAATGCAGCTGAGTCCGTCACCACAAAACATTTACCGACGGGGCCGCAGCAAACCCAGACTCGCGACGGTAAAATTCTTGTGCAAGTTGAAACCGGGCTGGACGGTGCGGCGGTGGTGAGCATTATTGATAATGGAATTGGATTTCCCAAGAAAGAGCGTCATCGCCTTACTGAACCCTATATGACCACACGGGAAAAAGGTACGGGGTTGGGATTGGCAATTGTTAAAAAGGTTACCGAAGATCACGGGGGTAGTCTTTCTTTTGAAGATGATCAAACATTAGGACTAAGCGGCGCGCGGGTTATTTTATCATTGCCGTTAACCGTCAAGAATGCCAATAATGCGAGTGCTGAAGAAATTAATAAAGTGGATAATAATCTATCGGAAATAGGCGGGCGACAATCCAAACAGAAATTGGAAGCTTGAAAAAGATTAGAGCGTTAATAAAAAATCTGTAGGTAGATAATAAGAGGTAAGAATGACGGTTATGATTGATAAAAAATTATGCATCGTTGTTCAGTCAATACAGTTTAAATAGTTTAATTTTGAGATTTTTAAGTAGAAATTGTTGAGTAACTATCAGGAAAAATAAAATGGCTATCGATATATTGGTTGTTGATGATGAAAAAGATATCCGTGAGTTAGTCGCGGGTGTGCTTGAGGATGAGGGGTTTAGCCCGCGTTCGGCCGCTAATTCTGATGCGGTCTTTACCAGTGTCGCGGAACGTGTGCCAGCTTTGGTCATTCTGGACATCTGGTTACAAAACTCCAAGATGGATGGTATTGAAATTTTAGAAGAGCTAAAACGTCTCTACCCTGATTTGCCGGTTATTATTATCTCTGGACATGGCACTATTGAAACAGCTGTTGTTGCGATTAAAAAAGGCGCTTATGATTTTGTCGAGAAACCTTTCAATGCTGATAGATTAATTCTTGCGGTTAATCGCGCATTAGAGGCAACGCGGTTACGCCGTGAGAATAGCGAATTAAAAGGGCGTATGCCTGATTGGGGCTTGGTGGGCGATTCATCCGTAATCGGTGCTTTACGAAATGTGATTGACCGTGTTGCAGACTCGCGCTCACGGGTGTTGATTTCCGGCCCTCCGGGGGCAGGTAAAGAAATGATTGCGCGATTACTGCATGCCCATTCAGGGCGTAGTGACCAACCTTTTGTGTTAGCAAGCGCGGCGATGATCTCTCCCGAGCGGATGGAAGAAGAATTGTTTGGTGTAGAAAATAGTGAAAATGGCAGTGTCAAATCGATCGGGTTAATGGAAAAGGCCCATGGGGGTACCCTCATGTTTGATGAGGTTGGGGATATGCCCCTTGAGACGCAAAGTAAAATATTGCGTGTTTTGGTTGATCAGCGGTTTAAAAGAATTGGCGGGGCCCGGCCCGTTGAAGTGGATGTGAGAGTGGTATCAACCACTTCGCGTAACTTGTTGATGGATGCACAACATGGCCGTTTTCGTGAAGACTTTTTTCATCGCCTCAACGTGGTGGCGATTGACGCGCCGGGCCTTAGTGAACATCGAGAAGATATACCGGCTCTGGTCGATTATTTTGTTGATCGTCTTTCACGCTCTCATGGTTTGGCAAAAAGAAAATATACGCAAGATGCTTTGGCCGCGATGCAAACCTATGCATGGCCCGGGAATGTGCGCCAATTACGCAATGTTGTTGAACGAACCTTGATTATGGCACCACGCGGTAGCAATAGTGAAATCGGAGTTGATGATCTTCCCTCTGAGGTAATTGATGCGGGTTTGTCGGTGTCACCGGGGGCTGGAACCGAGCAGATTATTGCGATGCCGTTGCGGGATGCAAGAGAGCATTTTGAACGTGAATATTTAATTACGCAAATAGGGCGTTTTGGCGGAAATATATCACGCACCGCAGCTTTTATCGGGATGGAAAGGTCGGCGCTTCATCGTAAGTTAAAAGCTTTGGGTGTAAATAATCAAAGCAAGGTTGATATTTCTGATGGAATGATCGGTACCTCCAATGGTATTTCAACCACGAGTTAACCACTTCACTAAACTGGTTTACAAAGGAATTTGATATGCGTGTCATTATTTGCGGCGCAGGCCGTGTTGGCTACGGTATTGCCCGACGCTTATCCATGGAGGGGAATGATGTAACCATCATTGATCAATCTATGAATTTGGTTCGCGAAATTAGTGAACGTCTTGATGTGCGCGGTGTGGTGGGAAATGGTTCCTATCCTGATATACTTGTTGAAGCTGGCGCACGCGAAGCGGAAATGATCATCACAGTGACGCACTCTGATGAAATTAACATGGTCGCGTGCCAGATTGCCCATTCATTATTTAAGGTGCCAACCAAGATAGCCCGGATAAGAGAACAAAACTATCTGGACCCTAAATATTCGGATATTTTTAGTCGCAAACATTTGCCGATAGATGTGGTGATCTCGCCGGAGTTAGCGGTTAGCGAAGCAATTATGCAAAGGATGCTTACGCCGGGAGCTTTTGACGTTACCTCCTTTGTCAACGGATTAATCTGGGCCGTGGGGGTTAAATTGCGGGATGATTGCCCGGTTATTGATACGCCGCTTAATCAACTTTATGATTTGTTTCCCGATTTGAAAGTAACCGTTACTGCGATCCGCCGGGATGGTAAGATGTGGCGTGCTCATGGGGATGATCAGCTTAATGTGGGTGATCAGATTATGTTTATTGCCAAACGTGATGATGTTTCGCGGGCAATGGAAATTCTGGGTATTTCTGCGAGCCGTGCCCGCCGCGTCATTATCATAGGGGGGGGCAATATTGGGTTAAATGTCGCCAGTGCCTTGGAAGGTCTTGGTTCCACTAAAGTCCGCCTTATTGAATTAAATCGTGATCGCGCCGAGTTTATTGCAGAACAATTAGAGCGCACCATTGTTTTGCAGGGGGATGGACTTGATAGTACATTATTGCATGAAGCGGGGGTCAAAGATGCAGATGCGGTTATCGCTTTAACGGATAATGATCAGGTCAATATTTTGGCCTCTGTTGTGGCCAAAAAAGAAGGCGCGCGTAAAGCGTTGACCTTGGTCAATGATCATGAATTTGCTTCGGTCAGCGAAGCCGTTGGCATTGATCGCTTCCTTGACCCAAGGGCGACAACGGTTTCCACTATATTACAACATATTCGCCGTGGACGGATTAAAGGGCTTTATTCTTTATTTGATGGCATGGCCGAGATTATTGATGCTGTCGCTCTTGAAACATCGCCTTTGGTCAATAAGCCGTTAAAGGAGGCAAACTTGCCTGACGGGGTGGTTGTCGGAGCTGTCTATCGGGATAATAAAGTCTTATTGCCTGATCGTGATTTTGTCATTGAGCCAGAAGATCGGGTCGTATTGATGGCGATGCGTGAAAGCGTTAAAGATGTTGAGCAAATGTTCCGGGTGAGTGTCGAATATTTTTAGTTCTTTAGATTTGAGAAATGTAAGATTATGGGGTTTCCCAGTATCATTCGGGCACTTGGAAATGGATTGTCCATATTAGGTCTATTTATGCTCGCGCCAACTCTTTATGCGCTTGTTCAGGGTAGTGACGAAATTCAATATTATGGGTTTAGTGCCGTAATAACGATTATGGTCGGTGTTGGTCTGCTTTTTACAATTGCTGCTAAGAAACCGGCAACGGATTTTCGCGGCGGTATTTTATTGGTTTTGTTATGGTGGGTAATTGCGCCGATTTTCGGTGCATTGCCCTTAGTGCTTTCAGGGCAGAGCGGGGTTTCCGATGCTTATTTTGAGGCGGTCTCTGCCTTAACGACCACGGGGGCGTGGTTATCATTTGAAACCCTATTGTCCGACCCCATCGGATTGTTCTGGCGCGCATTGATGCAATGGATTGGCGGCCTTGTCTCAATCGCTTTTGCGGCATCGGTTATCGTTCGTCCCGCTTTCTACGGTGTGGATACGATTAAAGTACCCTTCTCGCGGGGAGAGCGAAATTCTTATCTACGCTCATTGGAAAATGCGTTGATTTCGTTTTTTTCGGTTTATTTATTTTTGACCCTGTTATGTTTATTTTTGTTGGTCTCAACGGGGCTTGCGCCATTTGATGCGACGATCATGGCCTTGTCTGTGCAAGCGTCCGGGGGATTGATACCGCATATTCAAGGGCTTGGCGGTTATAACCAGATTATAACCCTTATCTTGTTGCCGTTCGTGGTTTTCTCGGGATTAAACTTTGTTCTGATTAGTTTTGTGGTCAAAATTTTAGTGAATAACCATTGGAGTCATCAAAGAGATGTTGAATCCGAGACATATATCTTCATGATTTTTATCGTGGGGATTGTGTTTTGGATATTGGCGGGCGCCGGGGATATGGATTTAATTCCTCTGCAATTATTTAATGCGGCTTCTTTATTATCGACTAACGGGTTTTTTGTGGGGGAGCCGCCGCCCTTGACCGTTGCTATTATTACCGCCTTGATTGGTGGCGCGGCTATTTCGACGGCAGGGGGGTTTAAAATTATGCGATGGTTAGTCATTACGCGGCGCGCGAATGAAGAGATCCAACGCCTTATCCTGCCCCATGCCGTTAGAGGCACATCACGTATCGCCAATGAGCTTGGTGTGTGGATGCATTTTTTGGTGTTTACCATTTTCTTGGCCAGCATGATTGTCATTTTTACGTTCTTTGGTCATAGCTTTGACCGAGCGGCAGCAGCAGCAGCGGCAACCCTTAGCAATACGGGGCCATTGGTTGGTTTGGCGTCTATCGAAAAAGGGGATATTCTTACATCGTTGGCGGTGAATGATTATGATGGGTTTAATCCGATGGGAAGATGGGTCATGGTGGTGGCAATGATATTAGGACGGATTGAGGCTGTGGCCGCTCTCGCATTATTTAATCGCGCTTTCTGGCGTTCTTGAATATAGTCGTCTTTATAACGCACAAACAGGAATAATATATGTCCAGAATTGCTTACGTTGACGGGTTTTATCGTAGACTATCCGAACCCCACATATATGTTGAAGACAGAGGGTATCAGTTTTCAGATGGTATCTACGAAGTTTGTCTTGTGGTTGATGGACAATATTGGGACGAGGCGGGGCATATGGCGCGGCTGCGGCGGTCATTAGAGGGGTTGGATATTCCCTTCCAGATGAGTTCTGCCTCTTTAAAGATTATTATGCGGGAAGTGCTTCGTCGTAACCGTTTGCGTGATGCGTTGGTCTATATGCAAATTTCGCGCGGGGTCGCCCCCCGTGATCATCCGTTTCCTGATAAACCGACTTTGCCGGTTATGGTGATGACCGTAAAACCTTATTCCCTAGCAGCTAATGACGCGTTAGCGCAAAAAGGAATAAAAATTGTTACAATGCCGGATATTCGCTGGGGTAGGGTGGATATTAAATCCATTTCCCTATTACCTAATGCCTTAGCGAAACAAGAAGCGAAATCCAAAAAAGCTTATGAAGCATGGTTGTTGAAAGAAAATAAAATTACCGAAGGTTCTTCTTCTAATGCATGGATTATAAATGCGTCGGGTTCGTTGGTCACCCGTCCTTTATCAAACGAGATTTTGGGGGGGATTACCCGCGAGAGCGTTTTGAAAGCGGTTACATCACTTGGCCTGAAAGTGGAGGAAAGAGCTTTTACTTATGAAGAGGCCCTTGAAGCGAAAGAGGCTTTTATCACCTCGGCAAGCAGCCTCGTGATGCCGGTGACACATATTGATGATCAGCAAATTGGGGATGGTCAGGCCGGACCGCAAACCCTAAAATTGCGTGATGCCTATAAGCAGGTGGCGCGCCCTTCATGATTCCCTCTTGATAAAATTTAAGCACCCCAAATAGGCGAATTATCTGTATTTTTCCCCGAATATTTATTGCTAATGCGGTATTTATTTTTTGTTTACCTTGTAAGGCATTGATTTAATAACATAAAAAACATTGTGCGCCGCACAATTTAATGCTTGACTTATCTTAGGATTTGTTTATGTTGCAGTGCACATAAGCAATTTGTCTGGACTTTGGGCTTATTTGAACCCTGTAAAATTCAAACTTGCGACTTAGAAATTTTTAGAACACTCTTTTGAGGAGAATATCATGGCTGCTGCTAAAAAAAGAACTACCAAAAAAACTGGTTTTGAAGATATGGCTGGTGTGAATACTGCTTCTATTCAAGAAGGCTTTGAGAAAATTAACAAAGGCTTCGAGCAGGTTGCCGAGTTCCAAAAAGAATCAATGGATGCCATCATCTCTGCTTCTACAACAGTAACAAGTAGCTTAGAGCAACTTTCTGCTGAACAAGCTGATTTTGCTAAAGCGAACTTTGAAGAAAATGTTAAAACGGCTCAATCATTGGCTTCATGTAAAACACCACAAGAAGCTTTGGACCTAAACGCCGAGTTTTTCCGCACTTCTTTTGAAAAAAATATTGCTCAGTTCAATAAAATCACTGAGATGATGGTGACTTCAAGCAAAACAGCTGCTGAGCCAATTACAGATAACTACAACCAACTTGTTGAGAAAGTTCAATCTTTCCGTCCATAAGGTTATTTTAAGATCACTGATTTATAGTTAAATTTTGTATGAGTATTAGTACGAGTATGAGTAATCAGTAGATTAAGTAAGTTGCGTATTTAAAGCCCGGTGTATTGCATCGGGCTTTATTTTTGCGCGCTTTTAGCCTGTTCATCAAATTTTGGCAGTCCCGTGTTTCAGCTTTGCCCTAAATTCGCGGTGCAGAAAATTATGTTGATCAGGTGAAATCGATAATTTACAGTTTCTTACGTTTATAACGGTAATCCATTATATATCATGATGGTGCAACTGACGGATGGTGATTACAAAGATGTCCCACGAAGAAGACAATCAAGATGAAGGGGGGCTTGGCGTTAAGGTTATCTCTAAAACCACGCCCAAGACGCAAAAACCCGCTATGTATAAAGTGTTGTTGTTGAATGATGACTTCACACCCCAAGAGTTTGTAGTTTGGCTTTTGCAGACAATCTTTAAGAAAAAACCAGAAGATGCTTTCATGATTATGCTGCATGTGCACCAAAATGATGTGGGTATTTGCGGCGTTTACACCTATGAAGTGGCAGAAACCAAGGTTGCCCAAGTGATGGATTTAGCCCGCCGGAACCAGCATCCACTGCAATGCACCATGGAAAAAGAATGATTATCCACAAAGATCACAAAAATTAGACGGATACACACACTTTTTTTATAAAATAAGGATTGAATAGGATATAAAGAATAAGCATTTAAAAGGACAGGCCCCATTTTATCAGGGTTTTGTTTTTTACAATTAAGGTCAGGTCGATATGGCATCGTTTAGTAGAAGTTTAGATGAGGCGCTTCAGCGCGCTATTGAGATTGCCAATGAATATCGCCACGAATATGCGACTCTGGAGCATTTACTTCTTGCTTTGGCGGATGATCGGGACGCAGCGGCAGTTATGCGGGCTTGCAATGTTGATATTGACCAGTTGCGCCGTGAATTATACGAGTTTATCGAAAATCAGCTCAATACCTTACGTCTTGATGAAGATGATGACGAGCAGGCGAAAGCAACCGCCAGTTTTCAGCGCGTTATTCAAAGGGCGGTTATTCATGTGCAATCGTCAGGCCGTGAAGAAGTAACGGGGGCAAATGTTTTGGTGGCAATGTTTGCCGAGCGTGAGTCCAATGCGGCGCATTTTCTACAAAATCAGGATATGACCCGCTTTGATGCGGTTAATTATATTTCCCACGGGTTGGCAAAACGACCCGGCGAACAAGGCCCGGGAAGGGCCCGTGCACCCCATGGTCCTAATGCAGAAGAAGGGGATGCCAATGCAAAACAAGGGCAAGACGCACTTGCTTCCTATTGTGTTGACCTGAACGAGAAAGCCCGGAAGGGTAAAGTTGACCCGCTCATTGGTCGCGGTGCCGAAGTCGAGCGTGCAATTCAGGTTCTGTGTCGTCGGCGGAAAAATAACCCCTTATTGGTGGGTGACCCAGGGGTTGGCAAAACAGCAATCGCTGAAGGGTTAGCCCGTCAAATTATCGATGAAGAAGTGCCCGAAGTGTTGGCCGCGGCAACAATCTATTCACTAGATATGGGCACCTTATTGGCGGGCACGCGTTATCGCGGTGATTTTGAAGAGCGCATTAAATCGGTTTTAAAAGCGTTGGAAGATCATGAGGATGCGGTTTTATTCATTGATGAAATTCACACGATTATTGGCGCTGGTGCAACCTCGGGCGGGGCGATGGATGCGTCAAATTTATTAAAACCAGCGTTGCAATCGGGTGTGCTTAGATGCATGGGGTCAACAACGTATAAAGAGTATCGCCAGCATTTTGAAAAAGACCGCGCCTTGGCAAGACGGTTCCAAAAGATAGATGTGGTTGAGCCAAGTGTGCCCGATACCCTTAAAATATTGCATGGTTTAAAGCCCCATTTTGAAAAACATCACGATGTGACCTATACAGACAAAGCGTTAAAAGCGGCTGTTGATTTATCATCAAAATATATGGCTGATCGTAAATTACCCGATAAAGCGATTGATGTGATTGATGAAGCGGGGGCCCGTCAACGCTTGTTTTCGCAAGAAGATCGTAAATCGGTTATTGACGAGTCAGAGGTTGAAGAAATCATTTCTAAAATGGCGCGCATTCCTTCAAAATCTGTTTCTACGTCGGATACGGAGCGCTTAAAAGCCCTTCCGGAAGATTTACGCCGGGTCGTGTTTGGACAAGACAATGCCATCGATCAACTTTCTGCGGCCATCAAACTGTCGCGTGCCGGTTTGCGTGAGCCTAATAAACCAATCGGTAGCTATCTTTTTGCCGGACCCACAGGTGTTGGTAAAACCGAGGTTGCCAAACAATTAGGGTTTGCCCTTGGGGTGGAATTGCTGCGTTTCGATATGTCGGAATATATGGAACGCCATACGGTCTCGCGCCTTATCGGGGCGCCGCCTGGCTATGTGGGGTATGACCAAGGGGGATTGTTGACCGATGCAGTCAACCAAAACCCCCATGCTGTGTTATTACTTGATGAGATTGAAAAAGCCCATCCGGAAATATTCAATATCTTGCTGCAAGTTATGGATAATGGTCATTTGACTGATGCGAATGGGCGTAAAGTCGATTTTAGAAATGTCATTTTGATAATGACAACCAATGCCGGGGCTAGTGATGCGGCCAAATTCGGGATTGGGTTTGAGGCAGGGCGTAAAACCGACGAAACCGATTTGGCGATTAATCGTCTGTTCACGCCTGAATTTAGAAACCGTCTTGATGCGATTATCCAATTTGCTGGTCTATCACCAGCAATCATTGACCGTATCGTGGAGAAATTTATTCTTCAGTTGGAATCTCAACTGGCTGACCGAAATATTACTTTTGAATTGGATGAGGCGGCGACCAAATGGCTTGCAAAACGCGGGTTTGATGATGCGATGGGCGCGCGCCCCCTTAGCCGGATTATTCAAGAGCATGTTAAAAAACCGATTGCTGATGAAATTCTGTTTGGTGCCTTAAAACATGGGGGTGTTGTTAAGGTTTCTCTTGATCCGGATGATAATTCGAAACTTGCCTTTGAATATATTCCTGACGATGAAGAAAAAGGGGATGGTAAGGGCGAGGATAATGATAATAATATGCCCGTTCTGGTGGAGTAGAAAGCAGAGTTGGTCTGACTATTGTTTGACCACTCGTTGCCCCTCTGACTCTTATTTATAAGGGATAGAGCCGTAACCGTATGACATTGTTGAAATGAACGTCTGATTTTTAATCTTTTGCGGGTGTTTCCCGGTTCTTGATTTAGGCCCTCATTTTAAAGCGATAGAGCCGTAACCGTATGAAATTGTTGAAACGAACGTCTGATTTTTAATCTTTTGCAGGTGTTTCCCGATATTTGTTTCAGGCTCTAAGGGCTTCAAGACACCATAAATCGATCTAACACAGCGCTGGTGCCAACGCCGCTTGGGCGGGCGGCACCGCCCATGACATAGATTGAGTTGTTAATGGTCACCGCCCCAAGCCCGTGGCGCGGGCGTGGCATTGGTGGTGCGGAACGCCAGCGGTCTTCTCTTGTGTCATAGGCCCATGTTTTTGAATAGACACCGCCGCCATTGTTAAAATATTCACCGCCAAAGATGAAAATTGTATTGCCTAATGCAGCTGCAGCGAGACCGCCTTGGGCTTCGGGCATTGGACGCAGTGTTTGCCATCTGTCAGCTAACGGATCATAAACTTCGGTAATGTTTGAGTTGCCCCCGTTTACGGTTCTTCCCCCGAATACATAAAGAGCACTGTTCAGGCTAACCCCGGCAGTGGAATTTCTGGCAACACTCATAGAGGCACGCTCGAACCATTGATCGCGCCTTGTGTCATACATATAATGTCTATCTGTATCGATATGATCAGACCATTGATCGTTCATGCTGCCTGCGGGGGATCGCCCACCCACAACATGAATAAATCCGTTTAAAGATACACATACGGCTTCTGCTTGTGGACTTGGCATTGGATTTAACGAAACCCAACGCTTTTTCTTTGTATCGAGGCGCATAATATCCGGACGCATTGTCCACCCTCCGGTACCGCGTGTTAAATCGGCATCTTTAGGTAAGGGTTCAATGGTAAATCCGCCCAGACCATACAAAAACCCGTTATGGGCAACAAGATGGAGATGGTGCCAGGATTGAGGTAAATCAGGACCGTAACGCCATTGATCCGCAATAGGATCATAAATTGTTACCTTATCCGAGGCAATAAATCGCCCTCCAGAACGGCCAATAATTCCGCCGGCATTAATCAAGGCATTAAAGCGTTGTGGCCTGCGATTTATGATTTCTTTTGTATTTGCTGTTTCTTGTATTTCTTGGCTCCAGAACCCTGAAGGATAAATTTCCTGAGTAGCAAACGGCATATCCGCTAAACGAGTCCAGACGGCATTAATAGGGGCGCGGAGTTGCGGTTTTATTTTTGGTATCGGTGAAATTGAAGAAGTCGCTTGGCGTGAAGAAGCATCAGCCAAAGAATTAAAACAGGTGGCACTGGCAATGGTGCCGCCAGCGATCATGGCTGATGATTGTTTTATAAAAGAGCGACGTTTTATTTTTGTGTTTTTGTCTTTACTGCTCATTACCAATATATACTCCACTCAAATTCTACACATGATCATAGGGGTGGGTGATTACCGTGATTGGGGTTTTATTTTGGAGCTGCATTGATCGCGGCGCAAGCAACCCTTGCACCAGCACCGCCAATGGGCTGGGTTTTGTGATCATCACGGTTGGCGTGAATAATCACGGCAAATCCGTCATCATCAAATAAAGGGTAGGCCCCATCCAAGGTAAATCCTTCTTCGGATGGGTGCAGCGTAACCCCGGTGCGGAAGATTTCCGCTGTGGCGCGGCCATCACTGCCCGCATAAATATTAGAGATGTCAGCCCGTTCCGAGCCATTTTCATTTAATAATCCGTGAGCGTTATTATCCGGATCTACATGACTTGCTGAGGCTTTATATCCGTTGGCACCATCACTACAGTCTGCGACTTGGTGGAGATGGATGCCGTGCCATCCTTTTGACAAGCCTTTGACATCTACCCGAATCAAAAGATTACCGCCCGGTGCTTTTGTGAAAACCACATTGCCCACATCTTGGCCGGTTACATCTTCAAACCGTCCTTGGGCATGAATTTCCCCTTGGCTGGCAAGAGTGTTCAGTAAGCCATCTGTTTTTGACTGTTCTGTTTTACCACATGACGAAGCCCCTAAAGTAGCGACAGTTAAACAACATAGTTTTGCGAGGGGGGTGAAGCGTGGTAAAATTGGGGTTATCATGAATTTATCCTCTTAAAGTTTCCGGATGGTATTGTGTACAACCTTAATATGTCTGAACTTATAGAAAGTATACAAGATAGGAACACAATAATCGACGTTAATTATGGGCGAATTTGCTATAATTGCTTTAATGCGCCTAAAAACCCTTTTTTATAGGGCATTTGCGGGAATATCAGGGGCGTCGTCATTCCGGCTTTTGATTGAAAGTGGTTGGCGATAACCAATAGAGGAGGTAAGGTTAAAGTGTTTCTAGACTTACACTTTAAACGGGTATTAATCTAAAAACGAGTATTAATCTAGGAATGATAAATTTTTGGCAGAGCATTGATAAAGATTAATAATTTATAAGGCTCGGAGGGAAAAATGGATAACCACCAGTTAACGGATACGCATCAAGGAGAGGGGCCCCGAGAAGAAAAACCTGTTGGGGCTTTGAATTCGCGTTTAGAGGGTGACAATTTTGTTGATGACAATTTTGGTGATGACTATGTAACTGATCAAAGTTTCATGAGCCCTCGTAACAGATTTATTGTTCGGTTGATTATTGGTGTTTTATGGGGTGTGGGTCTTTATTCTTTTAATCGTAGCGGGTTTTTTGATGATTCTTCTGAACAGGTCCTTTTTGCAAGGCTAATCATTTCCTTGGCACCCATACCGTTTTTAGTGGGTATTGGAAATATTCCACTACGACGATTAATCATTTGGGAGATAATTGCCATTATTCTCTTGGTGATTGTGGGGCTTAATATTTCCACACCAATCTGGAATGACATTAATGGGTTTAGCAGTTCGTGGTTATTCTCGTTGATTATTTTGTACATTCTACACGAATTTGTGCAGGCTTATGGTTTTAACCATAAGCAAGGGGAGAAGTTTCGAATTTTTGCTCCCTATCCGGTATATTTTAATTTAGCGTGGCATCATGGCATACAAGCGGGGTTAGGGTTAGCATTTTTAGGGGCTTTTTGGGCTGTCTTTGCGCTTGGGGCATGGATGTTCAAAACTATTGGCATTGCGTTTTTCCTTGACTTGTTTGAGGTGCAAATATTTGTATGGGTTGCTTCAACAACACTCTTTGCTATTGCGCTTCATTTAACGGACGCAGGGGCTCGCCTGACACAGGGGGCAAGGCAACTTGCTTTGACTTTATTGTCTTGGTTGTCGATCTTTATGACGCTTATTCTAACGGGATTTCTGGTCGCGCTTTGCTTTACGGGATTAGAAAAGTTGTGGAACACGGGTTACGCAACGGCTATTTTATTAAACGCGGCTGCTGTCATGATTTTGTTGATTAATGCGGCGTTCCAAGCAGGGGAATTACCTAAATCCGGATTTATCAGAAACATTGTGCGGTTTAGTGCCTTGCCTTTGCTGGGTGTGGTGGCACTTGCTGGGCTTGGACTATGGCTACGGGTTAATCAATATGGATTGACGCCTGCTCGTGTGATTGCGGGGGCACAGCTTTTGGTGGTGTCATTTTACGGGATTGGCTATTTAATCGCCGCCTTGAAACCGGGTCGATGGATGGAGTTGATCAAGCCAGTCAATATTGCAGGGGCTATCTTTGTGGCGGCTGTTTTATTTCTCCTATTAATACCTGTTGGTAGTCCGGCCAAACTATCTGTGCATGATCAAGTGACGCGGTTAGAGAATGGGAAGGTCGAGCCAGATGATTTTGATTTTAGCTTTTTAAGTAATCGGCGTACTGGAAAGTATGGAAAAAAAGCTTTGGAAGATTTAAAAAATAAATCTGGTAACGCCCGTAATGAACGCATTGCATTGCTAGCTAACAACAGTGATGCCCTAAAAAATAATTATAGTAGCGGCAATGAAGTTAGCCATTCTGACCGAAGGGATGCCATTAGACTTATAACTGAAAATGCCGATTGGAATAATAGTTCGAATGTACAAGAGTTAGCAGATAGCATTATTTTTAAACCTCAAAATGGGGAAGATATTATTGGTAGGTGTCTTGAGAAAAAACTTAATTTTGAGAAGGAGATTGAAGAAGAGAAAGAGAGAGATCGTAAAAATAAGAAAAAACAAGAAGTGCAACCAGCCGATCAAACTCCATTAACAATAGGGGGGCGCTGCCCAGCGCGTTTTGTTGATCTTGATTTTGATGGTGATTTAGATTTATTAATTTGGTTTAATCATCGGATTCCGTTGAATGATTTATCAGGATCAAATAGGTTTCGGTATGATCTGGTTGTATATGAACAATTAAAGCCAAACCAATGGAAATATAGTGCGCGGTCATCAAGTGATATGCCTGAAAAGTTGGATTATCTTTCAAGAAAGGATTTTAAGGAATTTTTGAGCGTGATGCGTGAGCAATTCCTTACTATGAAAGTGATACCAGCGAAAGATAAAAGTTTACTAGTTGATATTAAGAAACACCGTATCAAAAGGTTGGGTTTTCAGATTGAAGATGCGAGATTAAAATCTGCACTTACCGTCTTAGATAAAGAAAAGCCACCAGAAGAGATTTTTATTAATGCGATTAATTTTACTAACCCTTTGCTAAATTGTATTGCCGAATCTAGTAAAGACTTCAGTGATAGCGCTAATACTCCTAAAACAGCAAATGAGAGCCCTAATAAAAATCTATCAAAATGTTATGGCCGATATTTAGATATTGACGAAGATGGCCAAAATGAATTTGGGATTTTTGTATTTAGTCAACATTCAACAAAGATAACTCTATATAGGGAGATCAATGAAAGATGGGCTATCTACGGCACGGTTAGGTTTCCTGCTCTCATAAAATCAAGAAATATTCGAGCTAATGATCTTGAAACTTTACAGCAAGATTTTGTCAAGGATATTACAGTAACAAACAGTCAATTTGGCGATCTTGCTGTGGGTAATCGAGTGATAAAAATTTATCCTCTCAATCAAGACTAAATGTCTGCACTCATCTTTTATGGAATTTTGTAATTGTAGAGAAAGGTTATGTGCGATCTCCTTTAGGTTTTTACGCGAGAATATTGTTTCCTTCTTGATGCATAGACGACCGCCCTCTCTTTTCCGTCTGTACATTGATTTGTGTAGGTGAAAAAGCGGCGCGTAGAGCGGGGACAGCGCGCCGGACATCGCAATTACCACACATGAAAATATCGATAGCCGCGTAATTGCGTTCTGGCCATGTGTGGATTGTTATGTGCGATTCAGCAAGCAAAACAACACCCGTAACACCGTCATGAGGAGTAAAGTGGTGCATATGGCTAAACAAAACTGTAGCGCCGGCATCGCTTGCTGCTTGACGTAGTGCGTTTTCAACAAACTGCGGGTTGGTTAAATTCTCTGCTCCCCAAAAATCCAACAATAAATGTTTACCTGCAAAGGAAACACCATTTTCGATTGTAAAAAAATCTTTGGGCGCGGTACTTTGATCTTTGTCAGTCTCAACACCAGCATCACCATAGGGAGAAATTTTAAGGTTGGATTGGGTCATAAACAATTGTCATTAAGAAATTATATAGCATACTGATTAATATTAAGGTTTGGGGGCAATGTTTTAATTTTTTAATACTTTAATTAAGTTTACCCGTAACTATACTTATGAAGATATATCCGGATAATAGCTCCAATAAACGTCATCATGGCCGGGGCCATAATAGTCGATCACATTCCCTAACTGCCTAAAACCGGCGCGTTGTAAGGTGATGGCCGCTTCTCTTGATAAAGGGGCTGGCAATGAGGCAAAAAATGCATGGGCGCCGTTTTCAATGCCGTGTTTCATAATGGACGCTATGTCATCATTGTTTTGTTGGTCTTCTAGTTGTGAGGAATGTTTTTTACGTTCCTCCCATAGTAAACGATAAGCGGTTTGGGTTTCTTCCAATATGTCTGTATCGACAAAGTGCACAGATTTATCGGTGGTGGCCCGGTCGAAATATTTTGATGTTTGTTCGCCGATGATAAGGCGGTAAATATATTTTGATTCATCCATTTGATAAAAATTAGGAATTTTTAAATCGCAGCGCGCGCCCAACCGTTCATAAAACCGCCGTGCACCCGCATAAATGTCTATACCATCTTCTTTATAGTCACTTGTGGCGATAAATAATCTTTCAACGCCGCGCTTTTTTAATAATGTGGACAGCTCGGCAACTAGATAGCTCCCAACCCCTTGGCGTTGGAAGTGGGTGTCGACATATGTCCATGATAGCCATGCAGAAGTTGGGGCTTCTATAATCCGTGAATATCCCGTTACTCCGGCCAGTTGCCCGTCTATTTCTACTACGTAAAAGCGCGACAGGTCTTCGGCGAAACTCATTTCCGCCTCCGCACTATCATCTTCATCATGATTAAAGATGATATCAAGGGCAGGGGGCACATGATGTTTTTCCATAGGGTGGAAGATAAACCCTTGTTCTGATTGACGATTTTTGCGGAACAAGCCCATATTTTTCTTTCGGTTTATGGTTTAAATTTTCTTTAGATTAGTCGGATGCGATTAAACCATCCTTAACGTCATCACGGTAATGTGAAATTTATATACTTTAGGTTTTTGGTGAGGCAAAAATGAAGAAAACAATTTCACTATTGACGTTTCTATCAACGATGGCGATTGTGTCGGCTTGTTCGAAACGGTCAGTGCCCGCTGTTCCTGATCATGATGTGATTGTGGACCGGACAATCTCGATGATCACTAAATATGATGAAATCCTTGCAGCGGACGATGTTAAAGAGGCTGATGAAGATACGGTTCAAAACCTTGCTAATAATATTTTTCTTTATATCAATCAAAAGCCTCTTCCTTATTCAAAAACAATCGGCATTGAAATGAAAGAGGATGGAAGCTTTTTAGGATTTGAAGACGGAAACAAAGATAATATCAAGACTGTGGGCGAGAGAAAGCTTTTCACCATGGAAGTCGATGTTGAAAATAAACGTATTGTCTATACGGACGAAACGGGAAATCATCATGGATATCGTTTAAATGGGACTGGCTTTTTTCTTGGGGCGATGTGGGCCAATATGGGTGGACGTCAAGCAAGAGCGGGCATAAGTCCTGGCCGGTTTGCAAATTCCACGATGAATACCAAAGATTATACGCCGCGCAAATTAAATGCAGCTGGTTCGTCTAGGTCACGAACATCAAGAGCATCAAGCCGACCCAGTTCAAAGGCGAATTCCAGCGCGAAAACCGATACAAGATCCAGTGCAAGATCAAGGGCCAGAAGCGGCGGAGTACGCTCTGGTAAATAGTCAAATATTGGCATACTGAAATATCCTGAATGATATTGAAGCTTTTTTTATACTACTCAAAAAGCAGAAAGCTTTCCTATGAGCGAGATCAATTTGCCAGCTAATGGTTTTCCCGAAAAGCTTGGATCTAACCAGAATAATGATGCTGGCAAACCCCTTGATATTGACCATGATGTTTCATCAATGAACGAGATTGATGAGTTGGATGACTTTTCAACTCTGTCTAAAACCGGACGCGGCGCGCTATTAGCCTCGATCGTTGTGGTGGCCTTATGCGGTATTGTCTACGAATTGATTATTGGCGCTGTTTCCAGTTATTTGTTGGGGAATAGTGTTTACCAATTCTCGATTACAATCGGATTTTTTATGTTCGCGATGGGCGTTGGTTCTTATGTAAGCCAATTTATCCGTCGCCAGCTTATTTTTAATTTCATATTGGTGGAAATTATTCTAGCGATTATTGGAGGCGTTTGCTCCATCGCTTTGTTTTTGACCTTTCCT
>CALLPQ010000170.1 GCA_938015425.1 uncultured Parvularculaceae bacterium | reverse complement strand
CCTTGCTTATCTGGCCATTGCGGCGCGCACCCTTGGCCCCAAAGAAATGGGGTATCTTGTGCTTGCCCATGCTTATGTCATGGTCATTGCGCATGTTTCACGGTTTCAATCATGGCAGGCGATTATCCGCTTTGGCGCGGGAATGATTGCCGATGGAGAGACTAACCGTTTTAAAACTCTTGTCCGGTTCACGGTTAAACTTGATTTATTAAGTGCGGTTTTCGCAGTAATAATCTCCATCGCATTGGCCGGTATTGTTGGGCAATATTTAAAGTGGCCGCCGCAAGCCATGCCTTTAATCTATATCTATTGTGCAGCCGCACCGTTTTTGATAGCAGCCACGCCAACAGGGATTTTGCGATTGTTTGATGAATTTAAACAGCTTGGATGGCAACTCACCGTCATGCCAGTGACGCGTTTTATCGGGGCCGCTTTAATACTTTTATTGGGCGGCGGATTAAACGAGTTTATCGCTGTTTGGGTTTTAAGTGCCGTATTGGACGGCGTCGGATTATGGACCCTTGGCACGCTTGCCCTAAAAAAACGCGGGCTGATCCCTGCTTTTAAACCAAAAGAAGGGGAAAAAGCAGACCCCAAATGGCTTGGCTTTATGATCAAGACAAATCTGACCAGTTCCATCGAGTTAACCTATACTTTTTTGCCTGTCCTTATTGTTGGCTCCGTCCTCAACAGTGCAGCATCGGGGTTTTTACAACTTGCAACCAACCTTAGTAATTTAATTGCGCACCCCGCGGATTTACTCAATCAGGCTTCCTATCCTGAACTTGCAAAAATCAACAATACTAAAGGAAAACCGGCAATGCGGCAGGTTGCGTGGCGCTCGGCCCTGACAGGTTTGTGCGTCGCATTACCCATTGTTGTTTTATATTTCTTATTGCGCCATCAATTAGCCACCTATGTGGGCGGCATTGACTTTGCTCCAGCCGCAATATTAATCGCGCTTATGGCTTTGGTTCAAGCATGTCGTTTAACCGCTGTGGTGTTAGAGTCCGCTGTTTTAGCAACCGGTCAAGCAGGATATGTCCTATTTGCGCAATTTACGGGTGCGGTTATCGGCATGGGACTTATGTTCTTCCTATTACAAATGGAAACATTAGGCGTAGCGGGAGCCCCCATCGCGATGGTTATTGGCTTGCTTATCGTTCTTGGATTATGTATTTATCCTCTATACAGAAAGTAATTTTTAAACACGCTTAACCGTTTTTAAAACTAACGACAACCTCGTTCATCTCACCCAAAATAGCTTTATCTTTATCAACTATATTCATTAGAGTTGTAGGCATTTGCGTCGCTGTTAAAATAAAATTCCCAATATCATATCCCCAATCCATGGTGACAAGGGGGCCATCAGGCTTGGTGGCGCTCCCCCAATATTGGGCTTCTTGTTGATGTTTTATCTTGCCGCTCGATAATCTTTCAGCCCGCCTAACGGTACTGTTGGTTTTGTTGACCAATGGCACCGTAAAAATATGGGCACCTCCCGGTTTTAAAACACGGGCAATCTCTTTCAATGCAAGGCGCGGCTTTAAAACATGGTTCATTAAATCATGGGTGATAACAATATCGACGGAATTATCGTCAATATCCAGTTGCTCTAACACTACATTTTTTTCATTTCTATTGTCAGAAGGCTGATATTCTTTTTCCGCATCAAATAACGCAAATGAATGGTTTTTAATGTAAGATGATAATCGTAATGAAAATGCTCTTTTCTCCAAAGCCATTTCAAATACAGATCGGTCTTTTAAATCCGGGAAGTAATCATTCAAAACCTGCATCAAAGCTCGCTCTCGCGGGAGAGAACCACATTTTTTGCAAAACAAATGATCCCGGTACCACGCAAATACAGATGAAAAATCCACATCTTTTGCGCAAACCGGGCAAAACCCATGATGATTAAAATATGCTTCCATCATTCTCTCAAAAAGTTTTACGGCTAAAAATTTGCCGGGCAATCCAGGGGTCTTCATCGCGAAACTTGGCCAATCCTTGGCCAACAAACTGATAATCACACTGAAATTTTCGGGAATTTTGTATTTTATCGGCAATCACATCAGCATCAATAAACCGGCGATAATGATCATCATACACCTTATCAATGTTTTCATCACGGGTTTCACGATATTCGAAATAAACATGATCTATCTTATTGGCGTGATCAAAAATATCTTCCAAAAACAAGTCTTCCAACGCCTCATTGATAGCATGTAGAAAAAACCGGCTATAAATCACCACTGGCAAATTCGCGAAAGCCGTCAAATTTTTATCGGTCAAAACTGATTTTAACGTGTCACGCCCAATAGCAAACTCATGGAAAAACGCACGCTCTTTCTGGTTATTTTTTACGAAGTCATTATTGGCTTCCGTCACAGTTTTGGACGCATCAAGACCAATACTCACATGACCATTATCACTTAAAAAAACACTATCACGGCCATTGCCACAACCAACATCAATAATCACACATGGCTCACGCAACTCACTGGCCACAAGCGCCGCAAATTGCGAGGGTGTGCGCTTTGACTGACGCGCATAAAAACCATTCCAGTATTCGAATATTTTTTCCTGATCTTGACGTTCACAGTGAGTTTCATTTACCGGTTTTTGATTATTCATGACAACTCACCTAATTGACCTTGATATATCGCTTGCGCAAAACCATCCATTTTATTCAATACCATTTTACTAGGCTGCCATTGGAAATGCGGGTCTGGAATCGACCAGTTTTTCCCATAGGTGCCTTCGAGAAATTTTTCCGGATTGGCTGGCGTTAAAACATCCAGACCACACAGGTTTTGGCGTTTAGCGGGTAAAATGTCCAATCTATCCCCTTTAAACGAGAACATATAACCCGTAATTTCACCCTCACCAACCCAGCAGCCAAAGACATCCAGAAGAATATTTTTTGGAAATTCCCAATGAAAATTACCACTCGTATACACACTAACAATATTTTGGCGTGCTTGTTTCAAGGCATCGGTTATTGCTAAAAACTCTCGCCCTGCCTCCTCGGGTGTTTCTCCATGTAGCATAAACATGGCATCCACATCATCATCATGGCCGATCAGTTTTCCCTCACGCACAAGACCTAATAATGTTCCGTAGGCTACAAATAAATCTCGCCCGATAATTTTACGAAATACATCTTCAGCTTCAAGATAGGTTTCAAGGGCAAGAACATCCCACCCCTTCAATGCACCCCATCCTTTTCTCTCGGAGATGGTGCGGATTAGCATGCCGCTCTTGGCTGCTAATGTTCGTCCACTTTGCAACTGTTTTGATAATTCATCGCTTGAAACCCCTTCATACCCAATCAAATCACATTGATACTCCGGACCAAAACCAAGTATCTGACCATCTGGCAATTGTGCTTCTACTTTATTTTTTAAAGGCAGGGTTTTGAGTAAGCTTTCATGCACCCTTAATGTAAAGCCACACGCCAAGCCGTTATCCTCATCCCCTTTTATATAAGATTGGCGGTTTGCGTGCACCCGGGTTGCTGGCGTACCGTTGATAAGAATTGTAACTAAAAAATCTTCTTGTGATTGACCCGTATTTTGACCGGAAATGGCCCAACCTGAAATCTCTTCATTATTGGCAACCAATAATTCCCCAGTCTTGTTTTCATCACTGTTATTTTGACCCTTTGTCTTGGAAACGTTCCGTGCCATTATGATGTTATTCCAGTTATGAAAACGTTATTTGGTTTACCACGCCAACAAAGCCAGTCAACACAGCGTTTCATGAAAAATGGCCCACCGTGAGGTTGGGCCATTTCCATTTTAATCAAGATTATCTTTAGCGTTTAACCGTAGCGGCTTGGGCCAAGGCTTGACTATATTGGGTTGTATCGGCCAAGATTTCCAAGGCTTTTTCCAATTGGCAATCGCGCACCTCATCCGGCTCTTCTTCAGATGGCAAACACAAAAATGGTTCGACCAATGTTTCCGCTTCTTCTGCCGATGCTACAACATCTTTAGTCTCGTTTGATCCGCCAGCATTCTCTTCACTAGATTTTGATTGACTGGATTCCGATTGACTGGATTTCGATTGATTGGCATCGTCATCAGACGCGGCTGCCTCGGCTGAAGTCTCTTCAGTTGATACGATCTCTTTTTTAACATCCAAAGCACCGGGCAAATCTGCCTCGCTACGGCGAGGCGCGTTTTCGTCTTGGCCTTCATAAATTACCGGAAAGTCAATATCAGGATCGATACCTTGGGCCTGAATGGAGCGACCGGAAGGCGTATAATAACGGGCCGTGGTTAACCTTAACGCACCCTGCAAGCCATTTTGCAACGGAATAACAGTTTGTACACTTCCTTTACCAAAACTTTTTGTACCCAATAATAAGGCACGGTTTCTGTCTTGCAGCGCTCCCGCAACAATTTCGGATGCCGATGCAGAGCCACCATTAATCAAAACAACAATCGGCTTACCTTCAAGCTGTTCACCGCGCGTGCCTAATTCGCGTAAAGTATCTCTTGGTCTACGACCACGGGTTGAAACAATCTCCCCGCCATCAAGGAACAGGTCAGCCATTTTTACGGACTGGTCAAGCAGCCCGCCCGGATTGGACCGCAGATCAAGGACTAACCCTTTCATACCGCCAGGGATTTCTTTATTGATTTCATCAATCCCCTCTTGCACGCTTTTTGCTGCCTGTTGGGAAAAAGTCGCTACACGAACATACCCGAAATCACCTTCGGCCCTTGCAATAACAGGATTTACCCGAACAATATCGCGCACCAGATTAATATCCATCGGCGGTTCTTCTCGATCACGCACCACCTGAATATTGATCTTTGTGCCCCGCTTACCCTTCATTAAAGCAATTGCCTCATCAATGGTTTTACCTTGAACAGCTTCACCATCAATCTCGACAATAATATCATTTGTTTTCAAGCCGGCAGCAGCCGCAGGAGAATCATCAATAGGAGCAACAATCAGCACATAGCCTTTGTCTGGCCCCTCATTCGGCATCACCACTTGTATGCCAAGCCCGGCAAAACTACCCGCAGTTTGCTCTTGCATGGTTTTAAAATCATCGGATGTCAGATAATTCGAGTGAGGATCAAGGGTTGATAACATGCCATCAACAGCCCCTTTGATTAGCTTTTGATCTTCAGGTTTGGTGACATAGTTTTCATGAACTTCTTCATAAATTCGGCCAAACAAATTGATATTTGTGAAATAATCAGATGAGAATTTTGGTCGCGCAAAACCAGAGCTCAACATGGTGCCAGCAATTAAAGCAGCCCCCATTAATAAGGCTGTTTGCCCCGCAGAAAAGGAAAAGCGTTTTCGTCTCTTTGAGGGCGCGGGAGCACGCTTTTTAGAAACACCGGTAGATCCCTCAAACTGCGACCCTTTTGTACGCCCACCAGCGGTCCCACTCGTGCGATTGGCCCCACTACGGCTTATATTGGGTCTTGATCCGCGGTTTTTATTCTCATTCATCATTTACTTTTCTTCCGTTTAATATCGGCACTATGTACTATTTTGAGTTTCATTCAGAACAACATTGCTGCTCAATTAAATTGCATCCCGTTTAAATGTTAATGATGCCTCAATATTTTATTGTACCCTAGTAAATTTGTCATAGCAAACTGGTCTTGTTTAGTCAGTCTTGGCAATTGCAATTTCATCACCTTTACGGCCATCACCTTTTCATATTTCTTAGCTGTCTTAGCGGTTTGTTTTAGCGGCTCTTATGTGAAAATTTTGTTCTGGTGCAATCGGTCCAGAAACACAATTTTGTCATTATCTTTATCTTCTTTGGTCTTTAAGTTTGTCGATTAAAACTTAACAATTTCCCTTCATTCTTCCCTAAAAGGCCGCCTCTTTTTGGGTTTGGGCCAAAAGCCATTTTTTAGGGTTCACCGGTTCGCCATTCTTTCTGATTTGCAGGTCTAAAGTCTGGGATTGTTCACCTTCTTGATTAGAGGTTAGCAAGTTCGATGCCGTCTCACGCCCCCCCATTTCCGCAAGAGGCTCACCAGCCCGAACCGTTTGCCCCGCCTCCACCAGAAAATCACCAACGCCCATCAATAGAATGTGGTATCCCTCCCCCACATCCAATACAATCATATTACCGATAGGGCCCCATTTTTGGGCAAAGGCGACCTTGGCTTCATAAGGGGCTGTAACAATAGCCTTTTCACGCACCTCGATGCGCAGTCCATCAAGTTTGGCCCCATCAGCCGATTTTTGTCCGAATTGCCCTACAATCCGCCCTACAACCGGTAAGCGTAAAGCCCCTTCGGCTTGGGCAAATGACCGCGCGGGTGAAAACTCCACAGGGCTATCAGGGGTTAAAGATCCACGGGCACCTGCAATAGGGGTGGCGTTTGGGTTGGTTGAGGCAATAATCGTTGAATTTGCGCTGGGCAGCGTTAAATCCAGATCATCATTATCAGGCAAAATATCACCAATAGAACTAGTTTCGGAACTCAAACTGTCATTATCTAATATATTGTTTGCTGCTATATCACCAATAATATCAATAGCGGGCTTAATAAAAGTATTTTCCGGCTTTAACCGCGGAGTTACGGAATAAGCTAGTTTTTGCAGGCGCGAGACAACCCCCTTTAGAGACGTAGCTTGCGAGGCCAAGCTCGCCGTTTCACGTTGCGCTGCGGCAGCCAACCCTTCGGCCACATCCCGTTCCTTTTCTTTGCGAACCAGCAAATCAGAAAGCACCTGCCGCCGGGCCAATAATGATTTGGCACTCTCTTCATAGGCCACTCGCTGGACGTCCAAGCCGGCCCTCGCCGCTGTTAGGCTCTCTATGATCGCCCGTAATTCATCCGCTTTTTGCGCTAAAGCAGGAGCTGCTTGAGATAAAAGCTCTGCCGATCGTGCCGCACGGTTTGCATCTTGGGGGGACACCAATAGAGCAGGCGGTTTAGACATCTCAAACGATTGTAAAGCAGCCAGTATGTCGGACAAATTACCTTGTTCTTTCGCTAATTTTGCGGCGGCATCAGCTTCCTCGAAAGACAATCGGGATAAATCAGTCTCGATGGTTATGATCTCGCGTTCAGAGTCCTGAATTGAATTCGCTGTTTGGATTAACTGGTATCGGAGGGCCTTGATTTCATTTTCTTTGGCCAGAGCTTCTTCTTTTAGGCGGGCTTCTTCTGCTTCCTTGTTTTTTAGGCGCTGTTCGATTTCATCCAGATTATCTTTTATTGTCTCTTCTTCGGGAGACAGTTGGAGCACCTGAACCCCTTCTTGTTGTGACTGAAAGATCACCGCATTAAGGTTTTGGGGCTCGAGTAACACCAACACAAAAATAGGCACAGCCAATCGCACGATCAAAGAAATCGATTTGATGGGTTTATTAAACTTCGGGGTTGGGCAATGACGGATACGCATTCTCATAATATATCACTATTTCATGGCCATGCTAATGGTAATTTTACGGCTAAGATAACAGGAAAACTTAAGGCTTAGATTAAGACTTAGATTAAGACGGGGAGTAAGGCTGGGATTAAGGCGGGAAGTAAGCCTGGTATTTGAGGCCAGTTTTATGCCTAATTTTTGCAAACCTAACTGATAAATTCCTGTCTCATCAGACACGACCCTTCCAGATTATACACGATGATAAGGATGCCCTGATAGAATAGTCATGGCCCGATAAAGTTGTTCACATAACATAAGGCGGGCCAGCATATGCGGCCATGTGGCCTTACCAAAAGCAATTTTGTGATTGGCCCGTTGCCGGATTTCATCTGTATGACCATCAGCCCCGCCAATGGCAAAAACAGCCATACCGACCCCTTGATCACGCAGATCTTCCAACAATCGCGCAAAACCAACACTATCCATATCTCGCCCCCGCTCATCCAGTATTATGGCATGGGCATGACCGGGTATGGCCTCTAATAAAAGGGCGGATTCTTTAGTTTTGCAGGCCATACCCGTTAAACCACGGGGGCTTTCAATCTCTCGCAGCTCTGTTTGCATAAAGCCCATATTACGGCCTGTCTTCTCAATCCGGTCGAGATAATCATTGATCAGTATGGCCTTGGGGTCTTGGGGTTTTAGCCGGCCTATTGCCGCTATATTTAATCGCACAATCAGGCCCTCTCATTTAGCCACTTCAGCCAAAATCACTGGTAGTGCCTAGATAGTTTTATGTTGAAAAACAGGGATCACTGCCAAATTCTTGCCAGTCCTTTGCCAGTCCCTTACCAGTATTCAGTGTTCCAGTTCTATTGGCTTTCAACTGCGGGTGCCCTAGCCGCTTCTGACCAGATCCGTTCGAGATTATAAAACTCCCGAACCTCGGGGCGGAACAAATGGATAATAATATCGCCCGCATCCACCAATACCCAGTCACAAGCGGGACGCCCTTGAATGCGCAAATCTTTATAACCGATTGATTTTAGAGAGCGCTGGATTTTTTCACTAACCCCACTCACATGACGGCCAGATCGGCCTGAAGCAATAATCATGGCTTCGGCAATTTCAGACTTACCTTCCAGATCTATAGCAATAATATCCTCGGCCTTTTCATCATCAAGACGTTCCAGCACAAATGCACATAAGGCACTCGCGCGATCCGCATCGACCAAATCAGTGAATTTTGATAAATCCGCATCTTCGCCAGCATTATCGGCCCGGATATATTCATCAAACAATCTTTTTGCGTCGGGACTTAAATTCTGGCTCGTCATCAAATTTGCCTTTGCGCCCGCTTCTATTTTAGGGGTCAGTATCA
The DNA here is from genome assembly GCA_938015425.1 of uncultured Parvularculaceae bacterium. Taxonomy (GTDB): domain Bacteria; phylum Pseudomonadota; class Alphaproteobacteria; order Caulobacterales; family Parvularculaceae; genus CALLPQ01. The sequence continues at coordinate 1,118 of CALLPQ010000170.1, read as the reverse complement.
TCTCCATGGTGACTTCACTTTATACTATGTCAATTTACGCTATTTAAATCTATAATTAAAGTGTTCCTATAGACTCGAAAGTCTATGGGGCCAAGCCCAACAAGCGCACTATTCAACCTTATTTGTTACATAAAAGGCACAAAGCAAACCAGTTATTTTCATCTGTCCAGAAATGGGACATTCGCCAAGGGGTTCGGGCCACCATTTCCTCCATAATTTCCCGGGTATATTTATAGGAAAATTCTGTGTGCAAACTCTCCCCCGCCGCAAAAGAAAACTGTTTTTCTCCATCACTCATTCCAGCTTTCCCTATGGCTCCACCTTTTTGCGGAATTACAATCTCGGTATTTTTGATCGCCCGCAAATGCATCTCGATGCGCCCTTCCGCACGATTATAAAATGCATCATGGACAAAATCATCAAGTGTCACCTTAGCCCCTAGTTCGGTTTGCATGCGCTTTAACAAATTCAGATTAAAAGCGGCGGTGACGCCTTCACCATCATTATAGGCGGCGTTTAATATTTTCTCGTCTTTGATTAAATCAAACCCCAGCAAAAATTGCGCATCTGACCCAAGACTATCACTTGCCCTAGTTAAAAACTGTGTGGCAGCCCCCGCAGGAAAATTACCAATCGTTGAACCCGGGAAATAGCCGGTCCATTTTTTGACCTCACCATGGAAGGAGACGGGAAATTCTATGGGATGATTAAAATCGGCGCACACGGCGGAAACCGATAAATCCGGATATTCACGGGCAATGGTTTGCGCGCTCTCCAACAAATAATCGCGGGAAATATCCATCGCTACATAGGTTTTAACATTTTCAAGAGACTGCAACAGCAGTTTGATTTTTTCACTAGCCCCCGAACCATATTCGAAGATAGCCACCTCAGGACCAACCGCCGCTTTAATTTGCGGCATATTTTTACGCATCAAAGAAAGTTCGGTGCGGGTTGGATAATAATCCTTGGTTTGCGTAATATCGAAAAATAATTGCGAGCCCGTTTCATCATAAAAATATTTGGGCGATAATTGTTTTTGTGGTTTTGATAACCCTTCCAGAAGATCGGTTTTGAAATCACCAAGGGAGGGATTTAAATCGAGAAAATGGGTTAAA
>CALLPQ010000169.1 GCA_938015425.1 uncultured Parvularculaceae bacterium | reverse complement strand
TCCTGCGGTGACAGGCACATTGCGGGCATCGGTCCAATCGGTGATGTAAACGTCATGCTCGGGTAACATCGCCAAAACAGTCCCGCGCAATAAAGTGGCGTAATGGCCGGATAGAGGCGCAATAATTAAAACGGAAGGGTCTAAAACGGAAGGGTCAAGGTTTTTTGACTTTTTTGCTGTTTGCGCTTTTTTGAGGGCAGTTTTATCGCGTGTGAATTTAATGAGGGTGCAAAAATCTTTTCGTTTAATAGTCTCAATCTGGATAGGAACATCAACCCCGTTTAGCGTAACCGCGTCTATATCCCATTCAGGTTTGGGATAGCGCCTTACCGCATTTTCAAACAGGTCAAAAGCAGCCGCCGTGTTTTTACCCCACCAAGTATGGGAAGCGGGATTAAAGGGGGAGCGTAAAAGCTGTGCACCGATACCGGCGGCGATACGCGCTGGAGAAAAGGCGCTGATGCCCATCTCGAAAGCAGAATATAGCATATATACTCAATTCACTGTTTTGTCATTTATGTACCGAACCCTTTGAGTATAGGGACAGTTTTTTATATATAGCAATGAAATGTTACAAAATCGCAATCTTTTATGCTTAACTAGGCGGTCACGGCTCTGGTTTGGTTAACGGACTGAATTGATAAATTGCGCTAATTGCTGGGGGGTTAAAGTGGCTTTAAGGGCATAAAGCGGCGTACCTTGGGCATCTACATAATAGAAAAAGTTGGAATGGTTAATGGTGTAATCAAGGGCTGAATCTTCTTGCTTAGTGCGTTGTGAGTAGACTTTAAAGGCCATTTGTGCCTGTTTAGAGGCGTCAGCTGTGCCTGTTAATCCCAAGAGGCGGGGTTCAAACGCCAGATAATCCCGTAACACTTCCGCGCTGTCCTGATCGGGGTCTAGAGTGATGAATAGAGGTTGAATATTATCGGCCTTTTGCCCTAATTCGTTAAGGGCCGCACTCATCACCCCAAGGCCTGTTGGGCACACATCTGGACACGAGGTAAAGCCAAAATATATAAGGGCCGGTTTGCCCCCGAAACTATTTTGACTACGGGTTTTTCCATGCATATCCACAAGGGTATATTGCCCATGAAAGGCAGATGATAGTTCAATAACAATACCGGCAGGTAGGCTTTTATTCGAAGCCGGAGAACAGGCGAGCAAAACCCCGAACATGGTTAATAAAACGATAACGCTTTTAAAAGGTGATTGCGTGAGTGAGCGCAATTGAAGCATAGCCATCTCCTGATCAATATGATGAGGTGTGGTATAGTCGTTGTTTTGCAGTTTTAAAAGGGCACAAACCGCGACGAAATCGGCTTTATCTCTTTAAAGTGGATGCCTGATGGGTAATGAGATGGAGTAAAACAGATTATGGGAATAATGGATTAGATGATGAACCGGTTTCGCTCTATTGGTGCCGCCTTGCGCAAGCAGGGTGCGTCATTGTTTTCTCCCGAACATATTCAAAGAAATAGAACGGCGCAGTTTTTAGGGGGTTCACCGGATAAATCTGCTGAACGCGTCTTGTGGAACCCGCTGCGGGGGCCCGTACGCTTGCGCACTTTAACCACATTACGGTGGCTCGCCGTGATTGGACAAACCACGGCTATTGCCTTGGTCCATTTTGGTTTGGGATATGAAGTCCCGTTATCGATTTGTGTTGGCATTATCGCGGCGAGTGTATGGCTTAATCTGTTTGTGATGTTACGGTTTTCATCCCAACGCTATCTTGGTGACACAGAGGCGGCATTGCACATCGCTTTTGATATTTGCCAATTATGCATGTTGCTGTTTTTTACGGGGGGCTTGCAAAACCCTTTTGCCGTGTTGATCTTGGCACCTGTCACCATTGCGGCTAGTGTTTTGTCTTTGCGGCATACCATTGCTATCGTTTTTCTGGCACTCATATTGGTGGCGATTGTCGGCTATTTTCATTGGCCGCTTCCGTGGGCGGATAAAAACAGTTTTGCGGTACCGCCAGTTTTTATTGCCGGTGTTTGGACGGCCCTTTCTTTCTCTGTGGTTTTTTTCTCAATCTATGCCCACCGTATTGCAGCTGAGTCTGCCCAGATGCGAAGTGCTTTAATTGCTACACAGATGGTTCTCTCTCGCGAAGAACGGCTATCGGCACTTGGTGGGCTTGCCGCAGCCGCAGCCCATGAATTAGGGACCCCGTTAGCGACCATTCAATTAACAGCACAAGAAATTTCGGAAGAATTACGGGGAGGGTTAAAAAAAGGGGAAACCCTTGATCAAGAATTATTACGCGAGGATGCGGAATTAATGATTTCACAAGTGCGTCGCTGCCGTGATATTTTAGGGCGATTATCCCTAAGGGGCGATGAAGGGGATGTCATGCATGATCGTATTGGTCTTGATAGTTTGCTGCGAGAGGCCGCGGCGCCCTTTGTGGAGATGAGCAATAGCCCGCAAATGATTTTCGATGTGGATTTTGATGGCACTTTACCCGCCCCCCCGATGATGGTGCGCCGCCCTGAAATAATTTATGGATTGCGTAATATTATCGAAAATGCGGCCAGCTATGCCAGTACAACGGTGGTGATGTCGGCGCGGTGGTACGATGATAGAATGAGTATCGTTATTCTTGATGATGGGCCGGGATTTAGCCCGGAAGTTTTGGGACGCCTTGGTGAGCCTTATGTAAATTCAAAACCATCCAGTAGCCGGACTAAAATTAAAAATACTGAAATAATCTACAAGAAAACGGACCACGAACAACAAGACCATGGAATGGGTCTCGGCTTTTTTATTGCCAAAACCTTATTGGAGCGTACGCAAGCCTCCATCGATTTCGGGAATATAATGAGGGAGACAGAAGCATTAACCGGAGAGTCGGCATTTATCGAAGAGATCGTTTCGGATATTATCGAAGACGGTTTATCGCGTAAGTCAGGAGTTTACGGGGCTATGGTGCGGGCAGTGTGGCCCGTGGCGGCGATTATTGAAGGGGCCAACACGGATTAGGGCGCACAAGCCTTCTAATAATTGCGACATAATTACCCAAGGGTTGCACTCTCTTCAATGGCGCTACATATGGGGTATGGAGACGTATAAAAGCACTTTAAACAATATTGCAAAAAATTTATGCAATATTGATCTGAATTTGAAACGTTCGAGTTTTGTAAAACCTTGAATACGACCATCGGGAAAGAAGGAACTGGATCATGGAAAACCACCCCCCTAAAAACCCCGCTACATCGCCCACTACATTAGACGATGAACAAAAAAATGTGCGCCCGGAAAATATGAGCTTGTTGATTGTTGATGATGACGAACCCTTACGCAATCGGCTGGGTAGGGCCATGGAAAAGAGGGGTTTTAAACCTGTCTTAGCCGCAGGGGTAAGTGAGGCAAAAGCCTCTATCAAGCTAGAAAAGCCTGCTTTTGCGGTGGTGGATTTACGCCTTGAAGATGGTGATGGATTAGAGGTGGTTAACGCGATTCACGAAGTCAGTGAAGATTGTCGCGTGGTTATTTTAACGGGCTATGGCAATATCGCGACAGCGGTGGCGGCGGTCAAAGCGGGGGCTCTCGATTATTTGCCAAAACCGGCTGATGCCAATGATATTGAAAAAGCTTTGCTGGCTCCTCCGGGGGAGCGCCCACCCCCGCCGGAAAACCCCATGTCGGCCGACCGTGTACGCTGGGAGCATATCCAGCGGGTTTATGAGTTATGCGGCCATAATGTTTCTGAAACCGCACGTCGTCTTGGTATGCATCGGCGGACTTTACAACGGATTCTCGCAAAACGCGCACCGCGATAAATATTTTTAGTGCCTTAAAATTTAAACGATCAAAACTGTGAGTGATTATACTAATCGCAAGGCTCTCTTGGGTTGGTGCGATAAAAATATCATGAAACCTCACCCGTCGATGAAGTGATCCATATTTGCGTCAAATAACGCCTCCAGCCCCTACCCCCGACCATAACTTTTTGTTATGATGTTACGGTAAGTAAAACTTACCATTTCGTTCAACATAATGTTTAGGGGCAATCAATGTCACGTATGAAATCACTGCTTAGCTCTGTTGGCGCAATTGCTGCGCTGACGTTTGCAAGCCCAATGACTGTAAGCACGGCTTTTGCACAGTCAGAAGTCAATATTAATTATGAAAAATTTAAACTGGATAATGGATTGACCGTTATCGTTCATCAAGATCGTAAAGCGCCCGTGGTTGCTGTTTCTGTTTGGTATAAAGTGGGCTCTAAAGACGAACCCACCGGAAAAACCGGCTTCGCCCATTTATTTGAACATCTTATGTTTCAAGGCTCTGAAAATTATGATGATGAATGGTTTAAACCTTTGCAAGAGGTTGGTGCAACGGGATTAAACGGAACAACGAATACAGATCGCACTAACTATTTCCAAACGGTGCCAACCCCCGCATTAGACCGCATTTTGTGGTTGGAATCTGACCGTATGGGCCATTTTGCGGGTGCGATTGAGCAAGATAAATTAGACGAACAACGCGGCGTTGTTCAAAACGAAAAACGTCAAGGCGAAAATGCACCTTATGGGGGTGTATTTACTTCAATTCTCGAAGGCCTTTTCCCTCCTGGTCACCCCTATTCACATTCTGTCATCGGATCATTAGAAGATCTTGATGCGGCCTCTCTGGAAGATGTAAAAACGTGGTTTACTGACTATTACGGTGCGGCCAATGCCTTTGTTGTTTTAGCAGGTGATATTGATGTTGAAACCGCCAAAACAAAAATGAATACATATTTTGGGGATATTCCGTCGGGCCCACCCGTGGCAAAATATGATAGCTGGGTGCCAAAGCGGAATGCTATTTCTAGTGAAACCATTGAGGGTCAGGTACCACAATCGCGCATTTATCGCGTGTGGGCAACGCCGGAAGACACAAACCCTGTTTCCAGTGATCTTTCTATCGCATCAAGTGTTTTAGGGGATGGAAAAAATTCCCGTCTGTATAAAGAGCTTGTCTATAACAAGCAATTAGCAACGAATGTGGGTACCTTTAACCTTGAGCTTCAAATGGCGTCTATCGCCGGCATCAGTGTTGATGTGAAAGAGGGCGAAAGTGTTGAAAAGGTTGAAGCCGAGCTTGATGCGATTATTGCGGAGTTTCTTGAAAACGGGCCGACTCGTGATGAGGTAAAGCTGGTTTCAACAAAAACCAAGGCGCGCATTATTCGCGGACTTGAACAAGTTGGCGGTTTTGGCGGCAAAGCCACAACTCTTGCCCAAGGCGAGCTTTATGCTGGTGATCCCGGGTTTTATAAAAAAGAGCTGGCTTTACTCGATAACGCCACACCAGAAAAAGTATTGGCATCATCGCGGGCTTGGTTTGGTCAAAATTACCATCAAGTGATTTATAAACCCTTCCCTAAATATTCAGCAAATGAGACAGGGGTTGATCGTAGCACGGGCTTACCGGTTGTTACGGGTGAAACCCAATTGGCATTCCCGCAGGTTGAAGAAACCACATTGCGTAACGGCATGAAGGTTGTGTTTGCCAAACGGGATACGGTTCCCGTTGTGAATATCGCTCTACAGTTTGATGCGGGTTATGCCGCAGATGCAGGCGGCAAAATTGGCCTTGCCAATTTTACAACCTCGATGTTGGATGAAGGCGCGGGCAAATTTGATGCGCTGGAATTATCATCCGAGCTTGAAAAACTTGGTGCAACCTTGAATGCAGGGTCCAATCTAGACACCACAACCGTGCGGATGTCTGCATTGTCGGAAAATCTTGGTTCTTCACTTTCGCTTTTATCTGATGTGGTGCTTAGACCCTCTTTTGATAATGAAGAGATCGAGCGGCAACGTAAACTACTCCTTGCCGGAATTAATCAGGAAAAAGCCAATCCTAATGCCATCGCATTACGTTTATTACCACCTTTATTGTATGGTAATGATCATGCGTACGGTATTCCGCTAACGGGGTCTGGCACGATTGATGCGGTAACTTCAATTAGCCGGAATGATCTGGTTGGTTTTAAAGATAAATGGTTACGTCCTGATAATGGTACGATTTTCGTGGTTGGTGATACAAGTCTTGCACAAATTAAACCTTTGTTGGAACGTAATTTTGGCAGGTGGCGTGTAAGAGGCGATAAGCCAACTAAAAATATCGCCACTGTAAATGTTCCGGACACCCCCAAAGTTGTTTTGGTTGACCGTCCCGGTTCTCCGCAATCCATCATTCTGGCCGGGCAGGTTGCGCCGGGTACAGGGGTTGAAAATAATATCGCAATATCAGCCTTGAATGAAATTGTTGGTGGCGGCTTTATATCACGCATTAATTTGAACTTGCGGGAAGATAAGGGTTGGTCATACGGTGCCTTTACGGCGCTTATTGACAGTATCGGACAACGCCCGCTTATTGTTTTGGCGCCTGTTCAAACTGATAAAACCGGTGTTTCTATCGAGGAAATCCGCAAAGAGTTAGCGGGTATAACAAATGATAAGCCAGCGACTGATGCGGAACTTTCTGCCGTAAAAGCAAATAATATTCGCTCTTTACCGGGTCGCTTTGAAACTTCGAATGCGGTGTTGGGTAGTTTGCTTTCCTCTAACCGTTTTGGGCGCCCAACCAATTACCCTGCAACATTGCCAGCGAAATATAATGGTCTTGATGTTGCAGATATTGTAGCGGCTTCCAAAGAAGTCTTACGCCCTGATAATCTAACCTGGATTATCATTGGTGATGCGAAAAAAATCGAACAAGAGGTGCGTGATGCCGGTTTGACCGATATTGAGATACGGTCGGTCAACGATCTATAACAACACCCCCTAGATTTTTAATCTTTATTCTTAAACGCGCATATGATTTCATATGCGCGTTTTTGTTTATTTTTTCTGGCAACTTTGCCAAGGTAAATGCTTGCACCATAAAAGCTTGAAAAGGGTTAAGGTATGTCGACAGAAGATGAGGTTTATAGCGGAACAGGCGAAACCCCTGACCATCTTAAATTTGATGAGCAGGTTCTCGAAGACTATTTAAAAACCCATATAGATGGTTTTGTTGGCCCACTGACGGTTGAAAAATTCAAGGGGGGACAGTCTAATCCAACCTATCTGTTAAAAGCTTTATCGGGTCATTATGTGTTGCGCCGCAAGCCACCGGGAAAATTATTGCCGTCTGCCCATGCGATTGATCGTGAATATAAAATTATAACGGCATTAAAGGCGCAAAATTTTCCCGTGCCTCGCACCTATATTTTATGCGAGGACGAAAATATTATTGGTACGGCTTTTTTTGTGATGGATTTTATTGATGGGCGTATTTTTTGGGATGCCCAACTTGGCTCTTGTGAAAAGGCCGAGCGCCGTGATATCTATTTGGCAATGGCTGATGCCATTGCAGACTTGCATATGATTGATGTCTCCAAGGCGGGTCTTGATGATTATGGCAAAAAGGGAGGTTATTTTGCGCGCCAGATAAAACGCTGGTCCAGTCAATATAAAAACAGTGAAACGCAGACCATTAAAGAGATGGATGCTTTGATTGCGTGGCTTCCGGATAATATTCCTGAAGGCGATCAAACAACCCTTGTCCATGGTGATTTCCGTCTCGATAATTTAATCTTTGATCCCCATAAACCGGAAATAATCGCTACCCTTGACTGGGAGCTTTCTACGCTGGGCCATCCGTTGGCGGACTTTACGTATTTTCTTATGACGTGGCATTTTCCACCGCAAGTGCGCGGCGGACTTGCGGGGGTTGATCTGGCGGCGGCCGGTATCCCCAGCTTGGATGAGATGGTAAGCCGTTATGGGGAACGCACTAAAGGATTTAGTCGCTCTAATGGTTCGACCCAAGGGAGCATCACTGAGAGTCTCGATTATTGCCTAGCCTATAATATGTTTCGCCTCGCCGCTATTGTTCAAGGGGTATATTTTCGCGGATTGCAAGGCAATGCCTCCTCCGATCAGTCCCTTAAATATAAAGAGCAAATTCCCGGGTTGGCGAAATTAGGTTGGTATTATGCGGTTAAAGCGGGGGCGCAATAAGGCGCAATAATTGGCAATCGTGACGGGTTTTGAGACGGTGAAGACTAAAGCGCTTTGGCTTTCATGGTGTGGTGCTTCCCCTTACGCTTTTGTCGAGGGTTTGGTTTTGTCTCCTGTTTCGTCTTGATAACGTTTCGTCGCATTTATCTCGTGTTCTAACGCTTTACGCCCTTTAAACTCAATATCTTGATTGACAATTCGGTGTTCAGGTTCGAATCTATCAATAGAGGAAGAGGTCTAACCGGGGGTTATGCCGGTTGCTCAAAAGAACAATGTTAAAGGGGCGTTTATGCTAGAAATTTCAAACCTTACCCATGTTTACCCCAATGGTGTGCGAGCGCTTAATAATGTGTCGCTGTCAGTCCCCAAGGGTATGTTTGGTCTGTTGGGCCCCAATGGCGCGGGCAAGTCTTCCTTGATGCGGTGTTTGGCGGCTTTGCAGGTTCCCTCCAAAGGGGGCATTCAATTCGGTGATATTGATGTTTTACAAGACCCAAGCCGGTTGCGACAGTCTTTGGGTTATCTACCGCAAGACTTTGGCGTTTACCCCCGTGTGTCCGCACAAGCAATGTTGGACCATATCGCTATTCTAAAAGGGGTGACGAATAATCGGGAACGTAAGGAGCTGGTGGCGGAGCTATTACGTCAGGTTAATTTGTATGAGGTGCGTAAGAAATCCTTGGCGGGTTATTCTGGCGGTATGCGCCAGCGTTTTGGCGTGGCCCAAGCGCTGATCGGGAATCCGCAATTAATTATTGTGGATGAACCAACCGCCGGCCTTGATCCGCAAGAGCGCAACCGTTTTCATAATTTATTGTCGGAAATTGGCGAGAATGTTGTGGTTTTATTATCCACTCATATTGTTTCCGATGTTGCGGATCTTTGCCCCAATATGGCGATTATCGCCGCGGGCTCAATTGTCTCGCGCGGAGCGCCAGCAGACCTTGTGGCCCAATTGGCGGGACGTATTTGGCAAAAATCCATTCCGAAAAGCGAGATTGAAGCCTATCAGGCAAAATACAACTTACTCTCTGCACGCTTGATGACGGGCAGGACGGTGATCCGTATCTATTCTGAAAATGATCCGGGAGATGGGTTTGAAGGGGTGGATGCCGATCTGGAAGATGTCTATTTCCGGAAGGTCTTCTCGGGGGATAGCGAAAAAGTAGCCGCAGCCTAAAATGTGGCGTTAAAGCTCCGTTCGCTGATTTTACTGACCTTCTAGTTCGCCTTGTTTTCTGCTGGCACGCGTCTAAAAACATTAAGAGATTATTACATGCTTGGAAAAATTGCACGATTTGAAATTAACTACCAGTTAAAATCTCCCGCTTTTATCATTATGTTCGCGATATTCTTTTTATTAAGTTTCGCGGTTATCTCGCTTGATGAAGTACAGGTCGTGTTTGGTAATACCAATGTGAATGCGCCTTTCGCCATCATTTTTTCAACAATGATTTTGAGTCTGTTCGGGGCTATTATTCCCACCATATTTTTCTCTAATGCTGCCTTACGCGATACCAGCAGCAAGATGGACGGTTTACTATTCTCTACGCCGATAACCAAGAGAGATTATTTATTTGGCCGGGTCATCGGTGCCTTTGTCATTGTTTCTTTGTGTTTTTCTGCTGTGATTATCGGCTTACTGATTGGCTCTCTAATGCCGTGGATAGATCCAGAAACGTTGGGGCCTTTTAGGCCCTTTGACTTTGTTTATGCTTTGCTCGTCATGGGCTTACCGAACATGTTTGCAATCGGTATGATGATGTTTGCGATTGCTACATTAACGCGTTCGCTTATCGCAACTTATATCGGGCTTGTTTCGTTTTTCGTTCTATATTTTGTTTCACAAACACTGTTGGGCCAACCTGAATTGCGTGATATCGCAGCCCTTGCGGACCCTCTAGGGGTTGGGGCGTGGACGCAGGCCACTTTTGGGTGGACCCCAATCGAGCAGAATACAAAACTCCCCCCCCTTACCGGAAGCCTGCTTTATAATCGCCTTTTATGGATTGGTATTGGTATTGTATTATTTATGGGAAATTATTTTTTATTTTCCTTTCGTAATCTCGGCAAAAGCGCGAATAGCAAAAAACAATCAAGAGCATTGCCCCAACAAAGGTTTATTCCAACCACAGTGACCTTGCCCACCGTGATGCGTGACTTTTCGACTAATAAAACCGCGCAAAAACAGTTCCTTGCCCGCACAGGATTTGAGGTAAAGACTGTTTTAAAATCTATTACATTTTGGGTTTTGCTTGTTTTGGGAACCGGCCTTGCCTTAATAAACCTATTGTTTGCTGGCGAAGTTTTTGGCGCGCCGATTTTGCCGGTCACGCGGCATATTGTTAACTTGTTGAACAATGGGCTTGGCTTCCTGCCATTTGTGGTGATTGTTTTTTATGCGGCCGATTTAATGTGGCGTGACAAGAGTGCGGGCATATATGAGGTGATTGATGCAACGCCTACCCCGAACTGGGCCTTTATATTCCCTAAAATGATTGCCATTTTCATGGTTGTTTTTGGCTTGTTTTTGTTCATGGCTATATTGGGTATCTCGCATCAAATCTTTAATGGATTTACCGATATTGAAATAGGGCAATATTTTGTGCGCTTTTTCTATATCACCGGACTGCCATTGATGCAGGTTACGGTGTTGGCCATATTTTTCCAGACTGTTTTTGCCAACCGTTATCTGGGTATTTTTGCGATGCTGATTTATTATGTTTTGTCCATTACACTGAGTAATTTTGGCTTTGAACATAATCTCTATCAATATGCAGGTGCGCCGGATGGGGCCTATTCCGATATTAATAAATATGGGCATTTTCTGTCTATTCGTAACTGGTTTAATCTTTATTGGACCTGTTTTGCGATCATCCTCCTTGTCCTATCTTATGTGTTGTTTAATCGCGGCGTTCATACTGGGTTTTTTAGAAGACTGAAAAGCCTGCCTAAAAAATTAAAGGGTGTTTCCGGAATTTTGTTGACCCTTGCCTTAATAGGGGTGGTCGCCACGGGTAGCTTTATTTTTTATAACACCAATATCCTCAATGACTATGTCACTAGCAAAGATAGGGAGCGATTGTCTGTTAGGTATGAAAAAGAATACCGTCAGTATGAAAATGATATTCAACCTAAAATTATCGATGTTAATGTTAACCTCGATATTTACCCCAATAAACGCAAGGCTGATGCGGCGGGCACTTATATTGTGCAAAACAAAACGGACCAAGCCATCAAAATGGTCCATGTGGAATATTCAAGCGATTTGAAAGTGATCGGACAAAGCTTGACGGGCGGCAAGTTGGAGCATTCTGATGAGGTTTTTAATGTTTATCGGTTTAAACTTGATACACCTATGCAGCCGAATGAAAAACGCACGCTGACTTTTAATACCCGTTTTGAATATGTTGGTTTTCGCAATGGAGCTAATGGGTTAACCCTAGTGCAGAACGGTACATTTCTTAACAATAATGACTTAATGCCAACCCTTGGTTTTGTCCCCCAGCGGATGTTGCAGGCCCGCAATACACGCCGCAAATACGGGCTCGAAGAAATCCCGCGCATGGCGAAATTGGAAGATACGGATAAATATAATACCAGTTATTTGCGCAGTGACTCTGATTTTGTAAACTTTGAAACAATTGTTTCTACCGTGCCTGATCAAACAGCGATTGCTCCGGGATATCTTGAACGTGAATGGATCGAGAATAATCGCCGCTATTTCCATTATAAGATGGATACGCCCATTTTGAATTTCTTTTCTTTTCAGTCGGCTGACTACACAATTAAAGAAGATAAATGGAACGATGTCGCCATTCAGATTTACCATCATAAACCCCATGACTATAATGTGGACGGGATGATTGATGCTGCGAAAAAATCTTTCGATTATTTTACAGAAAACTTTAGTCCATTTCAGTATCGACAATTGCGCATATTGGAATTCCCCTACCGCGCCTTTGCGCAATCTTTTCCTAACACGGTTCCGTTTTCCGAACGGATTGGCTTTATCACTGATACCAGAGATCCGGAAGAAATTGATGTTTCTTTCTATGTCACGTCTCACGAGATTGCGCACCAATGGTGGGCCCACCAAGTCATGGGGGCAGATGTCCAGGGGGGTACAATGTTGGTTGAAGGGTTTGCTCAATATTCTGCGCTGATGGTAATGGAGAAAACCTTTGGGGAAGCTAAAATCCGTAATTACCTTAAGCGAGAGCTTGATCGATATTTGCAGGCGCGTGGTAGTGAACGGTTTGAAGAGCTTCCTTTATATCGTGTAGAAAACCAGCAGCATATCCAATATAATAAAGCATCATTGGTGATGTACGCCCTTAAAGATTATGTAGGCGAAGATGTGGTTAACCGCTCTTTGCAAAGATTAATCGAGCTGCGAGCATTTAAATCGAACCCTTATGCAACCAGTCTGGACTTCCTGACTATTTTAAGGGAAGAAGCTGATCCAAAATATAATGATCTTATCACAGACCTTTTCGAGAAGATTACTCTTTATGATTTAAAAGCTGATGATGTCGATGTGTCCAAGCGGGAAGATGGTCGTTTTGATGTGACATTGAAATATAGCGCTAAAAAACTTTACGCTGACGGCCAAGGCAGAGAAAGCGATGCGGATATTACAATCCCCCTTGATATTGGTGTGTTTTTAGAAAATCCGGCGTCTGGCAAATTTAAAAAAGAAGATGTTCTTTATTTGCAAAAGCACGATATTGATCCGGACAATCCGGTGATTACGATCATCGTTGATCAAGAGCCGGAATTTGCGGGCATTGATCCTTATATCAAAATGATTGACCGCGACGGCGACAATAATGTTAAGCGTGTGAATTAAGATAATGAAGAGACTCATTAAAAAGGCCCCGTTCGAAGCGGGGCCTTTTGTTTAGATTATTATGGAGATGGCGCTTTTCATTTATTTAGGGGCAATCACCATCATCATTTGTTTGCCTTCAAGCTTTGGATATTGCTCGACCTTGATGACTTCTTCAAATTCATCGCGCACCCTTTGAAGCAGTTCCATGCCCCGTTCCTGATGGGCCATTTCACGTCCCCGAAAGCGCAAGGTTACTTTAACTTTGTCGCCTGACTCAAGGAACCGCTTAATCGCGCGGCTTTTGACCTCGTAATCATGTTTATCGATGTTGGGGCGCATTTTGATTTCTTTAATATCAACGACCTTTTGCTTTTTCTTGGCTTCGGTCTTTTTCTTTTGTTGTTGATATTTATACTTACCATAATCCAGTATTTTACACACTGGAGGCTGGGTATTGGGGGAGACTTCGACCAGATCAAGGCCGACTTCAGTCGCTAATTCGAGGGCTTCAGGGGTTGCAACAACACCACGTTTTTCGCCAAGATGATCAACAAGTAGGACCTGAGGAACGGTAATGTCTTCGTTCATGCGGGGACCGTCGGATTTAGAGGGCGGGGTGTTAGTAGGTCTGCGGACGATGGACGTCTCTCCTGTGGAAGCTTCAAATCAAATATGGTTTATAAAATATAGTCTATCTATAACGGGTATATATACAAAGTCATTATAGAATCAATAATATTGCGGGTAGAATTGGCTAGATATCGATGCCTTGTGGTAAATCTACGCCTGTTTTTAGGTATTTAGGGTGTTTTGGTGGGCCCGCTATGTTTATAATATGGTACAAACATCATCAAAGGCTGGCCGTGGGCCACGCTCAAACAACCCTTCTGGTGTGCCATAGCCAAGATTACATAAAAAATTGGACTTGATATTGGTGCCTTTAAAAAAGGTTGCATCGGTTTTTTCTTTGTCAAAGCCGGACATGGGGCCGCAATCAAAGCCCAAGGCTCTGGCTGCCAACATTAAATAAGCCCCTTGAAGACTACTACTTCTAAAGGCGGTGTCTTCTATTAAGTTCTGATTGCCTTCAAACCAGCTCTTGGCATCGGCATGAGGAAAAAGTGTTGCCAGACTGTCGGGAAAATCTAGATCCTGACCGATTATAACAGTTAGGGGGGCTGTCATGGTTTTTACGATGTTCCCCTCATCCAGACAGGGTTTTAGTTTTTCACGCGCCTCGTCCGAGGCAATAAAGATAAACCGCGCCGGCGCGCTATTGGCCGAGGTGGGGGCCCATTTTAAAAGCTCGTAAAGGGCTTGTATGTGGGTATTGGAAATGGGTTTGTCTTCCCAGCTATTAAATGTGCGTGCTTTGCGAAACAAGATATCAAGGCCCGCATCTGAAATCGATTTTCCCATTATTATTACCTATATTCTTTTATTAATCTGTATGCTTACATAACCGGTTCGACTTTAACCACTTCTGGTACATAATGTTTAAGCATATTTTCGATGCCTGCTTTTAATGTATATGTGGAAGATGGACACCCCGCACAAGCCCCTTGCATCGATAGAAATACAATGCCGGTGCGCGGCTCAAAATGATGGAAGACAATATCGCCGCCATCGGCTGCCACGGCGGGGCGAACACGAGTGTCGATCAGCTCTAGAATCTGTTCAACCACTTCGCGGTCATCGCCTTCATAATCTTCAAGGGGCGTTGCGGGGCTTGGCTTACTGGTAGCGCCAACATTTAAAATAGGCAACTTTGCCGTTAAAAAGTCTGCGATAATGCCTAAAATGGTAGGTTTGATATGGTGCCATTCTACGGAAGGGTCTTTCGTAACGGTAATAAATTCACCGCCTAAATAAACCCCCATGATGCCGTCAACGCTATAGATTGCCTCTGCTAGCGGGGAAA
Source organism: uncultured Parvularculaceae bacterium (assembly GCA_938015425.1). Classification (GTDB taxonomy): domain Bacteria; phylum Pseudomonadota; class Alphaproteobacteria; order Caulobacterales; family Parvularculaceae; genus CALLPQ01. The sequence continues at coordinate 22,105 of CALLPQ010000169.1, read as the reverse complement.
GAGCAGCGCTTTCTATTGTGGGAAAATCCATGCCCAATTGTCCTTCTCCTAAAACGGGCTCACCGGGAAGGAATTTCATGGATTGAGGGTTTGGGGTGTCTTCGGTTTGTATAAACATGGCCAACTCGCTGCAAAGGTAAATCTTATTAACATATAAGGAGGCTCTCCCCCAAACACAATAAGATTGCCTATCACAAAGCAATTGAAACCGTCCTCAATGTTTATTGTTTTGCCTTGTGATTGTGGGGAGGCTGCCCTAGACATGAAAGATGATAGAGAAACAAGCGAATAGCTGATACTTGTTTTGGTAACTTAATATAGGTGAATGACGCCATGGACGATAATTCAACCAAGTTTACAGATGAAGAAGCGTTAGACTTTCATGCCCGCGGTAAACCGGGGAAGTTGGAAATCACGCCCACCAAGCCCATGGCGACCCAACGCGATCTGTCTTTGGCCTATTCTCCCGGGGTGGCGGTTCCGGTGAAACATATCGCAGAAAACCCCGACCTCGCTTATGATTATACATCCAAAGGCAATATGGTGGCGGTGATTTCAAATGGGACCGCTATTTTAGGACTGGGTGATTTAGGACCATTGGCATCAAAGCCGGTGATGGAAGGAAAGTCGGTTTTATTCAAACGGTTTGCCGATATTGATAGTGTGGATCTAGAAGTGGACACCAAAGATCCCGATGCCTTTATCGATTGCGTAAAATATCTGGGCCCTGCATTTGGCGGTATCAATTTGGAAGATATAAAAGCGCCAGAAAGTTTTGTTATTGAGCAAAAGCTAAAAGAATTAATGGATATTCCGGTATTCCATGATGACCAGCACGGCACGGCAATTATTGCAGCGGCGGGTTTGTTGAATGCGCTCGATATTACGGGAAAATCTATCAAAGATATAAAGGTGGCGGTTTCAGGGGCTGGGTCCTCGGCATTGTCCGTGATAGGATTAATTAAAGCGATGGGCTTGCCCCATCATCATGCATTGGTTTGCGATAGCAAGGGTGTTCTTCATAAAGACCGTGAAGGGCTTGACCAATGGCGCTCTGCCCATGCGGTGGAAACGGATAAACGGACATTGGCCGAGGCGGTTGATGGCGCGGATGTATTGATCGGTCTTTCCGTGGCCGGTGCAGTTAATCAGGATATGATTAAATCAATGGCGAAAAATCCCATTATTTTTGTCATGGCAAATCCGGATCCTGAAATTTTACCAGAAGATATTGAAGCGGTGCGAGATGACGCGATTATTGCAACGGGGCGTTCTGATTATCCTAATCAAGTCAATAATGTTTTAGGTTTTCCTTATATTTTTCGCGGCGCCTTAGATGTTCGTGCACGAACTATAAACGAAGAAATGAAAATCGCTTGTGCACAGGCTTTGGCTAATTTAGCCAGAAAAGACGTGCCCGATGAAGTCGCGGCAGCCTATGGTAAACGGCTAAAATATGGTAAAGGCTATATCATCCCGACCCCGTTTGACCCGCGTTTAATGTCAGAGGTTCCCCCCGCGGTGGCCCAAGCGGCGGCGGATACCGGTGTTGCCCGTAAACCCATTACCGATATGAAAGCCTATTCGCAACAATTGGCGGCGCGGCTTGATCCGTCAGCTTCTTTTATGCAGAAAGTCTATGGCACATTAAGTGGTCAAAAATCCCCCCGCCGTATTGTGTTTGCGGAGGGTGAGGATATTTCTGTCATTCGGGCCGCCTATTCTTTTCAAAACCAAGGGTTTGGCCGTGCGGTTTTAATTGGCCGGGAAGATGAAGTTAAGGCCGGTTTGTTAGAAGCCGGTCTTCCTCATGATGCTGATTTAGAAATCCATAATGCACGAATTTCAACCCATAATCCTGCTTATACGGATTACCTTTATAAAAGATTGCAGCGAAAGGGCTATTTGTTTCGTGATGCCCAGCGCTTTGTGAATACTGACCGTAATGTGTTTGGGGCGTGTATGCTGGCGGCGGGTCATGCGGATGGTATGGTGACCGGGGTTACGCGCAATTTTGATGTGGCTTTAAACAATGTACGCTTGGCGCTTGATCCGCGTCAGGGGGAGCGCCTTGTAGGGATGTCAATTATTTTGGCGAAAGGCCGCACCATCTTTATGGCGGATACCAATATTCATGAATTACCGAATTCTCAAGAATTAGCTGAAATTGCCATGCAAACGGCCCATGCGGCACGGCGCTTGGGGTCGGAACCAAAAGTTGCTTTTGTTTCCTATTCCAATTTTGGTAATCCTGATACGGATCATTCCAGACGGGTTTCTGGCGCGGTCAGCATTCTGGATGAACGTAATGATATTGATTTTCACTATGAAGGTGAAATGACACCGCGCATGGCCTTGAATGAAAGGTTTCGTTCTGCGTTTCCCTTTTCCCGTCTTGAGGGGGAGGCAAATGTGCTGGTGGTGCCGGGGCTGCATTCGGGCTCTATATCCAGTAAACTGCTAGGGGAGATTGGTGAGGCAACGGTGATCGGGCCAATGTTGATTGGTTTGGAGAAGCCAGTACAGATTACCCAAATTGGGGCCGGAGTTTCGGATATTGTGACCTTGGCGGTGATGGCCGCAGCCAAATTGGATGACGCCCACCGCGATTGGGCTCAAAAAATAAGCTAGAATTTTCACATGAGTGTTAGAATGGCCGACCCGTCATTGCGAAACCGTGGATATTCATAAATTATAAATTGATCATCATGACTATGCCACAAAGATCAGGCATATGAGGGTTGATTATTTTAAAAATTAATTGGCGAAAATTCAAAAGGGTCCCATGCGTATTATATCAAGATTAAAAACGAAATCGATAAAAACCATATTTGCTTCTATCATCTCCATGCTTCTGGCTTTTACACTCCTGGCTTCTCCTGCGTTTGCAGCGCCAATCTGGCTGGAGCGTAATTTTGTTCAGTCTTCGTCTCTTTTGGACCCTGTATTTGAATCTCATAATTCTGATAGTGTCGTTAAAATTGATCATACCCAATGGGATCAATTTTTAAAACGCTATGTTAAAATCGGCAACGGTGAAAACACAGATGGTGTGAACCTCGTTAATTATCGGGGCGTGAGTGCTGATGATAAAAACGGTTTGCAATCTTATATCCAGCAATTAAGCGATGTTGATATTCGCCAATTAAACCGTGATGAGCAATTAAGTTTCTGGATAAATCTTTATAATGCCCTCACTGTTGATTTGATTATTGAAAATTATCCTTTGGCATCTATACGGGATTTGGATAAGCCGTGGGATAGCCCTGTTGTGACGATTGCAGGCATCGCCCTGACTTTAAATAATATTGAACATGGCATTATAAGGCCGGTCTGGGGCGATAATCGCATTCATTATGCGGTAAATTGCGCGTCTATTGGCTGTCCTAATTTAAGTATTGATGCGTATACGGGCGATAATGTGGAGCAACTTTTGGATAAAGGTGCGCGCGATTATATTAACCATCCGCGCGGTGTTGGCTTTACCAAAAGGCGGGGGCGGGTTATCGCTTCCAAAATATATGGCTGGTATAATGGTGATTTTGGCACCAAGGAGCGGGAAATCCTTAATCATATTCGCCAATACGCCAATGATGATTTGCTTAAAAAGCTGGATGGTAAAAAATCTATCTCTAAATATGAATATGACTGGACACTCAATGATGCCGCGCCCGTTGAGAATGTTGAATAGTATATTTTCTAATCTATCTAGAAAAATGATTTATCGGTTTGGTGTTGAGGTGCTGTTTCTAAAGCTTGAAGACCGTTGACGAAACAATGCCGCCGCCCAAGGTCGCGGTAAGCACCCCATAAACCAAACCAGAAATTTGTTAAATAATCCTGGTACATAGACCACATGTTTGCGCTCAACCGCCCGCAGCGCCCCCGCGACAACCGGATCGGCCTCCATCACGGTAAATTTGGGAAGTTTGACAAACAGATTTCTGGTTTCATTGACGTCATGGAATTCAGTGATTGTCATGCCGGGGCAAAGGGCGCTGCAATATATATTTTTATCTTCATATTCAGCTGACAAGGATTGACTAAAACTGACGAGAAACGCTTTTGTTGGGCCGTATAGCGTGTGCCCTTTAGAACCCGGAATTAATCCCGCCACGGATGAAACCTGTATTATACGGCCAAACCCCCGTTCTACCATGCCGCCTAGCACATGGTGGGTTAGGGCCGCATAGCTGGTGATCATCAGTTCGATGAAGTCGCGTTGCTCCTGCCATGTGCGGTCGGTGTAAAGTCCGGTTAAGCCAAATCCTGCATTGTTAATTAGAATGTCAACCGGAATGCCATCAGCCTTTAAGGTTGCCATAATGTTATCCGGTGCTTTGGGGTTTGCCAGATCCGCTGTGATTATCTTGGTTTTTATGGAATATTGTTCCTGCAGAGTGCTGGCGATGGCGGATAAACGCCCACCGCGCCGTGCGACGAGAATAATGTTGCACCCCTTTTGGGCGAGTTGCTTTGCAAAGCTGGCTCCTAAACCCGCTGAAGCGCCAGTGACCAGAGCCCATTTACCATGATAATTTGTCATATTTCCTCGAATTTATTAAGCAGAATTGTGCAGTGATCAAATTGGTGTGATTTTAGCATAGAGAGGTAAGAAAACCGCACCGGTGCTATCGTTATGCCCAAGCATTAGGTGTAAGTTGTTCTAAATACTTAAGTTAGCCTAAACTGTATGGCCATTGATCGTTTGTGTACTATTCCCGTTTTGGGGCGATTTTCTGGCTCTAGTTAAATCATAGAAGTGACCCCTATGGAAACCATAACGTTTTTTATTATGATGATATTTTGTGCCATTATCTTGGCATGGTATATTTATAATCATGAAAATGGAGAAAGTGGTGCTTTGGGGTTTATCGGTGTTATCATCGATAAAATAGATGAGCAATTGGCGGTGTCCCAACAAAAATCACGGCCAAAACAGCGCGTTCGCCCCAAGAAGGAAGCCATTCGACAAGGGTTCCATGACCGGCAATATCGCGATTATTACCCAAAAGATGAGGATCGAGATCTTCATCAGGTCAACAAAGTGAAGCTGAAATATAATCAGGCTAAAAAGAGTAAGGCAGAGGCGAAAAAGTTGCGGCGGGTTGGGTCTGTATCCGGTGTAAAATCCGGTTCATTATCCGCTTCGGGCATCGGTTCCGAGTCAAGGGTGAGGACCGGATTAGGTATTGATCGGGATATAGAGACGAATAGATCAAAAATTCCGGCCCATGCAAAAGCACAAAATGCCTTAAATGCGAGAAGTAATAAAACGATTAGAGGGAAAAAGAAAACCCGCAAAAATACACCTCTTAAAGAAAGACTAGCCAGAGATCTATCTGCCCTTGATGAGCCGGTAAAAGGTGAGCCATTAAAAAATAATCAAGCTACAAACAATCAAAGCGCGAATGGTTTGGGGGCTGGGCAACAAGACAGAAGCGGGGGATACCGCCAACGCACGGAAGGTAAAAGGTCTTATAAGGCATCAGCGCGTAAACAATTAAAAATGAAAATTTCTCAATCTGCTAAAGCCCGTAATGCCGTTGTGAAACCTAGAGACGAACTCACTAAATTAGGTGAAAACGGATCTGTTGCCGCTGGAAGCGCAGGAGCAAGGGCTATAAGTCGCCCCGCTATGGGGCAATCAGATAAGCAGGCCAGGCAGTCAGACCAACAAAAATGGGGGATGGGGCAAAGAAGAAACGAGCATGAACGTCGACGCTCACTCCAGCGATAAAGGCCGAGCGGTAAAACTATTGTGATAGCGGCGCAATCATATTATGAGCAGTAAAAAAACCCTCCAATATCTCTATTGGAGGGTTTTTGTATCAACGGTGTTGATGCGATCAATTACTGCAATTAATTATTGCAATTAGTTACGTCGCTTTTTATTGCGGCGGCGTTTTTTCCTTGGCTTATCGCCATCATTATTATCAATAAAGTTATTTGTGACTTTAGGTAATAGTCCGTCCCGCACATAAATGCTTAGGCCGCTATTCCCAACAATATCATTATCTTCAATGATAGAATTAGCCCCAAAAGGAATCGCCACACCATCACCAGCGTTTTGCAAAATATCATTGTGACGGATGAGAGAGAGCTTGGAATATTTGTCTAGAATAATACCCGAGCCTTTATTGTTGCGTATCTTATTACCAATAAGTTTTGCGCCGCCATAACCAGATGATTTAACGCCGCTATCAAGATTATCAAAAATCTCGTTCCCCGCAATCACCACGTCAGCCCGACTACCAGAGGCAATATCGACGCCGATCTTGTTCCGGTTGATATGGTTATCAATGATAAAGCTTTGAGAAAGACTATGGGCCTGTTCTACAAAAATGCCCTCTGATCCTGCTGCGATATTGTTTTTTTCCAGCATAACCGTGCCGCCAGAAATTTTAACGGAGGGACGCACGCCACTACCAAGGACGTCACTTTCTTTCAAGGTGAACACACCGCCCATAACATTGACGCACGCGTTTGCCCCTGAATTTATTTTTGAATAAAATTTAACATTGGCAACCACAGCATGGGATGCCCCATCTTTTGGTGCAAACCGCAAACAAGGCTGGTTCATCGGTGCGTTGATTTCAACGCCTGATCCTGGCCCTCTGTCTCCTTGGATAGAAACAGATTTCGTGAGGTTGATGCTTTCATTATAAACACCGTGTTGAACGTAAATAATACCGCCAACGGCCACATCTTTAATGGCTTGATTGATTGAGGTATAGGGACCAATGCCATTGGCATCTACAATAATTTGTAGCGGGCCTTCTTCTTCCTTGTCTGGCTTACCTTTGGCTGGACCGCTTGCGCTGGCTTTAGCGCCGGGCTCTCGAATGGGGAATCTCCCATCAAGAGTTTGCGCTTGGGCAATCGAAGATAGTGTAAGTGCAGAAATTCCGCATATGGCTAAGGTTTTAATTTTATAAGTCATCACCATTCCCTTTACTGATTATCACGCGGTGATTCAAAGCTAAGCTTTTCGAGCGATTTGTTTGCCGGTTTATAGCCAAGAGCTGCCGCTTTTGCGAAATGGAACGCCGATTTACTCTGGTTTGGCGTAACCTCGTTTAGCCCTGTTGTGCCTTCTCTAAAGATCACCCCAAGACCGTTATGGGCAATCGCAAGGTTTTGATTTGCGGCTTTCTCCAGCCATTCAACTGCAATCGCGCCGTTGCGTTCTACGCCGATGCCACCAACATGCATGATACCATATACATATTGTGACATGGGGTGTTGATTTCTGGCGGCCTCTTGGAACAGAGAAACCGTTTGCAAGGCAGATAATGTCCCCGTAACGATGGAGCGCTTTTCTTCTTCTGTCATTTGCGGGTTCCGCGCCACAGTAGAATATTGATAACGCCGGATGGCAGCTCTTGTGCCTGGCCCTAGTTCGTTATCAACAGCGCCCGCTCTAAAGCCAAGGGCGTTAAGGGAGCGTTGAATAAGTTCAACATCAATATCAGCCACTTTTTCAAGGGCTTGAGCCCGTTTGATTTCATTAAGCTCTCTACGGGCTTTATCCAACTCTTCTTGTTGTTTTGTTGTGCCTGTGAACTCTAGCGGCAAAGGCGGCTGCCATACTTCAATGAGTTCTGCAGCGCGTTTCTTTTCCGAGGGTGTCATTAAGACTTCAAGACGCTCATAAGCCTCACTGGCTTCACCAACGCCTCTGGCCTTGGCCAGTGCAAACATTTGTAAGGCCCGCACATTATCTTTTTTAAGGCCGGCACCGCGTTGAAACATAAAGCCGAGATTATAAAGATCATAAGGGCTGCCGGATTCAAACTTCTGGGCAACGCGTTTTTCAGCTTTGATCACATCGGCAGAACTCATACGCATACGGATATCAGGTAAACGCTGTTCAGCGATAATTTTATCATTCACTTCCAAGGTGCTGGGTTGCTGGAATGACGAGAAATTGTGATAGGCCGCTAATGTGTACCATGTTAATGACTGCACATAATCTATGGGTAGTTTATCAATTGGTATGGCTGCATCGCCAACATTTTCCAGCGCTTTGCCGGAATAGATATCGCCCAGAACCTTTTTTGATCTGACATCACCAGCCAGGGCATACCGTGTCCACGTGTCGATGGATTTTTCATATTGCCCGGCAATATAGGCCTGTAAACCTTCATTATAATCAGCATAGGCTGGTGTCGCTGTTGCGAGTGTGGCACCTGTTATTAATGCTAACCCTGCAACGGCTGCTTTGGCCCTATTTTTAAGATTAGTATGGTTTTTCATAACCCCGTATCCCATTAACTTAGCTCCCCAATTTCCAACAAAAGTCGAGCTTTTAAAATATAAAGTCCAAAATCCGATAGTGTGGATTCTACTCAATCAGATTCTAACTCAAACCCAATATCGGGTATTTTTACCCAATATTGTTACTCTTACCAAGATAGCTAATCCAAGATAGCCAATCTGCCTTTATTTGCTCAAACTACCAAATTTAATAGTTTTTTAAACTTGGTTAATAAACAGACAAGCACTCTATAGGCCCATAATCAATAGGCAGCTTGTGATAGGCTATCATTAGAACCTGTTATGCACAAATATTCATCCCATAATGAGACAGTTATTAAGCAAATTTATGGTGTTTTTGGGGGAATGAAGGGTGTTTTCCGGCCAGCTGTGACCATAAAAACGCAAATATCCCTCTTCTTAAGGGGAAATATGTTTGAATAGTAGGCCGGATTTTCTGATTTTAGGGTTCGCTCGAGCTCCAAGAGGGATAGTTTTTGGGCGGTATGGCCGCCTTCTTGGCAGAAATGGGGGATATCAATCATTGCGATGGGATCATCCGCCAAGACCAATAGGCTTTCCCCATGATTAAGGTGGCGCAGAGCCGCCTCCATCTGAATAACGGGAAGGGGGCAGGCAAAACCTCGGCTATCAACAATTTTTTGCATACCGCTAACCCAGATAAACGCCATGATGAGGGAAGATCGGTTTATTGAGGTGAGAAATACCTGATATACACAGTTGCGACTTACTACTTTTGATCGTTAAGACGATTTAAAATTACTTTTGATATCGTTGTTAGAACTAAAAGTATAAAAAATAATGATCCATAAGCAAAGGGTTCTTTTTTATATAAAATAGAAATTATCAAATCTGGTATAAAAAAAATACTAGCATAAAAAAAACAGCCATGAATGAAGTCTAAATATTTTATCCAAAGTTTTTCCATTTTCTCAGTTTCTAGTTGTTAAATAAACCCTAAGGAAAGGGGGCAAAAATTTGTTGTGAAAAGACCACATTCACATTTTCAGTTCCTAAATTAGACCCAACGGTCAAAATACCAGTTCTCAAACTAAAATCAAATTCAGAGCCAACGGCAGCTGATCGACCCAAGGAAGTTAATGCACTGATCGGTACAATATTTAGCGATAAACCGGCAGAAGACAGCTGATTATCAAAGTTAGTAAGAGCTATCATTGCTTGCCCCCTCTGAATACTTGTAAATGTCACCCCACCCAAAATAGCGGAACCTCCTATAACCCCAACCCTCTCGGCTCTTGTGCCATTGCGTCCCGCTGCACGTGTCGTAGCACTACCTCTAAATTAATTTGTGATAAGTCCATTTCCAAGCGCACGTCCAAAAGAACGAGATGGATTAGCGACTGCCATACCTAAAGCAAGTTCCCCCGTATCAAGAGGATCATTTAGGCAATAGGTAATGCTAAGCTGGTGGTCTCGCCAAGATATAATCTCTAATGGGTAGTATAGTGTCGACAAGCTCTTGGTAGATTTCTTTTTTAAAAGGCACAATCAAGTCGGGCAGGTTTTCAAGCTCTTCCCATCGCCATGCGTCAAATTCCTGATGGTCATCAGCGGTTAAATCAATCTCGCTTTCATCACCGGTAAAAGCCATCACAGCCCACTTCTGGCGTTGGCCGCGCCATTTGCGTTTTTTATATTCGGGGGGGAAATCATAAGCCAACCACCCCGGTGTAACCATGATTAATGAAGCGTTATACACACCCGTTTCTTCTTTGAGTTCCCGATAGGCTGCTTCCTTATAGTTTTCCCCTTTATCAATACCGCCTTGCGGCATCTGCCACCGGAACCCGTCCGTAAAACTCTCCGGATCCAGAGCATCAAACCCCGCAAGTCGTCGTCCAAGCCAGACTTTACCTTCTTTGTTAAAAAGCATAATCCCCATATTAGGGCGATAATGTTTGGTGAGTTTCTTGGATAGCAACATTGTTGGCCTATGTTTTGGCGGGAATTTGGCAGGGGTAACGCGCAACTATAATGGCAGTTTTAGGGCGTTTAAATTCAATCGTTGGATTCATCTATTGGCTATTCGCATAAAGAAGCGCGGAAGCAGGCGCAAGCTCTATCTCTTCATCTTCTAATTCGTCCAGATATAAATCCAAAATGGTAATGCTGGCACGCGAGGCAATTATTTTGCCGATGGCCTGTCCTTCCGCAAGGGCAAATTGGCGTAAGTTCGCAAGGTCGGTTTTCATCTTGGTGGAATTTGCGCTTCCTTGTGCAGGGGAAATAATCCGCGATTTGGCCAGCAATGCAGAACGGGTCGGTTTTGTTGCTGCGCCCGTATCATCAATATAGGCAAGACCTAGGGACATCAGCCTTTTAATAACGGGTGCCATGACTTTTTCATCCGCCGAAAACCGCCCCCCCTGATAGTTGGTTACCGCAAAATACCCTTTTGTTCGTGACAATATCCAGTCTAGCCGTTGGTTGTTTTCCGGCTCGCTATGGGTTGTTAATAATCCGGCGGGGCCAATGCGTTGGGCGGCGTTGGGGCCATAACCTTCCATCGGAATTTCAATAATGACTTCATGGCCATTCGCGCGGGCTTTTTTTGTCCATATATCAAGGTCCTCAGCATAGGGAGCAAAAGCAAGGGTGATCTTGCCCGGTAAGGCTTCAATGGCAAATTCGGTTAGCTCTGCGTTTAGGCCTAAGCCGCTTACGACGAAAGCAACCTGCTTTTTCTCGGTGTTGAGAGTGTGAGGTTTTGCATAATAATTTGACGCACGCCGCCCCTGATTGTCGATTTTAGGGATATCGCCATATTGGGTGGTTTGCGTAAGCGAGGAGAGGGGCTGTTTGAGAGGCTTGATCACTTCTTTTCGGACGGCTCGTGACTTTCCCGGTTTTTTTTCATCAATACTGACCCCGTCAATGGTGATGACTAACTCCCCGGGATTGTCTTCTTCAGGGTTGTCTTCTGCTGAATTATCTTCAAATGCCGGACCTTCACCGGTTAACTCTTCCGTATCAAGATTGGTGCCATCAAACGTTGATATATAGGGTGATGATCTATCTATAAAATCGTCCTCATCACTATTAGTTTCAGTGTCACTATTTTCATCGTTAATGATGTAGGTTTTAGGTCCGGATATTTCACTGTTATGATCTGAAACCAAAACTGTGCTTGGGCCTCTTCTTAGGGCAGAACCAGAATTGGAAGCTTCGTTATGTTTTGAAGATGCAAGGGTCGGACTGGTAGTTGACGCAAAAACGGCCCCTTCGGGGGGTGATAAACGTAATTCAGGTTTGACGTTTGCGTTTTCAGGCAAAGCAAGGCGCGTTGCATTTTCATCAATATTAAGAGCGATCGTGCCAATCTTGGGCTTGTTGGCTTGGTCAACGATTAACCATCCTGCCCCACACAGTAAAAAGCCCGCAAACCCTATCCATCCCCATAATAAACGGCCAATAATGGGTCGGCGAAATTCTACTCGGCGCATGACCAGTCAACTTTCCTGCTTTATCCAATTTTACCCTGTTGGTGTGTGAACACCTTGTTTCAGGGGATTGCCATTATCTAAACTGATTATGGTTAACAGATTGGTAATTTTGCCCTGATGGGCCAATAAACCGTGCCCAAAAGGCTAATAACAAGGATTGATTAGACTAAATTATCGGGTTGGTGATGTAGGGCCCTTGAAAGCTGAAATGGCAGCGAACCCGGCAATATTCTTCCCGCTAATCTCTGATAATCGATTTAGGGTTTGGGGCCCAATGCCCCCTAAGGCGAAGACGGGCACGTTGGAGGCGGCGGCAAGGGCTGAAAACTGCCTAGGTCCGAGAGAAGGTTCACCCTTGTGGGAGGCGGTTGGAAAGAGGGGGGAGAGAAGGATGAAATCCACCCCATTATCACAAGCTTGACGGACTTCCCCGATGGTGTGGCAAGCCGCGCTAATAAAGCCGTTAAAGTCTTGCCAATACCCTTTTTTAGCAATTAAATGAGAGGGAAGGTGAAGACCATCCGCTCTGACTTGGCGTGCAAGGCTAATATCACCTGCAACAATAAAGGGGTGTTTTTGCTGTTTGGATATCGAGCATAGTTCTTTTGCTATAAGGATCCTTTTGTAGGCGAAATAATCTCTAAATAGTACCGCAGAACCAGATGGTAAGGCTTTTATAACGGATAGAGGGTCTTTAACCGTCTCTAGATCGGTCATCATTATCAGTGAAAAACCGGGCCCTTCTAATGAACAAGATTGGGCTAGTTTCTGGGCGGCTAATTGTAGATTAAGCAAATATTCAGGGCTTTTCAAAGGGGGATTGAAATGGCCATTTTTGTTTATGGGAACATTCTTGAGACTATCTGTCATGACGCTGCTAACATGAGTTTTTGGGCCATCTTGTGTTCCTCGATTGATCCGATATGTCTTGTCTTATACTCGGCCTGTTCTATACAAATGGGCGACCCTCTATGTAAATAGGCTTCCCTGACTTAACTTGGCTGGCTTTAAACTGTTAATAATTTATTGGTCTACTTATGTCGAAGATTAATCCAGCCCCCAAAAACCCCTCCGGCTCTAACCCTTTGTTAGGTCCCGCTCAAGCGCTTGAGTGTATTTCCGCAGAATTGACCAAAGCATGTAAGGTTGCTGGTCGCGGGGGTGGGGTAACGATTACCGCTGTTAGTAAAAAACATAAGGTGGAAACGATTTTGCCAGCCCTAGAAGCGGGTCATCGAACCTTTGGTGAAAACCGTGTCCAAGAGGCAATGGAGAAGTGGCCGTCCTTGAAAGATAAATATGCTGGCATAAAATTACACCTTATTGGCCCGTTACAATCAAACAAGGCTAAAGAGGCTGTTGCCCTTTTTGATGTTATAGAAACCCTAGACCGCCCCAAATTGGCGCGGGTCATCGGCGATGAAATTCAAAAACAGGGCCGTAATCCCGTTTTATTGGTGCAGATTAATACGGGGGCGGAGCCGCAAAAAGCGGGCATACTTCCCGAAGATGTTGATAGGTTTATGGGGCAATGCCAAAGCGAGTATGGCCTGACAATTGCGGGCATGATGTGTATCCCCCCCATACATGAAGCCCCCGCACCCCATTTTGCGTTACTGCATAAATTGGCCAACCGTTATGGATTGCAAACGATCAGCATGGGAATGAGCGCCGATTATAAAATAGCCGCTAAATTAGGCGCTAGCCATGTCCGTATTGGTAGTGCCATTTTTGGGGCAAGAGGGTAGGCGGAGTTTAATGGCTGCTTGCTCGGTACGCAATCTAGGTATGGCCAATATGTGTTTGTTCCGCTTGATAAATCTCCCATCTGAATTATCTAATACTAATATCGCTTATCCGGGTTTTGGTCAGTCATCAATCTCAATACAGGACCCGATTGAGCAAAACTGCAAAATCTGGCGCATATCCTGTTCAAGGATGGCTACACACCCTTCGGTAGGACGATAGTCATCATGAGCTAGGTGAAAAAAGATAGCACTACCGGCCCCTTTTATGGGCGGGTTATCATTATGGCCAAGGATCACGCAAATATCGTAGAGATGGTCATTGCGCCACATGGATTCTGCACTTGCTGGATAAGGTAGGGCCACGGCTTTATTATAGTTTTGATCTTTGGGGTCGTCGCACCATCCATCATTCGGGTTAATAGGAATGCAGGGTAGGGCTGTTTTGGGCTTGGATATTTTATCAGCCCGATAATAAACCTGTCTAAGGTCAAAGCGCCCGATAGGAGTGGCTCCATCTCCCTCCCTTTTTATATGAGTCATCCCGTTTGGGCCAAGGGCACAGCGAATGTTTTGGTCCCGATGATCGGGGTGAGTTATCTTCAGATAAGGAATATTATCCATATAATGAACGATAAGATGATAAACGGGCATAGTGTATAGCTTTCGCGTTCACGCTTTTTTCAAGCAAAGTGATGATCAAGTTGATGACTGGGTTATGGCAATTAAGGTAGTGTGTACCTTGCGCTTTTTGGTTTACGGCCTTATTTATCTGACTGAATTGTGTTGATGAATATAACACTAGATACTTTTTAAAAAACACCGATATAACAATCACGAAATATTAAAAGGCATAGGAATTTATGGCACGGACAAAACGCATCTTGTTGGTTGATGACGACGAATTATTACGAGAGACATTACTTGATCAATTTAAGATGAATGATGAATTCTCGATTGATTGCGCAGCAAATGGCCAAGAAGCCATTGAGTGGGTTAAGAAAGAAGCGCATATCGATTTGATGCTCCTTGATGTGGGCCTGCCCGATATGGATGGCCGTGAGGCTTGCCGTGTGATGCGTAAAAACGGATTTAAATCACCCATTATTATGCTTACGGGGGCGGATAGCGAGGCCGATACGATTTTGGGTCTTGATGCGGGTGCAAATGACTATGTGACTAAGCCCTTTAAATTTGTCGTTTTATTGGCCCGTGTGCGGGCCCACTTACGCAGTCATGAACAAAGTGAGGATGCGGTCTTTAAAGTCGGCCCTTATGAGTTCCGCCCTGCCGTAAAAATGCTCGTAACCTCTGACGATAAAAAAATTCGCCTCACGGAAAAAGAAACTTCCATTTTGAAATTTCTCTATCGTGCGGGCGGAAAAGCAGTAAGCCGTGATATTTTGCTGGATGAGGTCTGGGGCTATAATTCCGGTGTCACGACCCACACTCTTGAAACCCATGTTTATCGTTTACGTCAAAAAATCGAACCAGATCCCTCAAATGCCAGTATTTTGGTGACTGAAAGCGGTGGCTATCGCCTGGCTTTATAAAGTGCAAAATGTTGATCTGCCATCATCGGGTTAACGCGCTAGGTCTTATGCGTTAGCGGGATTGCGTCAATCATGTTGCGATAATGAAGGAGTTGGAGATGAGCGACACCACTAAAATCTATCACAACCCCCGGTGCAGCAAATCGCGCGCGACCCTTGGGGCGTTGGAAGAGCGCGGCATAAAGCCGGAGATTATCCTCTATCTGGAAAAGCCCCCGAGTGTGAAGGAAATTAAAACGATCCTTACACTGCTTGACGTTGGCCCCCGTGCAATTATGCGCAAGGGAGAAGAGGCTTACAAACAGTTGAATCTTGGGGATGAAAGCCTGAGCGATGCCGCTTTGGTCAAGGCAATCCATGAAAACCCAAAACTTCTAGAGCGCCCAATCGTTGTGGTTAAGGGCAAAAGGGCCGCCATAGGCAGACCCCTGGAAAATGTATTGGAAATAGTTGAGTAGATCGCATGCGGAGCATATTAAACTAATATGCGTTTCCCGAATTGTAATATTTGGTGCGCCTCGTTAGTGGGCTTCTTCTTCATCACCGTGCGAATCTTCATCAATTAAATCAATGGCAATGGCTTCGGGAAACGGAGCTGGATTATCCGAAAGCGTTGAAAGATAAACAAGAATAGAAGCGCGTTTATCATCTTTACGGACCTTTTGGGCCATAGCAGTACCAGGAAGGTATGTTTTCGAGTTCTTTAAAAACCCGTCTAGCCGTTCAAAAGACCAAACTCCGCCATCATCTTTTAAAGCGCCGCTATAGGAGGTATAATCCGATGCTCCGCCTACGGGGCGATTGACAATATCCCATAAATTTGGCCCCGCCCGATGGGCACCACCTTTTTCAAATGTATGGCAAGATTTACAAGCGGCTGCTGCCCGCTCGCCTTGGCTAGGAGTCATTTCCTCCATCATATTGCCAAGGGGAATTTCTGGTTCGGGGGCTGTGGCGGCTTGGGCAACTTGAACTTCAATGGGAAGCTGGGGGAAGGGATGACCATGATCATCACCGTGGTGACCACCCCCATGACCGCCAAAAAAACTATCGCCTAATAGAGGCAGACCAAAAATCAATAGCAATGACGCAAGAATAGCGCTGGCAATTTTATTTCCATAGAGTGGGTCGTTCATTAGGGGCCTCAATTATTTACGAGTGAATTGGCGGGGTTTTAGCCCTGTCTTGCAGGTAATGCAATATCCTTAAAACGCTGTAAAGCGCGGCCTTTTATCCCAGCTAGTATACTGTCATGGCACCTTTGCTGGACTTATCAGCTTCTTAACCTTCTGATCAAATGGGGTATTGATGTTTATGCGTTTCCAACATTATCAGCTTGGATGGACTGACCTTCAGCATTTTGGCGGTTTTCATAAATGCGCATAAAATCAATGGGTTCCAGCATTAAGGGCGGGAAATTTCCATTGCGGGTAGCATCGGCCAGAATTTGGCGTAAAAACGGGAATAAAAGCCGGGGGCATTCTACCACCATAACGGCTTCTAGATGTTCTTCCGGAATACCCTGTAATAAAAACACACCGGCATAGGTACTTTCGGCGACGAATACAGATTTGTTTTCATGGTCTGCTCGTGCAGAAACAGAAAGCTCCACCTCGTAATGGTCTTGGCCCAAGCCATGGGCGCTTACATCAACATTGACCTCAATTTTAGGGGGGGTGGATAATTCACCAAAAACCGCGGGAGAATTCGGGCTTTCAAACGAAAGGTCTTTTAAATATTGGGTGACAACCCGCATGATTGCCCCCTCTTCTTGAGGGTTATTATTTGCATCACCATTTTGTGGAGTTTCTGACATTGATCATCACCGCTGTTTTAAAATTTGTTGGTTCCCTAATTAGCCTCACCTCTTACACGCGCCGCGAGTCCCCTGCAACCATAAACCAACTTGAATAAGACAATTTGGTTTGGTGTTAGATGATAATTTTATGGACGATGAATGTGGATTTGCGCTTCCCCTTTATCAATTTTTTGCTTTAAGCGCCGTAAGGCATATCGCCCAATCCATTGGCGAACAGGGGGCACCAGCAAAGAAAACCCGACAATGTCGGTTAAGAACCCCGGGGTCATCAAAAAGGGGGCACTAATGGCCAGTAATACCCCATCCACCACCGACTCGACCGGCACTTTTCCCTCGCGGATGGTTCTTTGTGCTTTTAACAAAGCCGCCGCCCCTTGGGATTTAAGCAAAATGCCGCCCAGAACTGCCGTGAAGATGCATGCCCCCACCACTGGCCATATCCCAAAAGCGTCACCCGCGGCTAAAAGCACAAAGATTTCAGCGATCGGGGCAATAATAAATAAAAGAATTAAAAAAAGGAGCATGATTCATCTGGTCATTTCGTGATAATACATCATATATAAAGGACATTCAGACTATCATAGGCTTTAAATTGTGAAAACGCACTAGGTAAACACCGGAAAAACTTTTGAAAATTCTGCCGATATTTCTGTTAAGGTTTTTGGCCAAGCTATTGTGACTTCCTATTTTGCTCTGTTTTGTCTATTCGTTTCATTCTATCCGGAACGTGAAATTTTTACGAAAGCGCTTAAACCGATATGGACCCTGTTATCCTCATTTTTGCCTGTATAGCGGCCTTTTTTATCTTTAAACTTTATACCACCTTGGGTGATAATTCTGGTGAGGGTGATAGTAAGTCGGATAATGTCTCCGATCTGGATGCGCTGCGCCGTACATTGACGGGCGGCCTTAAAAAGGCGGATGCCCCTGCGGGGAAAGAGGATAAGACAACCGAAAAATCTTTTACCGATAATGTGGTGCCTTTAACAGTGCGTAAAACCTCTGATGAAGCAAAACCATTATTGGAAGCTGATCCCAATTTTGATGAGGCGGCGTTTTTGGAAGGCGCTAAATACGCGTATGAAATGATTGTGGAAGCTTTCGCCAAAGGGGAAACAAAGGACATCAAAGACTATGTGGGTAAAAACGTTCTGAGCTCCTTGAAAGCCGCCATCGAACAACGCCAAACCGATAACCAAACGATTGATATGAAATTTGTCGGTATCGAGAGCGCCAAAATTGTCAGTGCAAGCATTAGTGAAGACAAAATGACAGCTGTAACGGATTTTGTTTCCGATCAGGTACGTGTGACAAAAGATGGTGAGGGGAATGTTGTCGACGGGGACCCGAACCGGATTGATTTAGTGCGGGATCGTTGGACCTTTACACGTAAGCGTAATAATAATGACCCGAACTGGTTATTAGTGGCAACGGGTAGCGCCACCTAAAATCTTTATGCAGACTGTAACCCCGACCCTGTAATTCAAGTGTGACCCTGAAATGTCACGCTTACGATCGGAGATTAAAGATGGGTTTGAGCCGAGAAGCGCGTATTTATCTTTTTGCTTTTCTGGCTGTGACGTTCCTATTCAGTGTCATGGTGATTTTATTACCCTTTGGTGGTGGTCAATCTGGTGATGGTCAATCGACACAATCTGCTGACAATCTGGGAGAACCGCATTTTGATTTATCCCCGTCCAGTTTTGCGGCTTTATCAGGGTGGGAACAAGATGATCACGCAATGGCTTTGCCCGTGTTTTTACGCTCTTGCGCAAAACTTATGCAAAAGCCGGATAATAATGCGGCAAATCCCATAGAGGCCTTAGGGAAACACAATAAACACCTGCAATCTATCGCCGGCACCATTGGTGATTGGCGTGGCCCTTGTGCGCGAGGCAAGGCCTTGCATGATCTTTATCAATCAGACTCTAATGGGGATGGCGAAGATTATAAGCGTGATGCAAAGGCCTTTTTTGAAAATGAATTTACACCTTTTAAAATAATTAATCATTACCGTGATGAAACTGATACTAAAATTAGCGCTAAAACAATCAGGCGCGATGATGACGGGTTATTTACGGGGTATTTTGAGCCTATTTATAAGGCCTCTTCAAAACGGGCTGATCCTTATTTGGCACCGGTTTATGCTCGCCCGCCCGATTTGATAGAGATTGATTTGGGCAAATTCCGTGAAAATCTGGCGGGTGTGCGTATTGCGGGGCGGCTAAAGGAGGGGCGTTTATACCCTTATGAAGATCACCGTGAAATTAATGCGGGGGCCTTAACCGGTAAAAGCGATATATTGGCCTGGATGGATCCAAACGACCTTTTGTTTTTGCAAATACAAGGGTCTGGTCAATTGATTTTGGAAAAAGATGAGATCGTGCGGTTGGGTTATGCTGCGCAAAACGGTCACCCATATACGGCGATTGGCAAACCATTATTAGAGCGTGGAGCAATCCCCCGTGACAAGATCAGCTTACAGACTATAAGAGAATGGTTGGATAAAGCGACTAAAGAGGAGGCACAAAACCTACGCGAAGAAAACGCCTCTTATGTGTTTTTCAGGAAATTAAATAATTTACCTGACCCCTCATTAGGGCCCCTTGGGGCGCAAGGGGTGCAATTAACATCACGGCGCTCTCTCGCGGCGGATCGGCGATATCATGCGATGGGAACCCCTGTCTGGCTTGATATTGGAGGCGATGAGGGGGGGCAAAGCCTTCGCCAATTAATGATTATTCAAGATACAGGCGGGGCGATCCGCGGGCCAGTGCGCGGTGATGTGTATTGGGGTAGCGGTGATGAAGCCAAAGCTAAAGCGGGTGTGATGAAGGCGCGGGGCACCATGACGGTGTTTATCCCGAATGCCGCCGCAAAGCGTGTTTTGAAGGCAATTCAACAATCATCAGTGCCAAGAGAAGTAGCACGATAATGTCACCGCGCAAAAAACCAGCCAGAAAACTATCCAAACAGGAAGCGGCCTTGTGGGCGTTGGTAACAAAAGATGTGGCACAATTAAATAAGATAGAACAGCCTGTTTCTATGGAGCAATTAATGGCAGGCACAGCGCCCCCAACGTGGGAAGCAAATGCCAGCCCGACCATACGGCCCACATCCGAGAAACAAAGAAAGCTTAAAACTTATAATCGGGATAAGTCTTTAGGGTCCAAACAGTCGATGGATTCTGTTTCGGCAAAACTTTCTGATCACGAACGATCCATCAATAAAAACAACACGTATACGGCGCATAATACGCCTAAAATTATTTTGCCAAATCCGCCGCAGCAAAGCGTTTCAGTGTTTACCCAAGGGGATCCGGCGATGGAGCGACGGGTCGCCCGTGGGCGGATGCGTATTGATGCTTGTTTGGATTTACATGGACACACACAAGTTGAGGCCCAACAAAGGCTACAGGCCTTTATTGCTTTAGCGCGTCATCAAGAGGCGCGATGTGTTTTGGTGATAACAGGTAAAGGCCGCGAGAGCCAAAGAACCCGAATGCACGATGATAGGCTAGAAGATAGCTGTTATAAAGGTTTAGGGGATATGCACCGCGCACCGCGCGGGGTTTTACGATCCAGATTTCTGGATTGGGTGGAGCAAGCGCCCTTGCGCGATCACATTATTAGGGTGAGCGGTGCAAAGCCACGCGATGGCGGCACAGGGGCGTTTTATGTATTTTTAAAAAAGCGCTAACCGATAAGTGGATTAATGTTTTCCTTAAACGCTAATATATTTTCTGATAAATCTTCTTATATGTTTTTAGGCAAATATTTTCATTGCCAAACCGTGTTCATAACACTACCTAATCAGTCTTAAAATCTATTCTTGAATTCCTAAAGTTAGTGTGCCCCCCATGACCAGTTTTTCTCCCCGCGAAATTGTTTCCGAACTTGATCGTTTTATTATTGGCCAGACCGCGGCTAAGCGGGCGGTGGCCGTGGCATTACGAAACCGGTGGCGTCGTCGTCATGTTGAAGGGGAGATGCGCAATGAGATTACCCCTAAAAATATTTTGATGATTGGACCCACGGGTGTGGGCAAAACCGAAATCTCGCGGCGCTTGGCCAAACTTGCGGGTTCTCCTTTTTTAAAAGTTGAAGCCACCAAATTTACCGAGGTTGGATATGTTGGCCGTGATGTTGATTCTATTGTTCGGGATTTGGTTGAGATTGCTATTGGCTTAGTGCGCGACAAAAAACGTGAAGGGGTGAAGGCGCGGGCCCATGCCTTGGCGGAAGAGCGGGTGCTGGCTGCGCTGACAGGGGAAAACGCTGGTGAGGCCACAAAGAAAAAATTTCGCGAGCGCCTTCGCAGCGGCGAATTGGATGACCATGAAATCGAGATAGAAGTCAAAGAGGGTGCGGCCTCTATGCCAAGTTTTGATATTCCCGGCATGCCCGGCGCGTCCATGGGCATGATCAACCTGTCCGATATTATGGGCAAAGGATTTGGCGGCCCCACCAAGAAAAAGACATTAAAAATAAAAGATGCATACCAACCTTTAATTGCTGAAGAGTCTGATGGATTGCTGGATGAAGACAGTCTGTCCCGCGAAGCGGTGGATCTGGTTGAAAATGACGGCATTGTCTTTCTTGATGAAATTGACAAAATTGCCAGAGGGGCCTCTTCCGGTGGGGGCAGCGCCGATGTTTCCCGCGAGGGGGTGCAGCGCGATCTTTTGCCCTTGATTGAGGGGGCAACGGTTGCCACGAAATATGGACCCGTAAAAACCGACCATATCTTATTCATTGCCTCTGGTGCTTTTCATTTGTCAAAACCCTCAGATTTGTTGCCGGAACTTCAAGGGCGCTTGCCTATTCGCGTAGAATTGGACGCCCTTTCCCGTGATGATATGCGCCGTATTCTGATTGAAACAGAAGCAAGCTTGTTAAAACAATATACAGCCTTGATAAATACGGAAGGGTTGGCATTGGAATTTTCAGAAAACGGCATTGACGCCATTGCGGACGCGGCAACCCAAGTGAATGCTAGTATCGAAAATATCGGAGCACGCCGATTGGCAACGATAATGGAAAAAATTCTTGAAGAAGTCTCTTTTGATGCGGCGGATCGCTCTGGTCAATCTATTACCATCGATGCAGATTATGTGACACAACGCCTTGGCGAAATTACGGGCGATACGGACTTATCGAAATTTATTTTATAATGATCTGATTGCATATAGTGAACGGTAAAATCAATTGTTGCCTATAAGGCTTGTCATTATGGCCACTATTG
>CALLPQ010000168.1 GCA_938015425.1 uncultured Parvularculaceae bacterium | reverse complement strand
TGTGTCCATATTTTTACCGCTAATTTGTATATCCATAAAACCTCCGTTTAGGGTAGTGATTGGCTTAAACCCAGATATATTGACTATACATATAAACCGGCTGGTAGGGGTTAATAAAATGTTTAGATTTTAATTTATCTTCGGGTCTACCTCTATGTAAGGTGGCCAATCATAAATTTAAAGTGCGGCATTTGTTGTGTAAACCTTGCCGGGTTTTAGCCGATGAAATTGCTGGAACAGCGGTCTGATTTACACCCTACGCAATCGCTTTAAAGAGATAGGCCCAGAGCAGTATAATAAAGCGCGTTGTTAAATGGCTTGCTTTGCAAAGTTTCGCCGTCTTTGTACAGAAGAAGGAATATTGAGTGTTTCGCGATATTTAGCCACGGTGCGGCGAGCGATTTCTACATTTTCGGCTTTTAAAATCTCGACAATACGATCATCTGATAAAACTGTTTTTTGGGTTTCTGCCTCTATAAGTTCTTTTATACGGTGACGCACACTTTCGGCGGAATGTCCTTCGCCGCCCGATGAAGAAGCGATGGAGGCTGTGAAGAAATATTTCAGTTCAAACAGACCACGTGGGGTTGCCATATATTTATTGGATGTGGCGCGGCTAATGGTGGACTCGTGCATTTCAATCGCGTCGGCGACGGTCTTTAAATTAAGCGGGCGCAAATGTTTAATGCCATAGGCAAAAAAACCATCTTGCTGACGCACAATTTCAGACGCCACGTTCAAGATTGTCCGTGCACGTTGGTCTAAACTTTTAGCAAGCCAGTTGGCATTGGTCATTTGTTCGTTGAGAAATAATTTGTCTTCATCGCGGGTTGCCCCCTTAATAATTTCGGCATGATAAGTGTTGTTCACAAGAACACGGGGAAGGTTATCGGAGTTTAATTCCACTTTCCACATGCCGTCAGGACCTTGGCGGACAAAAATATCAGGTACAACCGCGTGAACCGTGTCTCCGCCATAGGCATAACCCGGTTTTGGATTAAGAGCGCGCACTTCGCTAATCATATCGCGCACATCTTCTTCGCTGGCCTGGGTTACTTTTATCAATCCTTTTAAATCACCCTTGGCGAGTAATTCGATATTATTGATGAAACTTTCCATCGCGGGGTCAAGGCGATCTTGTTCGCGCAACTGCAAAGACAGGCATTCTTTCAAATCGCGAGCGCCAACACCGCATGGATCAAAGTTTTGTATAATTTTTAATACAGAAATAACAGCGCTTTTATCAGCGCCCAGACGTTCGCTTAGTTCCAGAACACTGGTTCTTAAATATCCCGCTTCATCGATCTGGTCGATCAGTTCCGCACCGATAATAAGTGATTGATGATCAAGATTTGCTATTTTTAATTGTTCTGTAAGGTGATCTTTAAGGGAAATTTCTTTTGTTAAAGCAGCATCAAATTGTCGATCATCCATGGGCGCAGTACCGCCATTGGTGGAATTTGCCCAATCATTAGTTGCATATTCGTCTTGTTTGGCGCGGTCACTACCTGATGAGTCCGGATCAATATCATCATATTGGACATCAAGGTTTTGCGAAGCCTCGGCGTTGATTTGCTCGCTGGCCATGTCAAGGGGGGAAACCGGTGGTTCTTCTTCTTTACTTGAAGGGGTGTCATTATTTGCGCCATCAGCGGTGTTTTCGTCCCGTTGTCTGCGATCAGCGGCTGGGTCATTCGCTTCATTAACGCGTTCAAGAAAGGGATTTTCTTCCAGCTGTTCCTCAACATATTCGCTGAGTTCAAGGTTTGAGAGCTGTAAAAGTTTGATTGCCTGTTGCAATTGCGGTGTCATCACCAATTGCTGAGACTGTTTAAATTCTAATCTAGGACCTAACGCCACTTGTCCACCTGTATTCTTTAACCAATTGTTTACATTTGGAAGCCATCTCCCAAATAAACCCTTCTAACATCCTCATCACCAACGATTTCGGACGGAGTTCCCTCTATTAATACCTCACCTTCGTGAATAATGTATGCACGATCTATAATATCTAGCGTTTCTCTGACATTATGATCGGTAATTAATACACCAATGCCTCTTTCTTTGAGATGAGAGACCAAATTTCTGATATCGGCAATGGCCAGAGGGTCAATGCCGGCAAAAGGTTCATCTAATAACATATAAGCGGGGCCGGTTGCTAATGCTCTGGCAATTTCTACGCGGCGACGCTCTCCCCCCGATAAAGCAAGGGCGGAGGCGGATCTTATATGGGTGATATTAAACTCTGTTAACAGATCATTAACCAAAGCCTCTTGGCGGTCACGGTTTTTTTCAACCAGTTCGACAACAGCCCGTAAGTTTTGTTCTACGGTCAGCCCCCGAAAGATCGAGGCTTCTTGTGGCAAATATCCAATACCTAGCCGCGCACGTTGATACATGGGAAGGCGGGTTACATTGGTGCCGTCAATGGTGATGGATCCGGTATCAGCCGGGATAAGGCCGGTAATCATGTAAAAACATGTTGTTTTGCCCGCCCCGTTTGGTCCCAATAATCCAACGGCTTCCCCGCGATTAACCTGCATCGACACACCGCGGACCACTGGTCTGCGTTTAAAAGATTTTGCAATCTTGGTGGCAATTAATCCGCCGCTACCCTCTATCACTGTTGGTTTTGTTGGGGTTGCCGTTAACGGGGTTGTTTTGTCGTTTTTGCTTTGACCATTTCGGGATTGCGTGGGGGGGGTATTGGGAGGTTTGTTCATATTGTTTTTTGATCCATCCAAATGCGATATGCACTGTTGGGCTTATAATAATGGGTAGAGATTAATTATTTAAACTCACGTCTGAAGACGTGTAAAAAATCCCGCGCACCCTTTTGCCAGCCTCGGGAGTAAAAACAAATTTCCCTGTATCCAGCCAATAAGTTGCTTTGCCTGCGGTGAAAACATTTTCGCCTTGGGTCACGACAACATCATCCGTGATCGTCATGGTACGGGCTTTGTCGTTATAAACACCTTTCTTTCCGGTTATGGCTTGTTCTCCATCAGAGTAACGCACATTGCCAGTGGCGGTGATTGATTTGATATCGCCATTCTCATCGATATCTCCGGTAACTTTATCGGCAACCAAAATGGCTTTGCCTTGAATGATGCGCACATTGCCGGTCCATGTGCCTCTATTATTAACCCCTTCAAAGGCTTCACTAGAGATGAAAACATCTTCATTGCCAACGCCGATCCGTTGGGCGTGGGCCGGTAATCCTAACCATAGGGTTAAAATGAGCACTAAAGATCCATATAAGATGAAAGGGGTTGGCGTTTTCATGGGCGTCCTGCTTATCTGTCTTATGAGTTTGTATCTGTCTTATGGGTTTGTTATCGGGTCAATTATTCGGTCGGTTTGTTTGTCTTTGTGGCCATTAACCTGATTTGCGTCAATTTCTTATGTGTTCTCTTATGTTTTGAGTTTAGCGTGGCTTTGCTATCTTCTATTTATTCCGGCGTTTGTTGTGATGTCTCAGGTTCGGCGTCGGGGGATGCTTTTTTTAATGCCTTACGATCCTTGCCGTTAAACCGCATTAAGACATTGCCTTTAAGAACAATCTTCTGCTCGTCATTAAAGACTTGCATATTGTCGGCGCGTAAACGGTTATTATTGTTTTTGCCGGTTACGGTGTTATTGCTGGTTACCGTTTTATCTGTAACCGACACGATGGCGGCCGTGGTTTCTAATATAAAGGGTGTCCCGTTTATATTACGCCGCAAGGTAACATTTTCTTTTAATTCCAGAACTTTATCATCCGATAAATAACGTCCCTTATCAGCTTGGGCGAAGGTTTGACGTTCCCCCTCCAGCATGACTGCGTTGGGTGCGTTTAGATTGATAATATTATCAACCCCCGGTTCCTGATTGGCCGAACTGGCCGTAATACTATAGGGTTGTTGGTCATTATCCTTTGCCAAAAATACAGGATTGAGCATGCTGGCGTCTTGGGCGACGACGCTATCCAGTTTGAAATCCTCCAAAAAGGCATCGTCGGTCGATTTGGATCCGGTTGCATTGAACAGGAAGATAATGACCATCACCAAGGCAAGGGCGGGCAGAATATAACGCAAGCGCCGCACCATAACGGAGCGCGCTTGGGCCTCGTGCCCTGTGACGCGCTGCCCGGTGGGTAACGAATCCAACAAGGGACGCCTTGAATCGGGAAGGGGGCGTCTTGGGGCCTGTAATGGCGGTGATGTGTCTTCACTGGTCATGGCGTGAACCTATCACAAGTAAGTTCATTTGACACTGAAATATCTGCTTGGTTTGATGATGATCATGGGCTTCCATATGATTTATATGGTGATTTTCTGCCGGTTTTTCAGGGGTGGAGGTTCAAAAACCCCGTAAAAGTCATAATTCAAATTTTTGATATAATATAACAATTCTAGTCGGGCATATTGCATCAATGCAATTATGGGCAAACTAGCGACAAATCCAGATATTGTTATCTCTATGATCCCGCTTTTAGGCTATGGTCATAAAGAAGTACCCATTACGTTGTATCGGGTCCTTAAGAATGAGCGAAAATATCGGTTTCAGGCCAACCCGCCAGATCAAGAGCGGCCCTTGCTGGTAGAAATTCGAAACAGGCAGCCGCCAAATCAATACGCCCTTCGCGCTCCAGCATTTTATCTAAAACCTCTTTTAAGGCGTGAAGATGTAAAACATCGGACGCCGCATAATCGATTTGGGCTTGGGTTAGCTCTTTTGCCCCCCAATCAGAGGATTGTTCTTTCTTGGAAATATCAAGGCTGATTAATTCGCGGCAAAGATCTTTTAATCCGTGTCGATCAGTGTAGGTGCGCACAAGTTTAGAGGCAATCTTGGTGCAATAAACCGGATAGGTTTCAACTTCCAGATACATCATCATCACGGCCACATCAAAACGCGCGAAATGGAACAGCTTCACAACATTTTCATTTTCCATCAAAGCCCGTAAATTGGGAGCAGCATAATCTTCTCCGTCAAACTTCACCAGATGGGCGTCCCCCTTACCGTCAGAAAGTTGCACCACGCATAGGCGGTCACGCCCCGGAATAAGCCCCATGGTTTCACTATCAACAGCGACGACGGAACCAAAATCAAGCCCATCGGGCAGATCACCATGGTGAAGGTGGTTTGTCATAAGAGCGTCCTTTTTGCGTGGCAATTTTATTTGTATGATGCATCCATGTGATTAATCCATCTAGGTCCCAAATAGCAAGAGATAGATGATTGATTTTTACGCAAGAAAGGCTGTCATATTTTAACAGCCCCCTTTTTTTACATTTATCTGTATTGCTGTACCGCCATAAAGGCCGTTGATACCAACTCTTTAAGGGTTGGATTTAGACTTTTAGCCAAAGGTTTCGCCCCTTAATATTTGCAGACATACTGGGTTAAATAATAAGATAGTATAAAATATGTATGTATAAAGAACTTATTTATGACTCACTAATTTTTCTATTTTTGAGTCTAGGAATTTTCTTATTTTTCCATGGTCGTTTTTATTTGTTATTTGCATCGATATGACCAATACTGGTATGGTGATGTAAAATATAAATTTCCTTTTAAAATCGCTTTGTTTGCACATTATCCATTTCCTTACCTGTCTATGTTTAGAGTTGAATGGTCATTATTGTCGTATTGGCTTTAAACCGTCTTCTTCGAGCATTTTAATTAAACTATCCGGTCCGACCACATGCCCTGTTCCCACAGTGAAAAAGATTGACCCTTTCTCTTCTTTAAGCATGGTTT
>CALLPQ010000167.1 GCA_938015425.1 uncultured Parvularculaceae bacterium | reverse complement strand
CGGTACGGCTTCAATCAATTCGTTGGTCGCACACAAATCATGAGCTTGCCCGGGTGACAGACACAACGCAATTGGTTGGCATTGGCTATCGGTAATGGCGTGGATTTTTGTTGTCAGGCCGCCGCGGGATCGACCTGTTTGTTGGTTGTCGCACTCATTGTTTGTGCCCCCTTTTTACGCGGCCCCGTTCCATGCTGATGAACACGCACCACTGAGCTGTCGATCATATAAAGCTCATCTTCAATATCCGCTTGTAAATGCTTGAGAATATACGCGCATACGCCCGCCTTGCGCCAACGATTGAAACGATTATAAACAGTGGTGCGCGGACCATAGCGCGACGGCATATCTTCCCACGGTGCACCAGTACGAAGTACCCAGAAGATACCATTCAACACAGTGCGATCATCAACACGCGGAACCCCGCGTGGCTTATTCGGTAGCAAAGGCTCTATAATCGCCCATTCCTTATCGCTCAAATCAAAACGCCCGCTCATAAATTCATCCTTGATTAAAGAAAGAAAATGAATCACTGTTCGATAAAATTAGCAAGCTTTATGGGGATAGCTCCTAGCATGGGTTGTGTTGGTCTGAATAGACGTTTGCTATTTGTGCTAATATTGAATTAAGGCTGGGAGTTGTTGTGTAATGGATATGGAACATCATAAATCTGAATTTGACCAAAAAGGGTTTACCATTGTGCGCGGCTTTGTGGATCAGTCTGTGGCGCGCGTGTTGAAAGAAATTTCTGTTAAAGATGAAGCCATGAACCAAAACACCCATGATGTTTTGGATAGTGATGGGCGTAAAAGTAAATTGACTTTGTGGTATATGCCGGGAGACGATGTTTTCGGGCGTCTTTCATGTTCTGATAAAATGAATGAAATGATGGCTACTCTATTGGGGGGAGAGGTTTCGTTTTTTCATGCTAAATTGATGAATAAAGAACCCAAGGTCGGCGGAAAATGGGAATGGCATCAAGATTATGGATATTGGTATGAAGACGGGTTTTTGAAACCGGATATGGGAAGCTGTTTTATCGCGTTAGACCCGTGTACGCCCCATAATGGTGCCTTGCGAGTGATCCCTTGTTCCCATCAATATGGACGTTTGCGGCATACATCTACAGGACAACAAGCGGGAGCAGAGCTTGAGCGGGTTGAGGAAATTAAATCGCGACACGGAGAAGTTTTGTGTGAGATGGAGCCGGGGGATGCGCTGTTTTTCCACGCAAATGCACTTCATACCTCTGGTCCAAATCAATCAGATCAATCGCGCTTGATATTAATTTCCTCTTTCTTTCGCCGTGATAACGTCTGTTTAAAAAACGATCCGCGTTATAACAATAAAGATATCTCCGTGATCGATCATCAAAAGATTCTGGAGGGTAAACACCAATTAGATCCGACACTTAATTTTTCTAGGGCGCAAGACCATATTATAGGATAAAGAGCGGTAATGCTCGGGAATGGTTTTATCGGTGATATAGCATGTGCCTTATTTGTTTTCGAGTCCAATCTAATTTACCCTAACTATAAGTTTAACGGCTTTAAACCAAGTGAGATTTTATGAATACGACTTCTATACTCACCTTTCTATGCGTGACAATCTTTATTGCGCTTTTTTCGTGGTGGCTTACGCGCAAAGAAGACTTAACCACGGTTGAGGGATATTATCTAGGCGGGCGTCATTTGGGATGGTTTCTGGTTGGTGGATCATTGTTCCTCTCCAATATCTCGGCGATTGCAATCGTTGGGGAAACCGAGTCGGCCTATTTGAGCAATATGACCGTCATGATGTATGGCTTTGCCTCCATTTTTGCCATGGCCATCGTTTCGGAATTTGTTCTGCCCATTTATTTGCGGTTCGGGGTGACCACAACGCCTGAGTTTTTGGGCATTCGCTTTGGGCCCGAATTGACGCGGTGGGTGGCGATTTTGTTAATCCTTGCTTATGTAGTCAATTTAATGCCCCCTGTCTTATATACGGGCGCGGTGGTCCTTAACGGTATGTTCGATATTGATGGATTGCTCGGCATTAACTATTGGGCGGCCATTTGGATATTGGTTTGGGCTATTGGCATTGTGGGTAGTGCTTATGCAATTTTTGGGGGGTTGAAAGCAATTGCGGCCTCAGATGCTCTTAATGGAGTTGGCCTTGTTTTAGGGGGCATTTTGGTCCCTTATTTCGGGTTGAAATTTATCGGTGATGGCTCAATCGTCGCTGGTTGGCATGAAGTGATTAATAAACACCCAGAACATATGAATGCTTGGGGTAAACCGGGAGATTCTGTGCCATGGACAACTTTGTTTACAGGCATGTTATTGGTTAATTTAAATTATTGGGGAGCGGAGCAGTATATCCTGCAACGCAGTCTTGGCTCCAAGAACTTATCTGCTGGACAAAAGGGTATGATGTTTGGGGCGTTGCTAAAATTTATTGCCCCCCTGATTACGGTTTTCCCGGGAGTTATTGCCTTGACCATCTATCCGACTTTGGCGCAAAGCAGTGAAGCTTATTCTTCATTAGTGACAGGGGTTTTGCCAGCTTCTCTGATAGGTTTGATGGCGGCAATTATGTTTGGTGCGTCTTTGACTACGTTTAATTCTGGCTTAAACAGTACCAGCACAATGGCAGTCTTGAATTTGTATAAACCGTATAAAGATAAACACCGCGAGGCGGTGACCGACCCGGATTTGATTAAAGTTGGAAAACGGGCTCAAGTCATGCTGGCTATTCTGGCTATGATTATTGCTCCGTTTATTTATTTTGCCAGCGACGGATTTTATGATTATTTCCAAAAAGTTGCGGGTCTTTTCAGTGTTCCAATCTTTACCATTGTTATGGTAGGTATGTTTACAAAGCGTGTTCCGGCGTTAGGGGCTAAAATCTCCTTATTGACTTATTTGGTTGGCTATGGATATACCCAGCTGTTTAACGATTTTGGGTTGCATTTTCTACATTGGGCGGCAATCTTTTTTGTCATCTGTGTGTGTATTATGCTGGTCTTCGGGAAATTGATGCCGCAAGAAACTGATTTTGTTAAGCCGGAAGAAGGGGCCGTCTCTCTTGCTCCGTGGAAGTGGCGTTGGGTTGCTTATGCTGTTACGATTTCTGGCATGATTGGTGTGACTGTATGGCTTTCTCCATTGGGTATTGCTAAATGGTAACCCTTCAATAATAGCTCCATAATAACTATCGAATTATTCAACTGGTTGAAAGCGGGAATGGCTTTATGTCTTTAAATAATAAAACATTGTTTATTACGGGGGCAAGTCGCGGCATTGGCTTGGCAATCGGTAAACGTGCGGCGCAAGATGGGGCCAATATTGTCATTGCCGCTAAAACTGCCGAACCTCATAAACATCTACCCGGTACTATTTATACAGCCGCCAAAGAAATAGAAGAGGCAGGGGGGCAAGCGCTACCTTTGGTGGTGGATATTCGCGATGAGGCCCAA
>CALLPQ010000166.1 GCA_938015425.1 uncultured Parvularculaceae bacterium | reverse complement strand
ACTATCCGTGGTCAGTAAATAATAGAGTTCAATGCGCGAAAAACGTAAATATTCAAGTGTTCGGCTACCCGGATTGCAGCCTAAAATTGCATATGCGGGGCGGCGTTTCCATGCGTGGTGGGAGGGATATGGTTTCGATCCGACATTCGAGCGAACCGAATTATTACTCCACCATAGCCGCCAAGGCTTGCCTTTAAATTCAATTACAGATCAAGCAGATATGGTTAGCGAAGCCATATGGGGATATGGGCGTATCGAACCGGGTTCACCCGCGTGGAGCATGCATTTAGCGCGCAGTTTAATGATTAATACGAATGCCCGTGTTGGTGTGTTTGGCGCTGGGCGCGGTGCACCGTTGCGTGATTTAAAAAAAGGTACACGGTGGCGGCTTTCGGGGTTTGGCCGCCATGCTAAATCTCTACGATCGTTACCGTATAAGGATTATAATTTAGCGCGCCAGAGAATGAATAAACCTGTTTTTGATGGCGGTATGATGTTGTTTGAACTGCACCGCGAAAGTGAACCGGAAAACATGCTACGGTTAATGTATGAAATGTTGTTGCCCGGGGCTAAAGCGACAATTGTGGACTTTTCCATTGTTCGAAAAGGGGTGCGTTTAAAATCTGCTTTTGAAGCCCCTTGGCAAGGTGTGCCACAACAAGCTGCTTTTTATGAGGCAGGGGCAAGAAATGTCGGCTTTGAGGTGACGGGCCAAGTGGATGATACACAGATGTTTATCCCGCTGATTACAAGGGGTTTCGCTGGTTGGCGTTCTGCTTGGCAAATTTTAGAGAACATTTCTGATAACCGGCAACGGGCGGCTTTGTTAAGATTGATGAGTGATCATGCGGCGGTTTGGGCCGAACGCTATGACGCTATGCGTTCAGGCCAGTTAATTGTTACCCGTATTATGGTTGAAAAAAGCTGACTATCTCGCTCTTTAAAACGGGGATTGAAAGTCACTATATTTCGGCGCTGCAATATCCTTATCTGACAGATGGGCTTGCTCTATAGAGGCAGGCCAATCAATACCGAGCTCGGGGGAGGCCCAAAAGACACTGCCATCGCTGTCCCCATCATAGAAATTAGTGACTTTATAAGAAACCAGCGTGTTGTCTTCCAAGGTCATAAACCCGTGCAAAAATCCGATGGGGCACAATAATTGTTTTGCATTTTCGGCTGAAAGCTCGGCGCTGATCCATTGACCAAAAGTGGGCGAGCCTTTTCGTACATCGACTACCACATCCAGAATACGTCCCTTTAAGACACGAACAAGTTTGTCTTGCGCAAAAGGAGGCGCTTGATAATGCAATCCTCGGACTGTGTATTTATGAACCGAGAAAGATTCATTGTCTTGAACAAAATCTAACGGCACCGCATTGGCGTTAAAATTTTTTTGATTATACGTTTCGGTGAAATATCCCCGACTATCTTCGAATTTACGGGGTGTAATGATTTTTACGTCGGGGATTGATAATGATTCTACGTGCATCAATTGATCCTATTCGTCTGCAATTTGGGTGAGATATTCGCCGTAGCCGCTTTTCAAGAGAGGTTTGGCTAATTTTCGGAGGTGATCAGCGTCGATATATCCCATTCGGTAAGCGACTTCTTCGACGCATCCGATTTTTAAGCCCTGACGTTCTTCCATTGTATAAACAAATTGTCCGGCCTGTAGAAGAGATTCGTAAGTTCCTGTATCTAACCAGGCAAACCCGCGACCCAATAATTCCACACTCATTTGATTATCGTGCAAATACATTTCGTTAAGTGTGGTTATTTCTAATTCACCGCGAGGGGAGGGTTTAACCTTTTTTGCGCGATCGCAAACTGTTTCATCATAAAAATACAGTCCCGTGACGGCATAATTTGACTTCGGGTTTTCCGGTTTTTCTTCAATGCTTAAAGCCCGTCCGGTTTCGTCAAATTCGACAACGCCATAACGTTCCGGGTCGTGAACATGACTGCCAAAAACCACAGCTCCTTCTTGAAGGTTCGCCGCCTGTTGCAACATATCGGGAAGCCCATGGCCATAAAAGATATTATCACCCAAAATAAGCGCGCTTTTCTCGCCATTAATATGCTCTTCCCCGATGATCATGGCTTGGGCAAGGCCTTTTGGCTCCGGCTGGATGGCATAGGTAAGGTTGATGCCCCAGTCACTACCATCGCCAAGCAAACCACTAAAAATCGCATTATCTTCAGGGGTGGTAATAATCAAAATATCTTTAATGCCAGCGAGCATAAGCACAGATAAGGGATAATAAATCATCGGCTTATCATAGACCGGTAATAATTGCTTACAGGTCGCTTTGGTGATTGGGTATAATCTCGTGCCTGATCCCCCCGCTAAAATAATACCCTTCATCTTTTGCTCCTAAAAATTTAATCTTTATACTTCTTAAAACAGGTGTGGCATTGAAAATTCTATTGCAATCTTATGATAGTTTCTCTTAAGGCCGTGCGCCATGATGGATTGGGGATGCCGAATATTTTATGGATTTTTTCTGTATTTAGCACTGACCAATCCGGCCTTTGGGCGGGGGTTGGATATTCTGACGTGGTGATATCATTGACGTTGATATCCATTTCCGCTTCATCAAAGATAGCGCGTGCAAAATTGGACCAGTTTGTGGGTTCATCGCCACAAAAATGGTAAATGCCGGAATTATAGGGATGGTTGATAATTTTTTGTGCCGTCAAAACCATAATATGTGCGATGGCCAATGCGGGGGTAGGCGTTCCATACTGGTCTGATACAATGTTTAAGGTGTCGCGGTCTTTGCCTAAATTTAGCATGGTTGTCACAAAATTTTTGCCTGTTTCCGAGAAAACCCACGATGTGCGTAAAATAACGTGTATACAATTTGACTGAGTTATTGCTTGTTCGCCTGCAAGTTTTGTTTGTCCGTATACGTTAAGCGGATTGGTTTGATCCTCTTCCTTGTAGGGCGTTGCGGTATTGCCGCCAAAGACAAAATCTGTCGAAACATGGATAAGCGGTATATTGGCTATTTTACAGGCGGTCGCCATATGGCCGGGGGCAATTGCGTTTATGGCCATGGCTTTTTCCGGCTCGCTCTCAGCTTGATCAACGGCGGTATACGCCGCAGCATTTAAGAGGGCAACAGGCGTATGTTCCTTAATTAAGTTTGTGATGACTGTGCTGTCAGTGAGTGTAGATAAATCAAGATCATCACTACCGATGACGATGGGTTTGATATCATAGCTTTCTAGCATCTGCTTTAGAGCAGTTGCGACTTGGCCTGTTTTGCCAAAGATCATCATTGTTTGCATCAAAATTGCCTTAGCTGGTCGTTTTTGTTTTCAAGCCAATACGCTGGTCGGAAAAGCCGCGTGCGCGTATGTCTTCCCACCATTTTGGATTATCGAGATACCATTTAACGGTTTGGCGCATACCTTCTTCAACAGTAACAGAAGGGCGCCACCCTAGCTCTTTTTCGATTTTACTGGCATCAATGGCATAACGTTGATCATGCCCCGGGCGGTCCGTAACAAATTTTATCAACTCGTGGTGTGGATGATTTTTTGGCGTGAACTCGTCCATATAGGTACAAATCATATTTACGAGTTCAATATTTTGTTTTTCATTATGGCCGCCTACATTATAGGTTTCACCAAGTTTACCTTTTTGGATAATCGTCAAAAGCGCCGCTGCGTGATCTTCCACATAAAGCCAATCACGAATTTGATCGCCTTTTCCGTAAACCGGAATTTCGCGGCCTTCCAAGGCAGCAAGGACCACAACAGGAATTAGTTTTTCAGGAAATTGATAGGGGCCATAATTGTTAGAACAATTGCTGGTCACGACGGGTAGTTTGAATGTTTCGCCCCATGCACGCACAAGAAAATCTGAAGAGGCTTTAGAGGCTGAATAGGGGGAGTTTGGTGCGTAGGCGGTTGTTTCTGTAAACAGTCCGGTTTTGCCTAAGGTGCCATAGACTTCGTCAGTAGACACATGAAGAAATCTGAATTGATCTTTTGTCTGACCTTCTAGGGTTTCGTAATGACGACGCGCCTCGGTTAGTAATTGATAGGTGCCCATAATATTGGTTTCAATAAAGGCCCCCGGGCCTTCGATTGACCGATCAACGTGGGATTCTGCGGCTAAATGGATAACACCATCTGGTTTTGTCCGCTCGAATAAAGCGTGTAATCCCTCACCATCGCAGATATCGAGTTGGACAAACTCATAAGCCGGATTGTCATCCCACCCCTTAAGGTTGTCGAGATTTGCAGCATAGGTTAAGCTATCAAGATTGATGATGTTATGCCCTGCATCAAGGGCCTGCCGGACAACGGCTGACCCGATAAATCCGGCACCACCGGTAACTAGATATTTCATAATTATTGGTTTCTAACTTTGACTGTGAGATCCCCGTAGGAACAAATTTATTTTGGGGTCTTTTTGACACACCGTGGCGATAATCGCTACCCCGCAAAATGTAATTTGGCAATATTTTGAGCGTTGGACTTACCAAGCTCTAGGGTTACCGTCTCGTGCTTTTTGGCAACAGTTAGAATAGCAGTTAGCGTGTCAATTCCTGATCAATCTCGGATATGCGTTTTTTGATTATTTTACTGACCGACTGCTCGCTAAAGGAACGTATAATCGTGTCTTTCGCCTGTTGGCCCAATCGATCCCTTAAGCCTTGATCATAGGCTAGTTTTTGCATGGCGAGGATAGCCGCTTGATGATCGGGTTCGGCCCATTTTTGCCCCGTACTATGGGGATATGCACCATTCGGGACATTGACCAGCTCATAGGGAATAGGGATACCGTTTGATTCATCGAGAAAGTCACAATTTCCCGAATAGTCAGTAGCAATGACCGCTTTGCCAATATGCATGGTTTCCGCGATATTAAGGCCGAAACCTTCCGAGCGGTGCAGGGATATAAACACGTCGCAAAGGTGCTGTAGGGCTAGATATTCATCTCTCTTCAGGGTCTGGTCAATTAGTACTATATTTGAAATATTACCTATATGTCGTTGTAAAGTCTGGGTTATTTCAACTTTTCCCTCGCCGCCATGGATTTTTATAGCGAGGATTGGACTATTGGGGCTGGCTTCGTCAAAGGCTTCACGAAAGGCGCTAATAGTAGCATCGGGGTTTTTACGTTTCATGAAGGAATTAACATCGAAACTGGTAAGAAATATCGTGCGTTCCGGCGGAAGTTTAAAATGGCTGCGCCCCAATGCAGCAGGTGTTTCCGGTTTTATAACATGGGGAATAATATGAATGGGCTTATTTGTAATCGAACGCAGGGCCGTGGCCACAAATTGGCTGGGCACCCAGAATTCATCTATTATTTGCGTAGCGGGCTCCCATATCTGCGGAAATTTGGAGAGCTCCCACACCCAATAGCCAATCCGGTAGCACCCACGTAATTTTTGTGGGTTGATAAGCTCTTCCATTTTTCGGGTTTGTTCGGCATTGGCATCAATCAGCGCTATACGCATGCCATTTGTGGGGGGGGAAATCTCAGGAAAGGGATGAGTTTCCCGTTGGTCATTCAGATTTGCCAAAGCAGTAACGGCAAGGGGGATATTCGTGGTTTTTAATGCACTGACGAGGCCGCGCGCCCCTTGGCCAATACCGCTTTGGGAGCGCACATAGCCATAAAGGTGAACCCCTTTGGCGCGATTTGAATCAAAATCACCGGTGGCGCGCCCTATTTTTAATTGGTCATGATCGCCGCCGCTTGCATGAGTGCGCAATAAAAGGGTTTTTACTTTAGAGCGAAGGCCCGTTGGTAAATGTTGATAGAGGGGTCTTAAAGAGGGGGCCGCGGCGAGTGTTTTAGTTGCGAGTGCGGCCATCTTACTTCTGGCGGTTTGGTGGGCTGGATTGTTGGGGGTGGTGCCGGATAGGAGTTCATCAAGTAAGGAGGGAGGTAATGAAAATTGCTGTTCTGCGTTGGCGCGGACCCAGTTTAAAAAACCCACACGGCCTTGATGGGAACCAAGGCTAAATGCCTTTTGCAAATCAGGTCGTGATTTCCAACCCCTCACCAACAGTGCGGGTAGGGGGTATTCTTTTGATGGATGATTGAATAAGGCAGGATCGAGTTTATCCATTAGATTGAGAGTAGGAGAAGGGGTTTTCTGGCAATCCGCATAATGACGCCGCATCATTGGCGATATTGGCGTTTTATCAGAAAATTGATCATAACTATAGGGAAGTGATGAAAAATCTTTGTAATGATTAATGTTTAGTTTTTGTAAATACTGATTTAACAGCTCTTTTAAAGGGCCGATAGTGTTCACCGAAAACCGGTTTTGATGTTTTGAAAAAATTGTTTCATCATTCGGGATAACACCGGAGAAATGAAAAAATGCAAGCTTGTCATCGCCAGCATACCATTGTTGATTTTTTCGGGTGACTGGACGCTCATGCAAGTTCCAATAGGCTGCATTATATCCTCTGTCTTGGAGGATGTGAGTTTTGGGAACAAAACAAGGAGCGAGCTCCATATATTTTTGATCAACGAAATAACCATTGGTGATGTCATTATGACCTTTGGTGAACAGTTTGTTTTGCCACCAATTAAGTAAATTGATGCTAGAAGGTTTGTTTGATAAAGCGGCAAACCCTAAATTATAGGTGCCAGCGTTTAATATTTGTATATGGTCAGGATGTTTGTCGTCTTGGTAGGGGGTTAGAATGTGAGGGGTAAGGATTAAATCATGGCCTTTTTTCAGGCCATCTTGAACTTTAGCAAGCGGGGCAGTAATAAAAAGATCGGGATCAAGGTAAATTGCACTATCAAAATTATGATCGGTTAAGAGTGTTTTGAAACATGTTGGCTTTATGGCTGTGGCCAGTTCCATAACATCATAGCGCAAAGCCATGTCGGGAAAATGAGCAAGTGGGAGTGATTTTGCATTGATCAGTGTGAAGGGTAGTTTTTTGAGTAGGTTTTGATCATCAAGTTCATCCACTAAAAATACGGTGAATTGTGCATCTTCATGGTGCTGCACTAATGATTGGTATAAAGTAATAGCATAAGCGAGGTAATTTTTAGCGCAGATTGTAAACCATGCTGTCTTCATAAAATTATCCGTCTGCTGTTTGGGCTTTGGCTAAGGCCGCTGCCTCTGCGCGTTGTGCATGTACTTCCTTAGCATATTCTCCCCAAAGGGTCTCTACATCTCCGACATTTCTTATTTTGCCGTTATCAATCCAAATGGCACGCTCACAATTATCCATTAACATTTTTTTGCTGTGAGAGGCTAAAACCAGAATACCGGCTTTTTCTACAAACTGCCCCATGCGTGCGGTTGCTTTTTCTTTAAAAGAAATGTCACCAGCACTGAGCCATTCGTCAAGGATCAAAATTTCCGGTTCAAAAGCAGTGGCGATGGCAAAGTTCAGTCGCATCTTCATACCGGCAGAATAGGTTTCAACAGGCATATTGATAAACTCGTTGAGCTCCGAAAATTCAATAATCTCGTTTCGTTTATCTTCTATCTCTTTGATTGTTCGCCCTGCGGCTAACCCACGCAACGTGATATTTCGATGGGCACTGGCCCCCGGTTGAATGCCCAGATTAATATTGATCAGGTTGGTGGATCGTCCTTCAACATAGACATGGCCACTATCAGGGAGGATAATTTCAGAAATGACTTGAAGTAATGTTGTTTTGCCAGAACCGTTGGCGCCGATCACTGCCAATCGATCCCCGCTTTTAAGATCAAAGCTAATATTGCTTAAAGCCTGAATACCTAAAATACGCCCTTTAGGCGACATGATGATGCGCTCATCCAACTCATCACCATTTTGATAGGATTGGATCTGGGCTTTCGAATAAAGAGGAAAGCGTAATGAAATATCATCAACAGTAAGGCGAACCATGCGATCAGTCCTGTGGCTTAAGAATATTGAACGGTGCTAGATCCAAAATGGTAATCGTTTTGACATGAAAGAAGAAGCAATGATTGTAATGGCCCAACCGAAAAGGGTTAAGCCTATGACGATAATCCAACTATGAGGAATGATGGGTGTGCCCATGATCGGCGCTCTAAAAATTTCTATATAATGGGTCATCGGATTGATATAGGCAATTTTTTGTACCATGCCCCCCCGTTGCCCGAGTGTCCACAAGATGGGGGTCGCGAAAAAAAGCAATCTGGTGACAGTAGATACCAGATGGGAAATATCGCGATAACGGGTTGCGAATAATCCAAATAACATTTGTATCCAGATGGCATTCACCAGATAGACCAACAAAGCAGGAAGAGCCATGAGAGCGCCGATTTGGGGGCGCCAACCAGCGATAAAGATTACGGCGAAGGCCAGTATGATCTGGATAACGAACGTAAAGATCGAGCGGAATATGCTTTTATAAATATAGATAGAGTAGGGCAAAGAGGTGCTTTTAATCCATGCGGTTGCACTTCGATAGACATCACATCCATCGGTTATATTACCGACCATGAAGGTAAAAGCCGTAAAGCCAATAGAAACATGAACAAGGAACATTAATGGGTCAGCCGCTGATAGGCCGCGAAAAAATAATACAATAACCAGAACAAAAAATAGATAGGAGACCCCTATCCAGGCGAGGCCGAGAACCGAACGTCGATAGCGGTTTTGTATTTCATCAAGAGCAAAGTTTTGCCAAAGCGGGCCCATTTTGAAGCCATGGTAAAGGTCGTAGAAAACCCCTTTAACGCCAACGCGTTTTGCTGCTGAGAATTTAACGTCTGTCATTTATTAGCCTGTTAGATTTTACCGTCTGTTAGCGGGGAGTGGGCCCACAATCTTGTTATTGTTGATAGGATGCGGTCCACTCATGATCTGGCCAGTTTTCGTAAACCGCTTTGCGCATGGCCACGAGAGAGGGGTGGTTTTCCATCATATCAATCGCATTCTTGATGCGCCGCGACGAATATTTATCGGAGAGTGCTTGTTGGCCCGCTTTTGTGAAATCTTGTTGTTGCTCTGGCTGATAGCTTTTTGATTTAGAGTGGAAAACAAAGCTGTTTAAAGCGATGGCTAATGCAAAACCTGCATCTTCGCAGCGAAAGCTGTAATCATTTTCTTCGCCATATCCGGTGGGAAAGTTTTCATCATCAAGATAGCCAATTTTTTTGATGACTTTATCATGTATCGTATAGCAAAACCCGTGGATAACCGGCACATAGGGAATTGGAATTCCTGCTGCGAACTGTGCAACGACGCTGGAAAAATTTTGGGGGCTCATTGCCTCTGGCAGTCTGTTAATCGCGGTTTGCCCGTTTTCGCTTTTTATCATCGGTAAAGATTGCGTGCTGGCGGCATTAGAGAGGGGACCGGCGATCCCGACATTTTTATCATTGATAAAAA
Organism: uncultured Parvularculaceae bacterium; assembly: GCA_938015425.1. GTDB lineage: Bacteria > Pseudomonadota > Alphaproteobacteria > Caulobacterales > Parvularculaceae > CALLPQ01. The sequence goes on along the minus strand of CALLPQ010000166.1, from coordinate 4,255 downwards.
TAGATCGTATGGATTGTGCCCAATTCGGGGTCACGATGGTATCGCTGTTGAGCAAAGTGTGCAGGTCACCATTGCTGAATTGTAATCCTGTATTTGCCGCTTTTGTGTAGAAATGTTGTTCGTCCAATCTGATCAGATGCGCGGGTTCAAATTCGTTTGCCACGGCTTGTAGATATTTTGTTGTGTCCGGTTCGGAGTTATCATCCACTAAAATAAGAGAGGATAGGCCCTCTGCATCCCAATATCTGCGTAAAGAGGATAGACATTGATGAACATCATCCAGGCTGTTATGGATACAGACGATTACATTATGCTGTAAAGTTTGGTCCATACTATTTGACCGAAGTGTAGAGGGTATCGTCATAATCAAACCTGTATGTTCTCGTTTTGGGGTTCTAATGCGTTTGCATGGGACTGATTGTTTATGTTCGAGGTTATTTTTTCTATAAACTCTTCTCTATTATATAGCTCGTGCTCTAAAAGAAAAAAATCAGGATGATTGCGAAGTGAAACATTATCCTCGAAAAGAGGTATCCACTTTAATTCGCTTTCAAAAATAGCGTAATTGATACTCAGTTGATCTCTATGGGAATAGTTATTTATTTCAGCCCACCAAGTGGACATAAAATCATGGGTCACTTTGAGCTTGGGCCTGCAAATAAACAGATTTGTCTCGATTAATTCTTCGGCAAAAATTTCCGGTATCTTTCCATATCGTGTAATTTGCTCTTCAATCAAGAGGGGGTCATCTATCCCGTATTTGATTAGCTCGTTGCCTTCTTCCATGCAGTTATGACGCAATGGATGTTGAATAAATCCTGCGTGATGGGAAGTGTTATGAATTTTTTCTATGATCGTTTCCAATCCCGTTACGGGTAATACATTCGCATCGATCCATATGGCGTAATCATAATCCGAAAACCAGAAATGGGCATGGGTTTTGGCATATCGGGCTGTTCTGACGGGTTTATGACTGATATAGGGTGTTTTAATGACTTGCGCCCAGTCGGGGTTGAATTTTTCTGGTGTGTCGGTGAAAAGAAAATAGTCAATGTCAGGATTAATCTTTAACGGTTTTATTAGATTTTCATAACCGCCAGTGATGGATGTATAAACAGCGACTTTCGGTTTTCTGTTTATGGAGCGGGCATTATCGTCATTAATATTGATATTGAATGTTGAGGGTAAAAACAATTGCGGATTTAAAGTCTCGATACGAGCAGGGTGGATATACCTAGTTAGATCAAAAGGCACATCAACCGCGATGCATCTTTTTGTATGCCCTGTAAAATCGGGAAGACTGCCCAAAATACGTTCTAGGGCGTGGGCGATTGTGCCGTCGACCTGACCTTCTTCTTCATCAAAGTCTTCAACGGCTAGATCAAGATCAAGTAAAGGTTCTAATGTTTTTGTGCGTGCCCAGAAAAAAGATCCTGCTGGATAGTCAGGACATTCCTCATCGGGCAGACGGCCAAAAAGGGCGGTGTATAAACGTTCATATTGTCTGAAATTAACACCATAATTAGGCTGGTTACGTAAAATATAAAAATAGGCGGGAAAAATTAACCCCACACTTGGATCATCAGAAAAAATAGTCAAAATCTGGTTGACCAGAGTTTGGTTGCCAAAAGTGGTGTGGGCCAAATAATGGCGCCATGATTTTTGAAACTTATTATAGCCGGATTTTTTAGTGTGTAGGTGACAAAAAATATCATGGTCACGGATGATATCTTTGAACTCGACTAGCCATGGTTGCACGTCACGTCCGCGATTGGGGCATGCTTTTACGACGATCTTGGTGGCATAGGTGATGTTTTCGGTAAAATATTGTGTCCAATATTCTTCATCTTCGTCAATTTGCACGGACACCAGAAAAGTAAAAGGGTGTTGCAAACGGTTTATGATATCACAAAATTCTTCGGCCATATCTGCGTGATAAAAGTGTAAATGGACGCAGATATTCTCGTTTAAATCTGTTGGGGGGTGAATATCACTATCATATTCTAATATATCTGAAATCGGACCATATTCTGGGTGACTAAAACGGAAATTCTTGATTTCATTGTCCCGGTTTTCTTTGGTGGCGTGACGCCCTTCAAAACGACCATGACGGATATAATGGATAAGAGGGTTGATTGCGGCGTTGCGCAAATCATGATTATTAGACCGATAGGCTTGTGAATTAAAATCCGGCCCCGGATTATAACCAAGATTGGCCCCAAAAATAAGATAATGGTCGATAGGGTCCATCAAATTATTGCGCGGAATTAAATATTCTTCTTTATACCATTCACTATCAAAAAGATCGGACTCTTTTAGAATTTCGCGATGCCGCGGATTGATTGTGTGATTGCCGGTTTCATCATAATGCTGGAGCGGTGAGGCATTTTCCGCCAAGGTGTCTTGGGTTGCTTGCCATAATGCGCTGGGGGCTAACCCGTTGATAGCCCCGTGATGTAAAAAGTGTCGCAAGGGCTCAAGGTCGTTAAGGGATTTTCCTTGATTGGTGACGTTACCTTCATACCATTTAGGGTCAAATAACTCACTTGGCTTGCGCCTTTCCATGTGTCCCGCTTCAATGAAATGGCTAAGCGGGTTACTGCGGTGATCAAACACATCCTGATTTTCAAAAATATACCAAGCTGTATCAAATAATGGATTAGGATTAGGTATATCTTCTAATGTTTCTTCGTTTTCTATATCAAGATAAGCTTGATCCACTCGTTGTTGATAATGGAGTAATAGATTTAGGTCTTCGGGATCGTTTTCATCAACATAATGATCCTTATACCATTTACTAAGAAAATAGGGGTTAGGATTAAACCCTTTTTGATTACCTGTAGAAAGATAGTGTTGAAATAATTTACATCCGCCTTGATTGGTATCGAAATAGGTTTCTTGATAATACCATGAATCGAAAAGCGCATTCGGGTTTTGATATTCATCAGGGCCGGTTGTAAAAAAATGGCTAAGCGGGGTTTGCCCCGTTTGAATTAAGCCAAGGTTTCTTTCACGATACCATTTTTGATCAAACAATGGGTGTGGTTTTGCGTCGCTCAATGGCCCTGACATTATATAGTGGATAAGAGGATTATATCCTTCTTCATTAAAGTCGCCAATATTCTCTGTATAGTAAACCGGATCGAATAATAGGTTTGGCTGATAGTTATTGCGCGCACCATGATCGAGATAATGTATAAGCGGATTTATCCCGCTTTCTATAACATCTTTATACGTATCGATGTAGAATGCGCCGTCAAATAAGGAGCAAGGGTTACGGCCTTCAATACCGCCTGTGTTTAGATAATGGAGCAATGGGTTTATGCCTATATCTTGGACATCGGGATTGCTCGTTAAATAATATTGACTATCAAAGAGGGGATGCGGGCTTGTACAAGCATAAGAAGGGGTCGACAGAAAATGCGCAAGCGGCGTTTGCCCCGACTGGATGGAGCTTGGGTTTTTTGCGCGGTACCAGTTTTGATTGAATAAAGGGTTGGGGTTTGCATCGCCCATGGGCCCTGCTTTGATGTAATGGATCAGCGGGTTCATGCCGCTTGGGATTACCCCTCTTAAAGTATCGACATAGTGTTCACTATCAAACAAGGGGCAGGGGTTACGGCCTTCATCACCGCCCGAATTCAGAAAATGGATTAATGGATTAATGCCCAAGGCTTCCACATCGGGGTTCCTCGTTAAATAATATTGACTATCAAAAAGGGGATGCGGATTGCGTCCTTCCAAGCCGCCCGTCATCAGGAAATGCTGACAAGCAGAAAGACCAGCCTCCTTTATATCAGGGTTTTGATCAAGATAATATTGACTATCGAATAAGGGGCAAGGATTACGCCCTTCATTGAGGCCGGCTGAAGTGAAATGAGCCAGCGGATCAATGTTTTCCAAAGCGATGTCGGGGTTTTGCTTAAGATACCAATTCGCATCGAATATTTCCACAATCTTGTCGGTCAACTCTTTGTCGCGTGCGGTTTTTTTCCGTATGGGCATCATTAAACTACCGTTACTATCTATAATATTGATTTTGATATTTGTATTGAAAAAATTTGTATGAATTATAATAAATGTTGGTTTAGCCTTGGTTTAAGTGATCTTCAAGGGGGCATTACACTGTTAAATGGCTGCCATCCCCTTGGGTCGCGGCTTTTAATGCTTCAAGGCTATAATCGTCTTTCATATTAAAATGGCTGATGAGATGTTGAAGATAGGATTGTGCGGCCTGCTTGTGTTCGGTCCCAAG